>CAIYBH010000237.1 GCA_903924405.1 uncultured Planctomycetaceae bacterium | reverse complement strand
GTATTGTTGGCCCGACGACTGACTTCATGCAGATCACTGAACCGCAGGATGCTCATGACAGGCCCGAAGATCTCTTCCCTCGCGATGTCCATCTCGTCCGTCACGTCAGTAAATACCGTCGGCTCCACAAAGTACCCACGGTCGCCAACGCGACGTCCCCCGGCCACACACGCCGCCCCCTGAGCCCGTCCACGATCAATGTAACGCAGAATCCGATCAAACTGCGCCTGATCCACCTGTGGCCCCTGACGTGTGTCCTGATCGAAGGGATTGCCAACCCGGCGATCGCGAATTCGCGAGATCATGCGTTCTACAAACTCATCATGCACAGAATCTTCCACGAACAGCCGACTTCCCGCACAGCAGCACTGGCCCTGGTTGAAGAACAAACCGAATTCAGCCCCGGCGACGGCCGCATCAAGGTCCGCATCCGCGAACACAATGTTCGGACTTTTTCCTCCCAGTTCGAAGGTGAGCCGCTTCAGGGTTTCTGCGGCCTCACGCATGATGATCTTCGCAGTCAGACCTTCTCCGGTGAACGCGATCTTGTCCACTTGTGGATGACGCACGAGGGCCGCACCAGCGGTCGGGCCATAGCCCGGCACAACGTTGATGACTCCCGGTGGAAATCCAGCTTCCAGTGCCAGCTCGGCCATCCGCAGGCAGGTCAACGGCGTCTGCTCCGCCGGCTTCATAACAATCGTGTTCCCCGTCGCCAGCGCCGGGCCCCATTTCCACGCCACCATCAGCATGGGAAAGTTCCAGGGAATAATCTGCCCGCAAACGCCAATCGGTTCCCGCCGCGTGTAGCAGAAATAATCTCCACGAATCGGAATCGTGTTGCCATGAATCTTGTCTGCCCAACCCGCGTAGTAGCGGAAGCAGTCAATCACAAGCGGCAGATCGGCAGCTCGGGAATCGCTGATCGGCTTGCCATTGTCCAGAGTTTCCAGCGCTGCCAGCTCATCAAAGTTTTTCTCAAGCAGGTCGGCCAGCCGATTCAGCAGGCGTCCTCGATCACGGGCGTCCATCCGTGACCAGGGCCCCGATTCAAACGCCATACGCGCCGCACGTACGGCGAGATCAACGTCTGCGGCATCGCCCTCCGCCACCTCACAAATCACTTCCTCTGTGGCCGGATTGACCGTTGAGAAGGTCTTGCCACTGACAGACGGACGAAACTCGTCACCGATCAGAATCCCGGTCTGACGAATTTCCGGAGCAGAGAAGGGGGACAATTCCGTGGTGGACATGAACTGACTCCTGTGAAGCGTTGGTGGGACAAGCCTGCCACGCCGGACGGCTGACCAGTCGGACATCGCCCCGGCGGGCATATTGCACCGAATTATGTCCAGCCAGCGTCGGGAATGCGACTGAGCCCGCCAAAAACGCAAAAGTCCCCTGTGTCATGCGACACAGGGGACTTGCAGTCAAGGAAGGCCGTAGCCTGCATGTCGGAAGCGACGTGCTTATTCGTCAGCGGTTTCCAGCAGGTGAATTTCGAAAATCAACACTTCGTTGGGACCGATTGCCCCACCGGCTCCACGAGAACCGTAGGCAAGTTCACTGGGGATGAACAACCGATAATGCGAGCCGGTCTTCATCAGCTGCAAAGCTTCTGTCCAGCCCTTGATCACCTGAGTCACACCGAAGGAGACAGGCTCATCCGTGTCAGCCGGCGCCTCGCCCTCGTAGGACTGATCAAACACGGTGCCATTCAGCAACTTGCCGCGGTAGTGCGTCTTGACTTTGCTCTTGGCCGTCGGGACAGGTCCGTCACCTTCTTTGACCACCAGGTACTGCAGACCGGACTTGGTGACCTTGACGCCTTTCTGAGCCTTGTTACCGTCGAGGAATTTCTGGTTTTCGGCCAGCTTGGCAGCGTTCTTCTGCTCTGCCAATGCTTCCATCGCAGCCTGAATTTCTTCCGGCTTCAGGGCGGCCTTTTCACCCTTCAGAGCAGCGGCGATACCAGCGGCGATGATCTGAGGATCCAGGTCCAGACCTTCGCGACTGATATTCATGCCAATGTTGTAACCAATGCCATAGCTGGCTTTTTCACGGGTCGATTCGAGCTTCAACGGGGCCTTGGGAGCCTCGGCTTCACCATCCTGAGCGAATGCGACGGGGCAGAGGAGCGCCAGTGCTGTCACAGCGCTGGGCAAAGAACGCAGCAAACGAAAGAACATGAGGAATGCTCCTGGAAGGGAGATGGCCCGGATACTTCAAAAGCAGACTGGCCGAACACAGAACAACAACCCGGTCACAATTCCGAATTGTGCAGTCGAAGCATCGGATGGAGTTAGTCGGGGCTGTACCACGACCTCACGAAGAATCGCCGCAATGAACCTTCACTATGACGACTTTCCAGCGGCTTGCAATTCGCACAGGCCAGGAAAACGTGGCATCCTCCGGGTTTGATCAATCCGGGAAAAATCCGAAGCCGGCCCTGCCGGGAATTTCATGGGGAAATGCCAGTGTCTGAACGGGATCTGCCCGGGATTATCGAGATGCCTGTCGGCGTCTCTTCAATCCCTGCGGCGGGTTGCTAAACTTCAGCATCATGTGCAGGCATCACGTTGCCGCTCCGTAAGCATCTTCGCGCCGCCTGCGTGCGTCTGCTCGTGGTTGATACCATCGTTCCGATAATTGCTGGAAAGTATTGCATATGCCCACCTATTTCCCCGAAGTTGATCAGATTTCTTACGAAGGTCCACAGTCCAGAAATCCGCTGGCATTTCGTTTTTACAATCCTGCCGAGGTCGTTGAAGGACGCACCATGAAGGATTGGCTGCGTTTCGCCGTGTGCTATTGGCACACCTTCCGCGGTGATGGCACAGACCCATTCGGTTCTCCCACACTGAAACGCCCCTGGGACGACGGTACCAACTCCGTCGATAACGCCCTGCGTCGCGTGGATGTCGCCTTCGAATTCATGACCAAACTCGGCGTACCCTATTACTGTTTCCACGACCGTGATGTCGCCCCGGAAGGCGCCTCACTGCGCGAAAGCAACCGGAACCTCGACGCCGTCGTTAAAAAACTGAAAGAGGCTCAGCAGACCACCGGCATCAAGCTGCTCTGGGGAACCGCGAACCTGTTTTCCAATCCCCGATTCATGCACGGTGCGGCCACCAGCCCAAATGCGGATGTGTTTGCCTTCGCCGCAGCACAGGTCAAAAAGGCAATCGAAGTCACAGCGGAACTCGGTGGCGAAAACTACGTGTTCTGGGGTGGCCGTGAAGGCTACATGTGTTCCTATAACACCAACATGAAACGTGAACTTGATCACCTCGCTCGGTTCATGCACCTCGCCAACGACTACGCAAAGTCCATCGGCTTCAAGGGGCAGTTCCTCTTCGAACCCAAACCCAAAGAACCAACCAAGCATCAGTACGACTTCGACGCCGCCGCCTGTCTGAATTTCATTCGGCAGTACGGACTGCTCGATGTGGTGAAACTGAACATCGAGACCAACCACGCCACCCTGGCCGGACACTCGATGATGCACGAACTCGAATATGCCTCAATCCAGGGGGCGCTGGGAAGTATCGATGCCAATACCGGCGATCTCCTGCTCGGCTGGGACACCGATCAGTTCCCCACAGATATCTACCTGACCACACAGATCATGCTGGTGATCATGAAGCAGGGCGGACTGCAACCGGGCGGAACGAACTTTGACGCTAAAGTACGCCGCGAAAGCATCGATCCGGTGGACCTGTTCTATGCCCATATCGGTGGTATGGATGCGTTCGCCCGAGGATTGAAGATCGCAGCGGCCATTCGTGCGGACGGAGTGCTCGACTCCTTTGTGCACGAACGCTACAGTAGCTTCGATGACGGCATCGGTCGCCGCATCGAAACGGGCGCCGCCAGTCTCACAGATCTGGAAACCTACATGCTGGAAAAAGGCGATGCCGCCCCGAACTCCAGCGGTCGTCAGGAAATGCTGGAAAACCTGATCAATCGCTATATCTGAACCAGCCACGCTGCGATAACGCTCCGGATCAACCCTGCCGTTTCAATTCCGGTCTCGGGTCAGTGCCTCCGGCGCGAAGTCACAATGATCGTTTTTCAAAGCCCGACTCGCAGGAGTCGGGCTTTTCCGTTCCTCCGCCATCCGGACCCCTTCAATGCCTATCAATCCCCCTGAAGTCATCACAATTGCCATGATGCGGCAAGTGCTGTCGGTCCCGCTGCTCTGCGATGCACTCGATGCGGCAGGATTTCCCCGACAGTCGCCACGACTGCCCCTGCGTCCCCTCACCATGCCTAACGTCACCCTGATTGGCCGCTGCCGAACCACACTCTGGGCCGACATGGCCCACTCGGATCCTCAACCCTATGAACTGGAACTCAAAGCCGTCGATTCCTGCCAACCCGACGACGTCCTGATTTGCAGCGCCTCCGGATCAAATCGCTCCGGAATCTGGGGAGAATTACTGACCACCGCGTCACGCAATACCGGCTGTGCAGGTGTGATTGTGGATGGAGCAGTCCGCGACCTCGCCAAAATACGCGCGATGAATTTTCCTGTGTTCGCACGCGGCACCAACCCGTACGACAGTCGGGATCGACAACGCGTGATCGATCTGGATATTCCCGTCGAACTCGATGGGATTCGCTTCTGCCCCGGTGATCTTGTCGCAGCAGACGAAGACGGAGTCGTGGTCGTCCCGGCAGCGGTCGAAAACCAGGTCGTACGGGCGGCGTGGATCAAAGCGCATGCAGAAAACGAAGTGCGTGCAGCGATCCGCGGAGGAATGTCAGCCACGAAGGCCTTTGAAACTTTCGGAGTTCTTTGAAGTCGGGAAATCTCACGGCCGTCAGCTGGGACCTGCACCGCCACTCGGTGGTGCTGTTCGCAGAAACACATTCTTCGGCTGCAGAGTTCCCTTTTCTGTGACTACCGCCAGTCCGTAAAGCTGCTCGTAGCCCTCATCCGAAAGCGCCACCAGCGTTCCCGATAACGGCGGTGTCACGTCGACATATCGAACACTGTCGATCACCAGCGCTCGGCCACAGACGATGTCTCGGCAATCCTGATCCGTACAGGAGTAGCGGGGCAGGGGGGCTGTGATCTGAGTGGCCGGAATGACAAAGCCACCCAGCGCCGTCCTGGTCAGTGCCTCCGGAGGTACTGACTGCTCTACCACAAACTCACCGATTGCCGTTCGTTCCAGCTGGCTCATCAGCGCGCCACACCCAAGAAGCCGACCGAGGTCGCGCGCGATGGAACGAATGTAGGTACCGGAGCCGCACGTGATCTTCAACTGCAGTAATGGCCACTCCCACTTCAGCAGTTCAATGCTGTAGACGACGACTTCACGCCCCGCCAGCGTGAACTCGGCCCCACTGCGGGCCAGATCGTAAGCCCGTTGCCCCTGCACATGGATCGCAGAGAACGCCGGCGGTACCTGAGTGACAACGCCAGTCAGTTGTATCAGTCCCGAGGTGATGTCCCCGACATCAGGCAGGATAGCTGGTTGCGGGGATTGAGTAATCTGCCCGGTACTGTCGTCCGTATCACTGACTTGTCCGAGAGTGAACTCGGCCGTGTAGGTTTTTGTACGCTCCTGCAGCAACGTAACCAACCGGGTGGCATCACCGATGCAGACCAGCAGGACTCCCGTTGCCAGCGGATCCAGCGTGCCCGCATGGCCAGCCTTCAGCGGCTTTACAAGCCGCTGAATCTGATTCACAACATCCCGGGAAGTCACTCCCTGAGGCTTGTTGACATTGATAACACCGAACATAGCAAAACACTCGGCCCTGACAGCAGGTAAGAAAACGGAACAGGAAAAGCCGTCAGACCGCTGAAACGTCGGAGGGCGGGCAGGCCTCTGCATCCGGCCGTTTCCCGACGAAGGCATGTTTCGATAGCCACAACGGGACTGGTTGTGCTCCGGCTGCTGGTCCTCGTCGAATTCACCCCGAGCACTGCAGGACGTCATGGACAAGCGGGGAATCGGCGTTCGTCAGTAGTCAATCCCCAGATTACGCTCGATTGACCGTGCCTTGTCGGACATCAGGTATTTTCCGAACCAGGGATCCGGATCCTGCTCGCGGTCATACTCTGCGCGGCCCTCATCGCCGACGAAATCCCATTCCCCATTGTCCTCATCCACACTTTCCCCATCAAACGGGCGTGGAGTGAACATGCGACCAAAACGGCGGGATGCGGTCTTCGGATGCTCAACAAGGCTGCAGCCCGCCAGCAGGAGCAGCAGAACGGCAGGCAGGAGCATTGGCCGTGGTAACATGGTTTTCTCCGGTGTAGGCGGACTTTGAGACAGGGGGCACAGCAAAAATGCCGATTGGGAAAAGACGAAGTCGCTGTGACTGTCCATGCGGGACTGTAATCAGGCAGCGCGGGTTTGTGAGAACAAAACATGGCAACGCTGGATATTCTTGTCGTGGCAGCTCATCCGGATGATGCGGAAATCAGCTTAGGCGGTACGATCGCCGCTTCGATCCGGCAGAATATGCAGGTTGGAGTCCTGGATCTGACTTCCGGAGAGCCCACACCACACGGCACTTTGAAAGTGCGAGCCGAGGAAACGGCCCGCGCTACTGAAGTCCTCGGACTCAGTTGGCGCAGAAACCTCGGACTTCCGAACCGAAGCCTTCAGGCGACTCTGGATCATCGCAGGCAACTGGCTGAGGTGATTCGGGAGGTCAAACCACGCATGCTGCTGGTTCCATACTGGCAGGATGTGCACCCGGATCACGTAGCCGCTGCGGCCCTTTGCGATGAAGCAAGATTCTGGGCCAAACTCAGTCGCAGTGACCTGTCAGGAAATCCCTGGTGGACGCCGGTCATGCTGCACTACTTCAGCATCCATCTTCGAATTCACCCGTCCGCCTCCATCGTCATGGATATCTCGGACGTGATTGAGACGAAGATGAATGCCGTGAAGGCCTACGAGAGTCAGCTGATCACCGGACGCAGTCCGCAATTCCCCACAGCCATCGATGATATCCGCGACAGAGCTCGCTACTGGGGCTGGACCATTGGAAAAGCATTCGGAGAACCGCTCGTCAATCGGGAAATGATCGGAATTCGATCACTCTCCGACCTTGTCCATCCGGGCTGAACACATGAGACAAACCCGATGTGAAGAACGTGATGGCGAGCCGGGCAAGCCTCGGGCAGCAGTCGCAGTTGCCATAGTCGCAATGCGCGTCACTACGAGTGCCGAGTGCTGCATTTGCCGGTGGGTTATCATCGGAAGATCCGCGAGCAGCAGAACCGAAAGTCTTTAAAAACAATTCGCAAGGGGGATCACCACCTCTGGCGAAGTACGCTGGTTCCCAGCAAATGACAAGCGGGAACCAGCGGGGACGCATGATCCGCTGTGCCAAAAGGCTGACAGCACCATGACGCCTCCGCCAGTTCCCGCTGCAGATGAGACCGGTCAACGGTCGCGGTGAAGCTGTGTGAAGTGATCAGGATCCTGACGATCAGGCGGCTGACACAGCGGCAGCGACGCGTTGCCGACGTCGGTAAACCAGACCAGCCACAGTCAGTGCCAACGGTACGCCAAAGCCAAGAGCCGGTTCAGGAACCGGAATCCCCTTAGCCTGGAAGATGGACGTCGGAACGATTGTCATCCCCGTGCTGGCGTCACGGTTGAGTGTGATGAAGAAGCGAGCCTGAACCGGATCTCTGAAGCCATTGAAAACACTCAAGGTCCCGGGCACCCACCCACCATCGATAATGATGTTCCGGAAGAAGCCTGTTGAGACAGGAAGCTCACCAGAATCGACAGTAACAGTGCCAGTGAAGGTGCCAAAATCAGCAGTGGACAGTGAGACGAACTGGCCAGTTGAGGGACCAACGGGAAGGGCGAACGGTTCCCAGTGCGTCTCTGGAAAGCCCGAAAAAAAACCAGTCCCAACGGTCGTTTTCATCGTGGCGAAGGTGATGGCCTGGTTGAGAGATCCCGTACTGGGAGTCACCTGACTTTCAAACTGGACAACTCCGGAGATGAAAGCCGCCTGAGCGGAAACGGTCAGAGCAAGAAACATCAAAGTACCGAGAATGCAGGTTTTCATGGTTGCGAATCCTGGGGAACACGCGAGGGCTGGGGAATCCTGAACGGAAAATCCGTTTGGGGACCCTCTAACGACTGGGGATTCTCTGAGGGTAACGCAGGATAGCAACAAGAACCGCAACAAATGCTGCATGATTCCCGTACTGGAAAACCACCACGCCGGCACAACCGCTACAACCGCTACAACCGTCACAACCGTCACAACCGTCACAACCAAAAATCGGTGCCACCCACCTTCCGGGGGGCCACAAATGTGGGCAAATCCGTGCCACCACCCTTTTGGCTGTCCTTCTCGGGTGCTGCCCTTCTGGGTGCCACCCACCCAGCTGTGCCCTTCTGGGTGCCACCCACCCAGCTGAGCTGTTCCCATGTGACTTCTCAACGCGGGTTTATCGGCACAGGTGCTAAGTTCACCAAAGATGTCACGATCGCTTTCCTCCGATTGCTGGCACCGTTTTCGAGTCTGTTGACATCCCGATGGCAGCGTGATGGCACCATGGTGGCTGGCACCTTGATGGGCACCCCGCATGCTGGCCTCGCAGAATTCCCCGCCGATATTCCGGAGAAGGCCCCGCACAAATCGGTGCCACCCACCGCACAAATCGGTGCCGCACAAATCGGTGCCGCACAAATCGGTGCCGCACAAATCGGTGCCGCACAAATCGGTGCCACACACCGCACAAATCGGTGCCACCCACCGTGCGAGTTGGTGGATATCCGAGTGCCGCGCGGTTGCCGGGTGCCGCCTGGGTGCCACCCATTTTGTCGCTCTTTCAGCGTGCGCCTTATCGAGGCGAATTGATCGATACACGTGCTGAATTCAGCACAGATGGCAAGATCGCTTTCTCAG
Organism: uncultured Planctomycetaceae bacterium; assembly: GCA_903924405.1. GTDB lineage: Bacteria > Planctomycetota > Planctomycetia > Planctomycetales > Planctomycetaceae > SXXK01. Next base: position 18,145 of record CAIYBH010000237.1, on the reverse strand, counting down.
CGATTACGGGAACCGGGTTCCCCGACACGTGGCACGCTGATGGGTGGGTGGCACCTGATGGGTCGCACGTGGCACCTGATGGGTCGCACGTGGCACCTGATGGGTCGCACCTGATGGGTCGCACCTGATGGGTCGCCTTCAACTCGGGGGAATCGTGGGTGTGCCGAGGGTACGAGTCATGGCGAGGCACGTCGCCGGGGCAGGGATTGCTGCCCGCCAGCGGTTTCAAGTTTGGCGGTGCCGACGGACGTGGGCGATACTCTCATTTCCGATCGTGACTGCAGGATCGGTTTTCGTCGCCGTGCGGCTGTGCGATTCCGCCGCAGGGAGTTTTCTCGAGTCCTCTTTGCTGTCGCAAGATCAGAATCGACCGCTGCGACTCCGGCAAAAATACCATTCTGTGAAGCGCAAACAAAAAAGGACGGCAGAGCCGTCCTTTTCGCGGGAAACCACTCGTGTTGTGGCGGTGATCAGACCTACTCCTGCTCTGTCGCTGATTTTACTGCGATTCGCCTGCGACGCATCCAGACCAGACCGACCAGAGCCGTTCCCATGACTGCAAAGGTAGAGGGCTCGGGAACAGGGGCCATTCCATGCGCCTGGAAGGTGATCGCGCTGTTCATGGCCGAAGCAGCGGAGCTAGGGCGAGTGAGGGCAATCGTCAGGTCAGCCAGATGCGATTGTGCGTTACCAGCAAAGAAACTCAGAGTCCCCGGAGTCCACGTTCCCTTGATTGTTACAGCCCGAAAGAACTGCCCTGCGACTTCGAACTCGGAAGAACCAGACGTAACGACTCCGGAAAATAAACCAAAACCCGCGCTGGAAATGTTAATGATCTGACCGGTGCTGGGGGCTGCAGAAAGGGTGAATCCTCCCCACGCAGTACCTACGGGCAGTCCTGAGAAGTCTCCAGTGACACTTGAAATTGATTTCACATTGAAAAACGTAATGGATTGATTCAGTGAGCCAGTCTCGGGCGTTCTGGAGGATTCGAACGCTACGGACCCGATCATGTAGTCTGCGAGAGCCGTCGAATTTGAAACGGCGACTGCCACAAGTGCCGATAGAAGAATGAATCGCATGGGGTTTGCGTCCGGAAAAGAGGGAGGATTGGGAAACACGACCACCTGCACGTCCTGTAGCAGGGAACACGTCAGATGGGATTCTGCCCAGGTGTCTCAGGTAAACAATCGTTCTTTCCCGGAAAACAAAGATTTGCCATGTTGCCTAAAGTGCACATGCGGTAGAGGCAGAAAAAACCTCAAAACTCGAGGAATGTCGTGCTTCTGCCACACGATGATTACAGCGATTTTTCAGCCATTGCGGTTGCTACCGGTTGTCCGAATGTGGTGGGACTGGACAACAGTCACATCCCATTACCTGTGGGATCTTCCGGCGTCGGCAAGCTCGTTTCTTCAGCACATCAACTGTACAAGTTTGCCGCGGTGCAACTGGCGATCAGCCAGACTGGCCACCAGACTTTTTTATGAGACTGGTCCGGGACCGCCGGAACGGCTTGCACAACAACCAGTGCTCCGCCTGCAACAGGACTGGAGCAGACAAGTCCACAACCGATGGAGAAGTTCACAAAGATGAGCACAGAGCTGACACTGGCGATCGCCCAGATTCGATTTGCCCGCGATTACACACAGTCGCTGCTGGCGGAAATTCCTGAGGAACAGTGGTTCGTGCAACCGGCCGGCGCTACGAGTCACGTGGCATGGCAGGTGGGCCATCTGGCGATGGCACAGTATGGATTGTGTCTGTTTCGAATTCGTGGCCGTGCTGACGCGGATCCGGATCTGATGTCATCCACATTCCGCAAGAAATTCAGTCGGGGAACAGCTCCCGATGCTGATCCTGCACGAAATCCTTCGGTCGCAGAAATCCGGCAGGTGTTTGATCGAGTGCATGAGCAGTCCCTGCTGGAGTTATCGGGGTATCAGGAATCGCTGCTTTCGGAACCTGTGGATCCGCCCTGGGCCGTGTATCCCAACAAGCTGGGATGTCTGCTGTTCTGCTCACACCACGAGATGATTCACGCCGGGCAGATTGGCTTGCTGCGACGCCTGTTAGGACTGAATCCTGTGCGTTAGGATTCAGCGACGTCAAGTTGAGAAAGGTACAAGGCAGCAAATTGCTCAGCTTGGAACTGCTGATTCACAGATCGGCAGGATTTGAAGCGTTCGCCTGGGCCCAGGTGACTGACACAGTGAGCGGGGCCACCAATTTCTACCGGACACGAAAAGGCACGTGACAGCGGGGATTCCTGAATTGTAACGGGCCGATTGCGCTGATAGGGTGATCAACACCGATCCTGAGCTTCCTGGTATTTTCTGAAAGTCATGGTTCATGAGCGAGTTGGCAGGCAAACGGTTCCTGTGTTTTGTGGGTGAAGATTACGAAGACCTCGAACTGTGGTATCCGAAGCTGCGGTTGATTGAGGCGGGGGCAGAGTTTGACGTGGCCGCGCAGGATGCCGGCAAGAAGTATTCCGGCAAGCATGGCTATCCGTGCATTGCCGATCTGGCGATCAGCGAAGTGACTTCGCCAGGTTATGACGGCCTGATTTGCGCCGGTGGCTGGATGCCGGACAAGCTGCGACGAGATCCGGACGTATTGCGGTTAACGCGGGAATTTGCTGACTCAGGGAAACTCGTCGCGGCCATTTGCCATGGCGGCTGGATTCCGATTTCGGCAGGTGTCTATCGTGGAGTTAAGGTGACCGGATCACCCGGGATTCGGGATGACCTTGTGAACGCCGGAGCCTTATTTGAAGACCGTTCGGTTGTCGTGGACCGACATTTTGTCAGCAGTCGTCGCCCCGACGATCTTCCGGACTTCTGTCGAGAGATCATTCGGGTCTGCAGAGGCTGAGGCTGTCACCAGACATGCGGAACGAACCCGGGAGTGAACGCCGCGCGTAGCCCGGGAGTTTCCGGGATCGGTTTCCCCCGGGTTGCTGGCAAAAAACAAGTACAGAATCGAAGTAACATCGTCAGACGTGAACAGAAGGAATGATTGTGAGTTTTCCTCAATGCAGAACTCTGGGATTGAATCCGAGCTTTGGATTTGGTGATCGGACGGGACTGGCAACACCTGGACATGTCGCGGCGATGCGTCAGGATGGTGCGGGTATCCAGCCGATTTTTCCGCAGCAGTCGATCCGGGAGATGGCTCGGACGCAGAGAACGGCAGTTCAGGTGATGGACGACGCGCTGCGTGGAGCGGCTCATGCGGGCTGGACCGAGGCCACGGGAGCGGATGCAGACCATCTGAAGACACCGGAGGATGTGAACATCACCGCGGCCGCGGGATTCACATTTTTTACCATAGATCCATCGGGCGCTGTGGACCAGCAGGCAGACAACTACGACGAGGCGACTCTGCGAACCCGATTTGCAGCCGCAAGAGAGTCAGCACCGTGGTTTGAAAAGTATGCGGGGCGTCGTATTCGGCTGGCCAACGGGACTCAGGTCGATCTGGATGAGCAGGCGTGCATGCGGGCCGCTGTCAAGTACGGCGCGGCCATTCAGCATGCTGTAAAACTTGCTGATCATATTCGTCACGTGCATGAGCAGGCTGGGCGAGATTATGAAATCGAATTGTCTGTGGATGAGACGGACCAGCCCACGACGCTGGCAGAGCATTTGATCATTGCCGAGCAGTGCCTGGAGGCCGGCATGCCTCTGGTCAGCCTCGCACCGCGTTTCATTGGTGACTTCGAAAAGGGCGTGGATTTTCGTGGAAGCCTGACGGACCTCGAGGCATCCCTCGCCAATCATGCGGCCATTGCGAAAATGGTGGGACCGTATAAGCTCAGTCTGCACTCCGGTTCTGATAAGCTCTCCATGTACAGCCTCCTGAGCCGTGCGACTCAGGGACAGTTTCACGTGAAGACCGCGGGGACAAGTTATCTCGAGGCACTACGCGTTGTTGCTCGACATGACGAATCTCTCTTCCGGGCGATCGTTAACTTTGCCCGAAGCCGATACGACGTTGACAAAGCCACCTATCATGTGTCGGCAACTGTGTCGGGTGTTCCCGCACCGGAGCTCATTTCCTCCGTGCGAGACCTGGAGCGCGAATACCTCGAGCTGTGGGAGGAAGTCCCTGAAGGTGTGGGCTTTACCAAACCGGGGCGGCAGATTCTGCACTGCACATTCGGTTCAACGCTCACGCACACGGAATTCGGCCCGGCAATTCGTTCCATTCTGCTGGCGCATCCGGAGACTTATGCGGAAGTTCTGGCCGATCACTTTGGTCGGCATTTGCGACCACTGAAGGCTGGGTTCTGAGCGTTCGGCCTGCCCACACCGGCATGGCATGCATGCCGCAGACAGCTGTATTCGGCACTCGATGATGCGTCAGGCAGCTGTCCGCGGCGGCTGGCAACTTTGAGCGGTCACCGGGTGATTGCCGGGCTGAGATCGACATCAGCCCAAGCCGGAGGCGGGACCGCGTCTGCTCAGCGGCCGCGCTGCGTGGCTATTGCGGGATTGTAAACAGACCAACAGGCAAACGCGGAGCACACAGAGAAAGGGCAGGGCAGAAACATGTTGCAGTTGGCTGGTCGAAAGGCATTGGTCACAGGAAGTACCCAGGGAATCGGGCTGGAGATTGCGGCCGCTCTGAGCCAATCGGGGGCGGACGTCGTACTGCATGGTCTGACTCGTGATGCGCGAGCCCAGGCCGCGATTGAACGTTGCGGAAAATCGGGGGTCCCCGCGCCGCTGGTGATCGGGAATCTGGCTGATCCGATGCCAGGCGGCCCCGTGGGCGTTGCCGAGGCAGCGGTCAGCTGTTGTCCGGCAATCGATACTCTGGTGTGCAATGCGGGTACGTTCATCGATGAACCGTTCCTCGAAATGCCTTTTGAAGTTTTCGACCGCACAATGAAACTCAACGTGTACTCACAGTATGTGCTCGTTCAGTATTTTGCGAAACGCTGGATGGCTGAGGGAGTCCGTGGACGCATTCTCATGACAGGGTCAATCAATGGTCGGCTTTCCGAGCCGGTTCACGTGGCCTACGACACATCAAAAGGGGCGATTGATGCCATGGTGCGTTCCCTGTGTGTTTCACTCGCCCCGCATGGAATTCGTGTCAATGGCATGGCCCCCGGACTCTTCCGGACGCCTCTCACCGAGCCTGCGTTGAAGGATGATCGCATTCGTCGCTGGATGGAACTTCACACTCCCAATGGCGTCGTTCCCGGCGCGGAAGTCTGCGGAGGCACGGCTGTCTTTCTGCTGAGCGACGCGGCGGAGCATATCCATGGCCAGATGCTGCTGGTGGATGGGGGCATGAGCGTCTGGCAGCAACCGGATCCCCCCTCGGAATGGATGTCACGTTAGCAGCCCGCCAGCGGCCACCTCAGCTGGAGAGTGCTTGCAGCGCGGGAGGATATCGCGGATCCGCCTTGGTGTATCGCTAACCGATGATTTCGCGACGATGGCTGACGTAGTCCCAGACGACGTAGCGATCAAGATCCTTGCCGGCTGTGAAGAAGACTCGCCCGCCGGTACTTTCTGCCAGCCTGTGAGCAAACTGGACATCTTCCTGAGATTGCGACCAGCTGGGCAGCAGGAAGATATTGATCGTGATTCCCTCCCGGCGACACAGCAGGCCTTCGCGGCGCGTGGCTTCTTCCGTCTTTGGATCCGGCGGATAAAGCATGTACAGAAGGCTGCCTTCGAAATGCGCGGTTGGCAGACCGTCAGTGATCAGAATGACCTGGCGATTGGGAGAATCCTGCAGGGACAGAAACTGACGTGCCAACTGCAGTCCGTGCTGAATGTTGGTGAAATGCGGAGGAATGTGGACCTCGGAAACATCTTCACGACTCATGTCGGCCCGCAACCGCACCACAGGACTGGTGATTGTGGGAATCTTCGGCATCAGGGAAATCAAGTCCCCTGGTGCAACCACCTTCGCAAAGGTATGCAGTTCTATGAACCGCAGAAAATCCCCGGGGAACTCGGACGTGATCAACCCGTTCAGCGCCAGGGCCATTCGTTTTACGTTGGTGTACTGCCCGTCGTAGCGCATCGAACCGCTCATGTCCATCAGCACGACAGTGGCACATTTGGGGTTGTTGCGAGTGGTATGGATCTCGATATCGCGCTGTTGCAGACGCACCGGGCGTTCGTTGCCCTGTCGCAGCATCGCATTGATCAACGTCTGCGGGATGTCCATCTGCGAAGGCGAATCACCAAACTCAAACGGCCGTGTCCGTTGCAGCTCGACCACTCCGTCGCCAGCCACGGGGCCCTGATGACGTCCGGACCGGGACGCTTTGAGGTCACTGAAGATACGCTGCAGCAGTCGCCCCTGAAACAACTTCCACGCTTTGGGCGACAGTTGGATCTGACCGTTCTTTCCGGTTAGTCCCTGTCCTTCCATCAGATTTTTCAGATGCTGCTGAATCTGCTCCTGAAACTGATTCAGACTGGCCATCGTCTCCGGATCGGCGAATTCGCTCAACTCTTCGAGATCAATAATGGCCAGTTGTGCATTCTGCTGGGCATCCTCCAGTTGTTTCAGAAGCTCATCGATCTTCTGAAGTTCGGCAAAGATCTCCAGAGCCTGCGGGACCTTCATGGAACGGGTGCCAGTGAACTCGTATCGAGACGCCAGCATTTCGACCTGGTACTTTTCTCCCATGGCCTCCATCAGACCAGTCAGGCGTCCGGCGAAATCGGGAGCGATACGTTCCGCTCGGTACCAGAGATTTTCCAGCTGGTAGATCTGTTCCTGTTTAATGGCATTCCAGAAGGGCTTTGAGAATTGTCCGGGGGGCCTTGCATCCCTCGCGGCATCTGCCACGCGACGTACAGCTTTACGCCGAACATCCTGAGTTTCCCAGGTGCTGAGGATCTTCTGCTTCCGCTCCTCCAGCATGCGTTTCAGAGCTTCCAGGCTGGGCCCCAGCCCGGGAAACTGGCCGGGATCAAGCCGGATTGCCTTTGCCAGCTCTTCTTCGGTCAGCTCACGCATTGAGCCCCATGTCAGCATGTGCTCAAACACCGGGGACACCAAATCTGGTGGAGGCGTGGAGGGGGCTGGAATTGCCTGAGGATCGTACTGCTGGTACGTATGTACAATGCCTCCCCGGCGTTCGTCTCCTGTGTTCCGGCTGACATTCACAGCAGCATTTCCTTCCGCAGAGTTAACGTTCGGCATTGGGGACACACACTCACCGGGTGACGGTCAACGCCGGATAAGGCGATCGAATCAGCCAGCAGACAGCAGTCCCGCCCCCGCCGAATTGTAGGCAGGATTTTGAATCCGAAACGGCAACTCCGGGAATTCGAAGGGGAAATCCGGGGAATTCCGAAATTCAGACGCGGTAGTCTTTCCGCCGGACCACACTTTCATTTCAATTCGCGGAACAGTCAGGCCCCGATGGCACTCGGACCACACGGGGCCATTACCGGAACGACCGCTAACGGCAATCGGATCCTGCTGAAAGCGGACGTCGACAGGGAGCCAGCATGAGTGTCCAGCCAGTTTTCTGCTCCTTTGAAAGCCGCCGCGCTGCAGAAATGTGTTCTCTGCTGGAACGGCATGGTGTGAAAGCGTTATCGGCTCCATCGATGCGTGAGCTGCCGATCGAGAACAATCCGGAAGCCGTCGCAGCAATCCGACGACTTCTGAAGAACGAGTTCTCCATCGTTGTGCTGATGACCGGCGTCGGAACAGAGGCCCTGTTTGATGTCGCCCGTTCTCAGGATCTGTATGATCCACTGCTGCAGGCACTGACTCGCACATCGGTAGTGGTTCGCGGGCCCAAGCCAGCAACCGTCCTGGCAAAAGTCGGCTTACGTTATTCCTGTCGGGCTGCCGAACCCAATACCTGGCGCGAAGTCCTGACCGCCATGCAGGATTGCAAAATCGCTCTTGCGGGAAGTCAGATCGCGGTGCAGGAATATGGCCTCCCCAACCCGCGATTCTACGCAGCGCTGCAGGAACTGGGGGCCACCGTAACGCCGGTACCCGTCTACCGCTGGGGACTGCCAGAGGATCCGGAACCCCTGAAGCAGGCAATTCGTGAAACAGCCCGGGGGCGAGTGCAGATGTTGCTGTTCACCAGCGCCAATCAGGTAACCAACGTGCTGCAGGTTGCCAGTGAACTGAACCTGGAAAACGAGTTACGTCACGTGCTGCAGCACGACGTCATGGTCGCATCGATTGGCCCCACCTGCACAGAAGCACTCGCCGATCAGGGATTTCCAGTGCATGCCGAGGCCAGTCCACCCAAAATGGGACAACTGGTCAAAGCCGCAGTGGCGGCGTGGCAATCGCGAACCACGCAGACGCACTGAACTGTCACAAGGGTGCGGGCTGTCCCGCCGATGGTTCGTGAGAACTTCGCGCCGAAATGAAACCCCGCTGATCACTCATGGAGTTTCCTGATCAGCCGCCATGTTGGAAGTGCGGACAGCCGTCGTGATGAACGGGCTGGTCGCCGTCGGGCATGGCAAGTCTGAGATCCCCCCCATCAATGCCGCGGCGTTCCGGGAACGTCAACGTCCCGACTCCTGCTCGCTTCCTCCGTTCGCGTGACGGCCCCCGACCACATTACTCGGACAGAGTGCCTTTGGAACTGGGAATTCCTGTCTGACGAGGATCAATGGACACAGCCATCCGCAGCGATCGGGCCAGAGACTTGAAGATGGCTTCAGAGATATGGTGGCTGTTGGAACCGTGATGCAGAATCACGTGCAGGTTCATCAGGGCGTTGGAAGCGACTGCCGTCCAGAATTCCTGAACCAGTTGTGTATCAAATTCCCCGATTTTTTCGGTAGCGAACGCGGCCTTCCAGACCACGGCCATGCGGCCGCTGAGATCCACAGCGGTGGTCACCAATGTCTCTTCCATGGGCAGCGTAAAGTGTCCGTACCTGTGAATGCCACGTTTGTCTCCGACGGCCTGCGCCAGACACCGCCCGAGGCAGATTCCCGTGTCTTCGACGGTGTGATGATGATCCACGTGCAAATCGCCTTCCGCGCGGACACGCAAGTCCATCAGACTGTGCTTTGCCAGCAGCGTCAGCATGTGATCGAAGAAGCCCACTCCTGTCGAGATCTCTGCCAATCCACTGCCATCCAGATTCAACGAAAGCTCGATACGTGTTTCGGCGGTGTTTCTGGAGAGGGCGGCTGTTCGCGACATTCGAGCGCTCACTGATCATGAAAAAGGTATCATCGCAATCCGATGCCGGCTGTCATCACTGCCGGAAAGAACTGTTATTTCACCCGAAACCCGGTGATACTGCAGAAATGCGGCTGTCGGCGCGTGCGAAATTTCGGCATCGCTGCGACGACTACGGAATATCCGGCATAACCGATCCGATCGGCAGTTCGGAAGGCACGTTCACGGCTCTGAGAATCCGCTGAAGAGCTGGTTGATCCGCGTCGATTCTTCCCCGAAACGCGATATCTTTCCATGACAATGTTCGCAATTTTCTGGAGTCTGTTCGTTCTGAGCCTGCTGGGTCTGTACCAAACAGTCTCCAGACGCTCCCTGTGCGCCGGGCTGACCATCCGCTACTCATGGGCGTGGTCCGTGGTTGCGATGCTGGTCTGCTGTGTTTCGATACTGGCCTCATACACCACCACTGGTCATGCCGCCGACTGGTTTCCGCCACGATGGCAACTCGGTCTGCAGTACTTGTCCGCAATCCTGCTGCTGACTCCGGCGGTCTGCACTCTGGGGGCCCGCCGTCCCGGCGTGTCCGCATGGCAATGGTTTGTGGTGTTGCCCCTTGTTTTCGTACTGGCGTGGCCGGTACTGGTCCAGCTGACCACAAGCCATGGCCGCGGCACCATTCAGTTAAGCGGGCCAGCCATCACTGGTTTCGCACTGGTCACACTGATGAGTATCAGCCCTGGGCTTGGGGGCGCCATGACCGTTCCAGCGTTGCTGTACCTGTCGGCGGTCCTGCTGACAATCTGGCCACTCACCGGCTGGCCATTTTTTTCTGTTCCCGCCGGACAGGTTGCCGTGATTCCCCTGGTTATCTCAGGACAGCTCACCAATCGCCAGCTGAAAAACAGATATCAGCAGATTTCTCTGGCCACATCTGAGATCCACAGACTGAATGCGGTCTGGGGACTGCTGCAGGATTTGTACGGTGTGGTCTGGCCACAACGGATGATGGATCGCATGAAGCAGTTTCAGCAGGCTGAACGCTGGTGTGGCTGCCTGACGGCCGAGGGCTTTCGGAAGACTGACGGGACGGCATGGACCCCGCAGGAGCTCGAAAGTCCCGTAAAGTCCTTTCGCTGGGTGTTGCAACGATTCGCCGACAGCGACTGGATTGACCAATACGTTCCGCTGATCCGTGAAGAATCGCAGTTGCCCGGCTGAATCAAACCGGACGCAGGGCCCCCGTACCCTGACAGCTCGGTATTCAGGCGAAAGTACTCAGGTCAGCGATTCCCCGCGAGATCACTTGCCAGATCCCGGTTCACGCAGCAAGATCCACGCCAACCAATCCACTACTCTTGACGGAAATATCGCACTATGGCCCGCAGGAAATCTGTGTCCGACAACGATGAAACCCCGGGCGAGCCGGCGTTGGAATCTGCCATGAGCGAATTGTCGCAGATCGTTGCAAAGCTGGAGTCGGGGCAGGAATCGCTGGACGAATCACTGGCTCAGTTCGAACGCGGTATGACGTTGCTTCGCGTATGTCACCGCCGGCTGGACGAGGCTTCCCAGCGGATCGAGATCGTGACCCGAGCCGGAGCCTCCGGGACCCCCGAAACGCAGCCCTTTGACGGGCGGGCCACGCTTCAGAAAGACTCGGCCGTTTCCTCAACCGCGACAAAACGCGCGGTGAGTGATGATGAAGAGACCGGAGTTCTGTTCTGAACCCGAACGGGACCTCCGCAGGCATTGTCGAATCCACAGCCTGATCACAGACAAGCTGACATCCAATCGCGTTCTTATCTTTACTTACCTACCGAAAGACGATTCACCATGCTGAAAACTATCACCCGAGGATTGCTGGGGCTGCTGCTGGCTACGGGGGCCTCATCACGCGGTCAGGAACAGATCATCGAGTCCCCGTTGCCGGTTCGCGCTGAACGCGCGTTCCCGAATCTGGATTTCAATCGCCCGATCGTGGTCACTCACGCTGACGACGGCACAAATCGTGTGTTCGTAGCGGAGCAGGAAGGGATCATCAGGGTGTTTGCCAACGATCAGGACACTGAAGAATCCTCAGTGTTTCTGGACATCGATGACCGCTGCGTTTACGCCGACAATCAGAATGAAGAAGGTTTGCTGGGCTTTGCGTTTCATCCGCAATTTCGCAGCAACGGTGAATTCTTTCTGTACTACACCTCCGCCGAAGGGGAGCATACCTCCAGAGTATCACGGTTCCGGGTCATGGCCGACAATCCCAACGTCGCAGACCCAGCCAGTGAGGAAGTGATTCTTCGCATTCCTCAGCCGTTCTGGAATCACAATGGCGGGACGATTGAATTCGGCCCCGACGGCTACCTGTACATCGCACTTGGCGACGGTGGCAGCGGTAATGATCCACAGGGGCATGGCCAGAATCTCACGACACTGCTGGGATCGATCCTGCGAATCGACATCGACCGCAAAGAGGCCGACAGAAACTATGCCATTCCAAAGGACAATCCGTTTGTCGGCAAACAGGTGAAAATCGGTCCGCAGGGAAAGACAGCTCCTGCCCGGGAAGAAATCTACGCGTACGGCGTCCGAAACATCTGGAGAATGTCTTTTGACCGCAAAACCGGAACCCTGTGGGCCGCCGATGTGGGGCAGAATCTCTGGGAAGAAATCAACATCATCCAGGCAGGCGGCAACTACGGCTGGAATGTACGCGAAGGCCGGCACTGGTTCCGCCCTGATGGAAACGATGGCAAACGCAGTGATCTGATCGACCCGATCTTTGAGTACAATCACGAGGTCGGAAAATCGATTACCGGAGGCACCGTCTACCGTGGCACCCGCGTTCCAGAGCTGGTAGGCAAGTACGTCTATGCCGACTACGTCTCCGGACGACTCTGGGCACTTGACTACGACACAGTTTCAGGCAAAGTCCTGAGCAATTACACACTGTCCCCGGAAGAAGGCGGCGAAAACCTGCCAGTCATGTCTTTTGGTGCCGATGAGACCGGAGACGTCTACTTCACCACACCGTTCGGAAGTCTGTATCGTTTCCGTTCGGAAAAATAAGACCCCGGAAACGATGGTTTGCTGCCGTCAATTCAGGCTCTGAGTTGGCGGCAGCGGGCAGTCTGCAACATGGTCAGACAAGGTCCTCGGAATGACCATCTCAGCAGCAAATGCCCTGCGATGGCAGGTCGTGTGCCCTCAGGCCATGGGCATCAGCAAACGTGCCGCGGGGTTTTCAATCGCTTTGACCAGATCCTGCAGAAATCGTGCTGCCGGAGCCCCGTCCACAACCTGATGATCAAAGGTCAGACTCAGCACCAACTCCTGCCCCACAACAACTCGGTCATCATCGGTCACCACGGCCACCTTGCGAATTGCACCGACCCCCAGAATCGCCGTTTCCGGGTAATTGATCACCGGTGTGAAGGCATCGATCCCCTGGCTACCAAGGCTGGAAATGGTGAACGCAGCCCCAGCCAGATCCTGAGCGTTCAGGCGCCCCTGTCGGGCTTTTTCGATGCATCGCAGCGACTCCCGCGTGAGTTCAGTCAGCGAGCTGCCACGCACACTTCTAAGCACTGGCACCGTCAGCCCCTCAGGCGTATCCACCGCCAGTCCCAGAGCGATGGAATCCGGTTCCGGGAGCACCAAACGATCACCTTCTCGTCGTGTCCCCAGAACGGGATGCGTCACCAGGCACTCGGCAACCAGCTTCGCAATCAGATCGTGATACGCCGGAACAGGACTGATACCGGCCGTACGAAATTGATTGCGAAGACTGACAAGATTGCCGGCACTGGCCCGCGTGGTCAGGGTCACAGGGACCGTCTGCTGCCGACTTTCCTGCATGCGTCGGGCGATGACCGCCCGGCGCCCGGTCAGCGGCTTTCCAGTGACAACGCCGGTGGACGCAGAACTCCCAATCGCGTTTGCAGCCTGCACGACATCACGCTCACGGATTCGGCCATTTCGACCGGTGCCATGCAGTACCGTCCAGTCCACTCCCAGATGACGTGCTGTGCGACGAGCTCGTGGTGTGGCGATGGGGCCCGTGCATTCCGGAGAGCTGTTTGCGTCTCTGGCGGGTGCGGGGGCCGCAGTCTGCGACTGTCCTGCAGTCGTCCCCCTGCGCACGTCGTCTTCCGTGATGCGTCCATCTCGACCGGTACCACTGACCTGTGACAGCACAACGCCCAGTTCCCGGGCCAATCGCCGCACAGACGGAGCAGCCATCGGGAATGGCTCACCGGACTTTTCCTCAACACGGGTTGCGGCAGGAGAGGGCGAAGCGGGCTGAACAGCAGACTCCCACGGCGCTTGTTCTCCGTCTGCAACAAGCACACCGATCACAGCTCCGACCTTCAGGACCGCACCAACAGCGGGTCCGTCCGGGGGAATCCGCAGAATCCCCTCGTCCACCGCCTCAATCTCCTGCAGTGCCTTCTCTCCCTCCAGTTCGAAGAGAATTTCACCGGGCCGCACGAGTTCTCCATCGCGCTTCTGCCAGCCGGCAAACGTGCCTTCCTCCATGGACCAGCCGAGTCGAGGAATGGTAATCTGAATAGGCATGGGAATTCCAAAGTGCCGAAAGGTGCCGAATGAGTCAAGCCTGCATCGTCCGTGCCACACCGGATCGGACCGGTGGACTCCGTTCCACAGGACACAACCTGTCCGCTATTCCGCGGCGAGGGCCCGCACCGCCTCAATCACAGCCTTGTCATCGGGAATCACTGCGGACTCCAGTGACGGGCTGTAAGGAGTCGGAGCGAAGGCTCCGTTTAATCTGCGAATCGGTGCATCGAGATCATTGAATCCGAGGTCCGCGATCTGCGCTGCCACCTCTGCACCCGGACCGAAATACAGCGGTGTCTCTTCGACGATCAGCAGACGTCCGGTCTTTTTCACAGACTGCAGTATCAGATCCGTATCCAGCGGCGACACGGTGCGCGGATCGATTAATTCCAGAGAAATGCCCTGGCTCTGCAGAGTTTCAGCGACGCCCTGCACAACGTGAACCATGCGAGCAAGCGCCACGACGGTGACATCAGTGCCTTCACGAACAAGTCGGCCCCGACCAAATTCAATTTCGTAGTCTTCCTCCGGAACAGCACAGCGGGTATTCAGCAACTCACGATGTTCGAGAAACATGACCGGATCATCACAACGCAGTGCCCGATGCATCAGCCCTTTGGCATCGTAGGCGTTGGACGGAACGGCCACTCGCAGCCCGGGCACCTGTCCGTAAAGGGCACAGTAACTTCCGGAATGATGAGTGGCTGCAGAATGCCCTATGCCAATACAGCCGCGAAGCAAAACCGGCATTTTCAGGCGACCGCTGGACATGTACTGCATCTTCGCAATCTGGTTGATGATTTCACCAACCGAATCGAGGATGAAGTCCGCAAACATAAAGTCGATCACCGGGCGTGTGCCCGTCATGGCAGCCCCGCCCGCAAGGCCCACAAATCCTCGCTCGCAGATCGGCGTGTCGCAAAGACGGTCCGGGCCGTGGACGTCGTACAAGCCCTTTGTCGTTACAAAGTTGCCCCCTCGTTTTCCAATGCCTTCACCCATCACGAAAATGGCGGGATTGCGAGCCATTTCAAAGGTGAGTGCCTCCAGTGTGGCCTGGCTCCACGTGGCCTGGCGAACGGTGGCAGCTGGCTGGGATCGCACAGGTGCCGTCGCCGGTGCGTGGTTCGAATACACATGAGTAGTCGCAATCGCCGGCTCCGGGACAGCACTGGATTCTGCGAATGCCCGCGATTCCGTCACCAGACTTTTGACTTCCGCGTCAATCTGATCAAACTCAGAACTCAGGGCCGGGTGAGCCTGCCGCAACCGCAGAATCGGGCAGCGCTGCTTCCACTGTTCTACCTCTTCGCGAGTTCGATAGGTGAAATCTCCCATGCCCTCCGAATGGGCGCGAGTTCGATAGGTTTTGCACTCCAGCAACGTGGGACCCTCTCCACGGCGGGCCCGCGCGACAGCCTGAGCAGCCACCGCCGAAATGGCTTCCACATCGTTGCCATCCAGTTCAAAACCGGGAATCCCATAAGCAGCTCCGCGATTCCCGACCGATGGATTGCCGCTGGAATAGGCGAAGGGGACCTCGGTTGCATACTGGTTGTTCTCACACACAAACAGCACCGGCAGTTTCCAGATGCTGGCCATGTTCAGCCCCTCGTGAAACGCGCCGTTATTCACGGCTCCGTCTCCGAAAAAGGCCACACCCACAGTCTGATTTCCAAGGATTTTTGAGCTGTAGCCGCCACCGCAGGCCTGCAGGATGCAGGGCCCTACAATTCCACTAGTCCCCATCATTCCGATCTCGGGGGCGAACAGGTGCATAGAACCGCCACGCCCCCTCGAGCACCCCGTGATGCGTCCAAACAGCTCCGCCATCAATTCGCGCGGCGGCATTCCTTTGGCGAGTGCATGTCCATGGCCACGATGCGTGCTGAATACGCTGTCTGCCGGCCCCAGATGAGCACACACACCGGTCGCCACAGCCTCCTGCCCCACATAGGTATGACAGGCCCCATGCACCAGACCCTTCTGATGACAACGCGCCAGCTCTTCCTCTGTCTGCCGAATAATCTGCATGGTGCGGTAAAGGGCAAGCACAGCGTGGGAGGACATGAATGGTGGCTCCTTCAGGAAAGCCGGCACAGAAATCCGGAGTCAGCGGGACGACCGGTACCACGGGAGAGCATCCGGCGTGCTCGTATCCTGATCGGATCGCTGTCTGCACTCAAGTCCCGCAACCATCACTCCCGCCAGTTCCGGCAGATTCCTGCGGCCCCCAGTGCGATTGCACCGACCAATTCACGACGGTTCAGCCATCATCCGTCAGGGGCACGACACTTCAAGGATTGTCAGTCGCTCCATGGGAAATACCCGCACCTGCTCACTGCAGGCCGGCAAAAGGACGGTTTTTCCGGTTTCCAGCGACGCGTCGCCCGTTGAGGTTTCCACTCGGGCACTCCCACTCAATGTCATCAGAATCCTGAAACGGCGGTCCGACGGAATCCCAAAGGGATTGACACTTTCATGACGCCGAATCACAAAGAATGGGCACCGCACCAGCTCTTCAAAGGCGTGATCATTGTCACAGAGAGACACCGGGATCACCGGATTGACAGGTCCCCGTTCGAAATCCGTGCAGGCAATCGATTCTTCCACGTGGATCGGTCGTGCCTGCCCGCTGGCATCCAGCCGGCCCCAGTCATGCAGACGAAAGGTCAGATTGCTCTGTTGCTGAATCTCGGCGAGCACAATTCCCGGCCCCAGCGCATGCACAGTACCCGCCGGCACAAAAATACAGTCACCAGCCGCCACAGGTATCATGTGCAGCAAATCCTCAAGGTCACAGCCGCCAAGGGCGCCACGCAATTGTTCAGCCGTGACTCCCGCGCGTAACCCGGCCGCGATTCGGCTGCCAGCGTCTGCCTGCAGAATGATCCACGATTCCGTTTTTCCGTTCTCATGCAGATGGAACGATTTCGCCTGCACATCATCAGGGTGCACCTGCAGGGACAGCCAGTCGTTGGCGTCGAGGAACTTGATCAGCAGCGGAAACTGGGTGAGTCCAGCCTGACGCCCCAGCAGTTGTTCCGGGGACTGCCGCAACAATTCCGGCAGCGTCACTCCTGCCAGCGGACCACTGGCCACCCGACTGGTGCCGTCCGTATGGTCCGCAATCTCCCAACTCTCAGCGAAGTCTGACTCGGGACCGATCGACTTGCCCAACAGGGTCTGCAGCTTCCGTCCGCCCCAGCGAATACGACGCAGCACAGGTTCAAAAATCAACGGTGGAAGTCTTGTCCCGCGATTCATGGTAACGTCCGCGTCATGCTGAGAAACTGGTTCGGAGAGAGGTACCTGGCCGGAATAAACTGTACACACGGAAACTTTGCCGGACTCGGAAATTTCCGAATCCACCATACACTACACTGTTCCACCCCCGCCAACTCGCTACTCTTCCCTTTTCGGGCATCGCAGGCCTCAGACTTTCAGTTCGGTTGCCGGTATCGGCCGAATTGCCGGGCTTAAGTCCGCTCCCGTCGACTGATCGATTTACGCACTTGCAGGAAAAAGAGATGAGCACGTTTGAAGGAGTTGCCGTCGTTAAAGCGGCTAATGTTTACTTTGACGGAAAAGTCACCAGTCGGACGGTGCAGTTCCCGGATGGCAGCATCAAGACTCTGGGAATCATGCTGCCCGGGGAGTACAAGTTCAACACCGGAAAACCGGAACTGATGGAGATTCAGAGCGGCGAACTGACATGGTGCCCGGCTGACTCAACGGAGTGGCAATCCGTTCAGGGTGGCCAGGCATTCCACGTCGCCGGGAATTCCAGCTTTCAACTGAAAGTCACAAAGGTCACGGATTACATCTGCTCGTTTCTGTGACGGTAATGCGGCATGTCAGGCTGTCTGATCCTTCCGGGGACAGTGCCTCCCGGCGAAACGCCACCAACCAAACGATCCCGGGCCACCACCGCTATTTTGTATCCCCTGAAGAGACTGCTGGTCTTCACATCAAAGGTGGCCGTGCAGTCCACTAAATCGCTGAACGATAATCGAAGTGCCGGGCAGAGATAATCTGCCCGGCTCTGTTCGTTTCGAATCATCGTCGTTTCATGGCCTGTCCGCCCCGCCTGCAACGGGGCCAGCGCGAGAATCCCGGCGTCAGGGCCTGCCGCCGTTCACAGCTGTGGAATCGCCGCTGGTCCGCCGATCCGAGTCCGCTCTGTTGAGCGCTTTCAGGTAGGCCTGTGCCGCGGCTTCAATGATGTCGGTACTGACCCCCTTGCCGGAATAGTGGCGTCCCAACACATCGATGGTCACCCGCACCTCACCCAGAGCGTCTTTCCCTTCCGAGATACTCTTCACGTCGAATTCTTCCAGCCGGGCACTCAGCCCCATGATCCGTTCCATCGCACGAAAGACTGCGTCAATGGGCCCGTCCCCGGTCGCCGCGT
>CAIYBH010000236.1 GCA_903924405.1 uncultured Planctomycetaceae bacterium | reverse complement strand
TGCAGACTCCTCGGTTGAATAGTCGCCCAAATCGATCCACACTTTTACACCAATAATACCCATCGCAGTCTTCGATTGGGCAAACCCATACTCGATGTGCCTTCGCAATGTGGAGAGAGGAATCGAGCCGCGACTCGCCTTCTCAGTCCGCGACATCTCAGCACCGCCAAGACGACCCGACATCTGAATCTTCACTCCCTCAACACCCGAGCTCATCACCTCGTCGAGCGTTTTCTTAATCGCCCTACGGAAGCTGCCTCGCTTCTCCAGTTGCTGTGCTATCTTCAGGGCCACGAGGTTAGCGTTCCGGTTGGGATTCGCGATCTCAATGATCTTGACATCCATCCGCCTACCCGTCAGGTCCTCAAGTTCCGCCTTGAGCTTATCGATCTCCTGGCCTTTTCGACCAATAATCACCCCAGGTCTGGCGGTGTGCATGTGCACCACCACCTGATCCCGAGTTCGCTCAATCTCGACCCGCGCGATCTCGGCAAATGCGTACTTCGTGGCTACGAAATGCCTGATCTTGTGATCTTCAAGGAGTAAATCCCCGAACTCCCGCTTCGGCGCATACCAGCGACTGCGCCATGTCTCCATGACGCCGATTCTGAACCCTGTTGGCCGTACCTTCTGACCCATTGCTAGTCCTCAAACTCGCAGATTGAAACCTATCCCAACTCGGGTGCGTCGACAGACACATGAATGTGAGCGGTGCGTCGACGAATCAAATTCGCCATACCGCGAGCCCTCGCGTGCACTCGCTTGAACATCGGGCCGCCATCCACCCGCGCCTCCGAAATCTTCAG
The DNA here is from genome assembly GCA_903924405.1 of uncultured Planctomycetaceae bacterium. GTDB lineage: Bacteria > Planctomycetota > Planctomycetia > Planctomycetales > Planctomycetaceae > SXXK01. Next base: position 20,390 of record CAIYBH010000236.1, on the reverse strand, counting down.
GCGGTCTGGATTACGCACACCACGATCCTCTGCGTTAGCGATGGCACTACGCAGCACTTTTTCCAGGAACCTTGCCCCACGGTTCGGCTCATACGCGAGAGCGTTGAGCCCCTGTCGGGCGGTCTTTCCACGAATCAAGTCCGCAAACGGCCGCACCTTCGTCGCCGAAATGCGAGCATACTGATGAGTAGCACTGACTGCGCCCATGATTACTTCTTACCCTTTGAACCGTGGCCACGAAACGTACGAGTCGCAGAGAACTCTCCCAACTTGTGACCAACCATGTCCTCTGTTACGTACACGCTGATGTGGGCCCTTCCGTTGTGAACCAGGAAAGTGTGCCCGACGAACTCCGGCGATATTGTGCACCGACGCGCCCAGGTTTTCACCGGCTCCTTGCGCCCAGACTCGTTCAACTTCTCGACCTTCTCGAGAACTCGTGGGTCAACAAAAGGACCCTTCTTAAGCGAGCGACCCATCTAAAACCCTTCCCGAATCCAAACTTACAGTTTCACTTCGCCGTAGCGTACAGAAATTCGACGGCGAATGATCGCCTTCCCTGATGCTTTTTTCCGATTTCTCGTGCGACCGCCCTTGGACAGCAAGCCCTTGGGCGAACAGGGATGACGCCCACCGGAGTTTCGACCTTCGCCACCACCCATCGGGTGTGCAACCGGATTCATCGCCGTTCCGCGAACCCGGGGCCGAATCCCCTTCCAACGATTTCGTCCAGCCTTGCCAATCACAACGCTGCTGTGTTCCGAGTTGCCGACCACGCCAATTGTGGCGCGGCAAGCACTGGGGACTCGCCGCACTTCCCCGCTTGGCAGCGTGATTTGTGCCCAACGCCCCTCTCGGGCATTCAGCGTGGCCCCCATGCCAGCACTTCTGCACAACTGGCCGCCGCGGCCCGGTTGCATCTCAATGTTGTGCACCATGGTACCAAGCGGCACGGCACTCAGCGGCATGCAATTGCCCACATTCGGCTCAATACCCAACCCACTCTCAACTGTCGCCCCGGCCTTGAGCCCCTCAGCGGCAATGATGTAGCGTTTCTCGCCGTCAGCATACTCTACCAACGCGATCCGGCAGCTCCGGTTGGGATCGTACTCAATATGCGTAACAGTTCCGACAACGCCGTCCTTGTCCCGCTTGAAGTCGATGATCCGGTACAGACGCTTGTGACCGCCACCACGGTGCTTCGCCGTAATCTTGCCCTGATTGTTGCGACCGCCTTTTTTCTTATAGCGGACAACAAGTTCCTTCTCCGGTCGCTTTCGGCGGTCAGTGATCTCAGAAAAATCACTAACAGACGCACCGCGTCGCCCGGGTGTCACTGGCTTGTAAAATCGAAGTCCCATAAATCGTTTCCGCTCAAACTTGTCTTCGCCGGCTCAGATCCCCGCAACGGTCATCTTAAAAGAACGCAATCCGATCGTCCGCGTGCAACTTGACGATCGCCTTCTTCCAGTTTCTCGTGCGACCGGCAAAAAACTTGTGCCTTCGCGGCTTGCCGACGCGAGTCTGCGTCCGCACAGCCTCGACCCGCACACTGAACAGCTTTTCAACGGCCAGTTTAATGTCGGTCTTCGTTGCCAAAGGATGGACTTCAAACGAATACGAGTTCAGAGCTTCGCTCAGAAACGCACCCTTCTCAGTCACCAAAGGCTTCCGAATCACCTGATGCGGATCAACCTCTACACCTGATTCTGCTACCCTGCTCATAAATCACCAAACTACGCTTGACGCCCAAGGATGCGATTCATTTCACCAACAGTGATTACCAAATGCCGCTGACGCAAAAGCGCAAAGGCGTTCAGGTCCGAACCCGGCAACACCATCACACCCTCGATATTCCGAGCGGAACGCCAGACGTTCTGATCCACGCCCTCAGTGGCAAGCAAGACAGTCTTTCCACTCAGACCACAGGATTTAAGAAACGATGCTACTACACGTGTGCGGATCTGAGGACACTCCCATTTCTGCAGTACAACCGCCTGAGAATCCTCAAACTTGCTCAACAACGCCATCCGCATCGCCTTCCGAACAGCCTTGCGGGGCATCCGATAGTAGAAATCACGCGGCGTCTTAGCAAATGCACGACCGCCGCCACGACGGATAGGGCTACGGATCGGCCCCATACGAGCCCTTCCAGTACCTTTCTGCTTGAACAACTTACGAGTGCTACCCGCCACCATGCCACGCGACTTGTTCTGCACCTCACCAACACGACGGTTGGCACGATACATCACCACGGCGTCATGGAGGAGTTGCTTGCAAATACTATCAGCAATCTCTGCAGGCTCGAACGTAAAAACGCCGCATTCGCTGCCCGACATGTCCCGAATTGGTACAGAAATCATTGAAACACCAACCGTTTAATCAGTTTTTTACAGACCGACGGATCACAACGAACGAGCCAGTTGGCCCCGGGACTGCACCACGGACCAACACCACATTTGACTCACCATCCAGCCGAACAACCTTCAGGTTGCGAGACGTAACCTGCTCACAACCATAATGGCCCGGCATCCGAGTCCCCGGCAGTACCCGCGAGGGATCCGCACTGGCGCCAATAGAACCCGGCTTACGATGAACACGCTTAGCACCGTGACTCGCTGGCTGGCCACTGAAGTTGTGCCGCCTCATTGCACCAGAGAAGCCGCGACCACGCGTGACTCCGATCACATCAACCCACTGAACACCCTCGAGGGATTCAGGACCAAGCTGCTGGCCGACCGTGTAGCCATGCCCGGCAGGGACACGAAATTCACGTATCCACTGCTTCGGCTCACATTCCGCCTTAGGAACCACAGATCCAGCCGCTTTACCACGCTGACGTCGACCGTTCAGAGCCGCCACATGGCCACGCTCAGCCCGAGACGCCTTGCCACGCGGCCGGTCACCAAAACCCAGCTGCACAGCGTCGTAACCGTCCCGCTCCTGAGTCCGAACCTGCAGCACAACGCACGGCCCAGCCTCAATTAATGTCACAGGAACGATGACCCCATCGGAATCATAGACCTGCGTCATGCCAATTTTTTTACCAAGGAGCCCAACAGACATAGCCCGCACCTGCGCGCAAAACGAAATAGAAAGCAAAACCGCCCCGCAGCCAACCAACACCAAGAACGACCCCACTCAACTCAGGCCGTGGCAGTCGCCTTAATCTTGATGTCCACCCCCGCAGGCAACGAAAGCTTATTCAGCGCATCCACCGTTTTCCCAGTGGGCTGAATAATGTCGATAAGCCGCTTGTGCGTCCGAATCTCGAACTGCTCCCGCGACTTTTTATCAATGTGAGGGCTCCGAAGAACCGTGTATCGCTCGATACGAGTCGGCAACGGCACAGGACCATGGACAATAGCCCCGGTTCTCTTTGCAGTGTCCACAATTTCAGCCGCCGACTGATCCAATACAGAGTGGTCGTAAGCTTCCATCCGTATTCGGATGCATTCTTCACCAGCGCCAGCCACTGCAAGTCACCTTGAGCTAAGATATTGTGAGTAGACAACGACCCCAACTGAGGGGAATCGCGGAGTTTAATGAGTCCCGGTGTTTATGTCAACCAGAGTCGACCGAGAAATCATCTCTTTCGTCAGATCGGGCGGGAAACTTCAGCTAACTCATGCGTTCTGCTACCGATGGGGGTGCAATTTCGTACCGGCAAGGTTCCATGGAGTATGAGGCTCGCCCCTGCGACACACTCCTCACTTGATTGGAATACCCAAACATTTCCACCAAAGGGACCTCGCACTGCAGTACGCAAAGATCCCCGCGGCGGTCCGAGTTCACAATGATTGCCCGACGCGAGTTCAAGTCAGATTGAATATTTCCGAGAAAATCTTCGGGAGTCGTGACCTCAAGCAGCATCACTGGTTCCAGAATCGCCATCCGACCCTCAGTGCGGACCTTCCGAAATGCCTCGGCGGCCGCCATCCGGATTGCTACCTCTGAACTCTCACCCTCACGGTAACTGACACCGGTGATCGTCAAGCCCAAAGCCATAATGGGGTGCCCATACACCCCGCCGGCCTCAGCTTCCTTCTGGACCGATTCCAGCAGAATCTGCAGCATCTGCTTCGGCATGGCGTCCGGGCTAATCGTGTGATCTACCACAATCCCCGCACCCAAATCCGGCAGTTCCCGGGCAGTCAGCGTCAACCCAAACCCAATCGCCCCAGACGGTAACTGGCGGGCGAATTGCTCATCCACCTGAATCTGACCGAGCAGTTTCTCTCGGTAGCTGACGCGCGGCTTGTGAAACCGCACCTTGAGGTTAAAGTCTCGCTGCATCCGGTTGCGGATGATTTCAAGGTGAAGTTCTCCCATGCCCCCGATAATCGTCTGACCCGTTTCCGAGTTAGCCTTGACCCGGAATGTGGGGTCCTGCTTTTCCAGGCGCCGGAGTGTGTCTTCCAGCTTCTTGCGGTCGGAACTTGATTCGGGCTCAATCGCCATCGAGATCACGGTCTCCGGGAATGTGATCGATTCGAGTGCCACAGGCGACTGAGGATCGCAGAGAGTGTCCCCGGTCGCTGAATCACGGGGCCCAACAATACCACAAATATCACCCGCTTCTACGGTTTCAACTTTCTCTCGAGAATCCGATTGGATGTGCCATAACTGGGTGACCATTTCCTTCTTACCGAGTCGTGGGTTCAGCAATTTGGAGTTCCCCGTCAGCACACCCGAATACACTCTGGCGAAATACAGGTCTCCATGCTGTTCAGCCTGCACCTTGAAAATAAGTGCACAAACAGGCTCTTTGGCCGACGCCCCTCGCTGCACCAGTGTGCCCTCCTGCTTTCCCGACGGCACTGTCCCCTCAACAGGAGGGCGATCCACCGGGCTCGGCAGGTACTCCATGATCGCGTCCAACACCGGCTGCACACCAATGTAGTCAAGAGAAGCTCCGCACAGCACCGCCTGGATTTCCCCGGCGAGCGTCGCGCGCCGCACAGCCCGATAAACAATCCCCGCGGGTACCGGTGCTGATTCGATGCAGGCTACCATCAACTCTTCATCGTAAAGCGAAAGAGCATCAAGCATTTCTCCTCGCCAAAGCTCGGCGTCGTCGCGGTACTGCTCCGGGATGTCCACGGCATCAAAACGCTCGCCTCGAGTTGCCGGATCCCAGTACAGCGCCTGCATGGTGATCAGGTCGATTACTCCACGAAACCCGTCCACATTTGTCGACGGACCAGACCCAATCGGAATCTGCAGTGGTACGGGCCTCGCCTTCAGGCGGTCGCGAATCTGGTTCAGAACCCGGTCAAACCCCGCCCCAATCCGATCCATCTTATTGATGAAGCACATCCGAGGGACACGGTATCGATTCGCCTGCCGCCACACAGTCTCGCTCTGGGCTTCCACACCCTCGACCGCACTGAAAATCACCACTGCCCCGTCCAACACTCGCAAACTTCGTTCGACCTCAGCGGTGAAGTCAACGTGCCCCGGAGTGTCAATGATGTTGATTGTGGTGCCCTTCCACTGACACGTCACCGCCGCCGAGTAGATGGTAATCCCACGCTGAGCCTCCTCGGGATCAAAGTCCGTCTGAGTCGTGCCGTCATCGACGTTGCCCATCCGATGGGAGGCACCCGCGTAGTACAGGATCCGCTCCGTGGTTGTCGTCTTTCCCGCATCAATATGAGCAATGATGCCGATGTTCCGAATCGTCTCAATTGATCGAGCCATGACTGCCACCAGGCCAAAAATGCATCTCACAGATTAAAAAAAAACGCCAAACAAACCCCAAAGGGCCGTTTGGCGTCCAGATGATCACCACACAAAGTGCTACCACGCAAAGTGCGAGAATGCCTTGTTGGCGTCCGCCATCCTGTGCACGTTTTCACGCTTGTTCATCGCAGCACCTTCCCGACGGAAAGCGGCGAGAAACTCTTCAGCCAGAGACTTGTCCACCGGACGCCCCTTGCGACCACGAACTGCCTCCAGAATCCACCGAATTGACAGCGCCTGCTGACGACGCGGATTCACAGGAGTCGGTACCTGGTAGGTCGCACCGCCAACTCGCTTGGAACGAACCTCGATCGCAGGCTTCACGTTATCCACTGCCGACACGAACACATTCAATGGGTCTTCGTTCGGCAACTGCTTCTTTACGATGTCCATGGCACGATAGAACGCACCCATCGCAACACTCTTCTTACCATCGTACATCAGGCAGTTGATGAACTTGGAGACAAGAATGCTGTTAAACCGGGTATCCGGCTTTAACTGATCCTGACTGGCCGTAAACTTCTTAACCATCTCACGTGACTCTCAAACACGAAACCTGACTTCAAACAGACACGCCAGCTGACACCACCGGCCGGCCCAATCTACTTTTTCTTCTTGCCGGCCGCCGCAGCAGCGGCAGCGCCACCCTTGGGACGCTTCGCACCGTAGCAGCTGCGAGCCTGCTTACGATCCGAAACCCCGAGCGTATCAAGAACACCACGAATAACCTTGTAACGCACCCCGGGAAGGTCGCGCACACGACCGCCACGCACAAGCACAATCGAGTGCTCCTGCAGGTTGTGCCCTTCGCCGGGAATGTATGCCGTGATTTCTTTGCTGTTGGAGAGACGAACCCTCGCAACCTTTCGCAACGCCGAGTTCGGCTTCTTCGGAGTCACCGTCTTCACCTGCAAACAGACACCACGCTTCTGAGGACATCCCTCCAGAACCGGTGACTTCGACTTCGAAGACTGCTGTTTCCGTGGCTTCCGAATGAGTTGATTTATCGTGGGCATAAGTCGCCAAAACGCAAAATTCAGGAAAACAAGATACTTTTGGCGGTATCGACCGCAAAAAGGGGAAACAGGTGAGTGTAACCTTGTTTCCGGTGATCGTCAACCTCTCACTCGGCCGTTCATAGTATTGCCGGAGAATCCAACTTCCCTCATCCGGCTCAATTCCTGCATTCCTCGCCAAAATCGCTCCTAAAAGCATTCCCAGGAGGAATTCAGGGCGTTACATCGGATCATCCGGGGTCAGGTCCGCCAAAGACGGTGCCGCCGGACGATCCGGATCCACGCGCCTCGCCTGCAATTCGCCAGACCCCATCATGTCCTTCCGCGCTGCAGCAATTCGAGCTTTCTGCTCTTCCTGCTCACGCAACGCAGAATCGTGAATTCGTACCTGTGCGTCCTGATGCAGGTGGAACCCTGTACCAGCCGGAATCAGATGCCCGAGGATCACGTTTTCCTTCAAACCAACCAGACTGTCGACCTTGCCCCCCAGCGCTGCTTCCGTGAGAACCTTTGTGGTCTCCTGGAAACTCGCCGCAGAAATAAAGCTCTCGCTGGACACCGCCGCCTTGGTAATCCCCAATAACTGAGGACTTGCTTTGGCCCTTCGCAGTGACGTGTACTTAATCGGTCGGCTCAATTCCCGGTTCACTTCCTCGATATCAGTCAACAAGACCTTGTCACCGATTTCAAAGTCGGACCCACCCGGATCGGTGATCCGCCCCTTCGATTCAAGTCCGTCGTTGATCTTCTTCAACTCAAACTTGTCGACCAACAGGCCCGGAAGCAGATCTGTGTCTCCAACACTGTCCACTCGGACCTTGCGAAGCATTTGAGAAACGACAATCTCAATATGCTTGTCGTCAATTTCCACGCGCTGAGCCCGGTAGACGTTCTGGATCTCATGCAACAGATATTGCTGAACTTCTTCCGGCCCGCTGACGCGAAGAATATCCTGAGGCACGAGGGGCCCTCGCACAAGAGCATCTCCGGCTTTGACGTGATCTCCGGAATGTACCTGAAGGTCCTTACCATGAGGAATCACATGCTCAACCTCAGATCCATCAGCACCTTTCACAATCACAATTCGCTTGCCGCGTTTCTTCTCGGCCGGCAACTCGACTTCGCCATCAATCTCAGCGACAACCGCGGGATCCTTCGGTTTACGGGCCTCAAACAGTTCCGTAACCCGTGGAAGACCTCCAGTAATGTCCTGAGTACCAGTTGACTCACGAGGTGTCTTGGCGACTACGGCACCTGCCGACACCTGCCCGCCATCCTCAACTTCAATACTTGCACCCTCCGGCAGGTAGTAGAAGTCGAGAATTCTTCCGCTGCCGTCCTCCACGACTACCTGCGGATGCAGCCCCGACTTGTGCTCGATCACAGTACGACGCATCGTACCCGATCCCTCACGCTCCACACGAATCGACTGCCCCTCAACGCAGTCTTCCAGCCGAACACGACCGCCCATCTGAGCAATAATCGGAATGGCGTGCGGATCCCAGTTGCAAAGCACGTCGCCAGGCTTCACCACCTGGTTTTCCGACACCTGCAACACGGCACCGTTGGGAAGTCGCTGTGTTTCAACCTCCCGACCACGATCGTCCACAATCGCGATCTCACCATTTCGACCAAGAACAACCTGCCGGCCTTCCGCGTTGATTACGCTGCGAATTCGGGTGAATCGAACCTGACCGCCACGCTTCGCAATCAGTTCGCTCTCTTCCACAGCGGTCGTTCCGACACCACCCATGTGGAAGGTTCGCATGGTCAACTGCGTTCCCGGCTCCCCGATACTCTGAGCGGCAATGATGCCTACCGCCAGACCCAACTCAACCAGGTCGCCAGTTGAAAGATCCATGCCATAGCACAGCTGGCACAAGCCAAGCGACGCCTCGCAGGTCATAGGACTACGCACCTGAATGCGTTCCAAACCCATTTCTTCGATCTTACGGGCCCGCTCCACAGTAATCATCTCACCTTCACGGACGATTGCTTCTTCCGTAATCAGGTTGACAATGTTCGTGCGGCTGACGCGACCGCGGATCGCATCCGCAAGACTGACTTCCACCTTCTCGCCACGATAGACAACGCCGCGAGTAATCCCTTTCGTCGTACCGCAGTCATTGCACGTAACTACCATGTTCTGGCAAATATCAGCCAGCTTACGCGTCAAATACCCGCTGTCCGCCGTTTTCAACGCAGTGTCGGCCAAACCCTTGCGCGCACCGTGCGTCGAACTGAAGTACTCCAGTACCGACAATCCTTCGCGGAAATTGGATTTGATCGGCGTCTCGATGATTTCCCCGCTTGGCTTGGCCATCAGCCCGCGCATCCCAGCCAACTGCTGGATCTGTCCCACACCCCCTCGGGCACCAGACTGCGCCATCAGATAAATCGGGTTGACATAAGCCCCACCGTGCCGAACGTCGTCTTTCAGTCGCTCCATCATCGATTTGGTAATCGACTCACGAGCATGAGTCCAGGTTTCCAGAACTTTGTTGTAACGCTCGAGGTTTGTAATCACCCCACGTTCAAACAATTTCATCAGTCGCAGAACCGCCTTTTCCGATTCCGCAATTTCCTTATCCTTGTTTGGTGCTGTGCACAAGTCGCTGACACCAAACGACAGACCGCTCTCCGTCGAAGTCCGGAAACCAAGGCTCTTCATGCGATCGAGCAGCTCAATGGTCTCTCTACGGCCCAATTCAAGGTAACAGTCAGAAATTACGCGGGCCAGATCTTTGCTGCCGAGTGTCTGGTTGTAAAACGCCATCTTCTTAGGAAGAACGTCGTTGAAAAACACTCGACCAGGTGACGTCTCAACAAGCCCACCTGATCGAAACTTCTCAGCATCCTCACCCTTCACTCGCTTGCCGCGCGGAAGCCGCAAACGAATGGTGGCGTGCCGGTTGACCTTGCCCTGCTGGAAGGCCATGAAGACCTCTTCAACAGACGCAAAAATCATCCCGTGACCCGGACGGTCAGGCTTCTTCACCGTCTGGTAGAAGCAACCCATCACGATGTCCTGCGATGCGCTGATAATCGGAGCGCCGTTGGCCGGGCTGAAAATGTTATGGGTAGACATCATCAGAGTCGTGGCCTCGACCTGGGCCTCCATCGACAGCGGAAGATGCACAGCCATCTGGTCGCCGTCAAAGTCCGCGTTGAAACCTTTGCACACCAGCGGATGCAGGCGGATGGCGTTACCTTCCACCAACACAGGTTCAAACGCCTGGATACCGATTCGATGCAGCGTCGGTGCACGATTCAGCAGCACCGGATGATTGCGGATCACCTCGTCAAGGATGTCCCACACGTCCTCATCCCGACGCTCCAGCATCCGCTTCGCACTCTTGATCGTGTCCGCATGCCCCAGGTCCTTCAGCCGTCGAATAACGAACGGCTGGAACAACTCGAGCGCAATCTTCTTGGGCAGACCACACTGGTGCAGTTTCAGGTCCGGACCGACCACAATCACGCTTCGCGCAGAGTAGTCGACTCGCTTGCCGAGCAGATTTTCACGAAACCGCCCCTGCTTCCCTTTGATCATGTCGGTCAAGGACTTCAGGGGGCGGTTAGACGAACCCAGAACAGGACGCTTGCAGCGATTGTTATCAAACAACGCATCCACGGACTGCTGCAACATTCGCTTTTCGTTGCGAACAATCACTTCCGGCGCGTTCAGGTCCACCAGTTTTTTCAGACGGTTATTCCGATTGATAATCCGTCGATAGAGGTCGTTCAGGTCACTTGTTGCAAAGTTTCCGGAATCCAAGAGCACAAGTGGACGAAGATCCGGAGGAATCACCGGAATCACATCCAACACCATCCACTCCGGACGATTTGCACTGTCGCGCAGAGCTTCCACGATCTTGAGCCGCTTGATCAGATCCTTGCTCCGGGACTGACTCGCCTTCCCAAGTTCGCCACGCAACTCACCGGACAACTCCACCAAACGCATCGAGGCCAGAAGCTTCTTGATCGCCTCGGCACCCATACCGATTTCGAAGTTCCCGTCACCGTAGTCACGACGCGCCTGACGTGCCTCCTCTTCCGTCAGCATCTGGCATTGCTTCAGCGGAGTCTCACCCGGATCAATGACCACATAATCCTGGAAGTAAATCACCTTCTCGAGGGAGGTGGTCTTCATGTTGAGCAACGCACCCAGCCTGCTGGGCATCGACTTGAAGAACCAGATGTGCACAACTGGCGCAGCGAGCTCAATGTGCCCCATCCGCTTCCGGCGCACGCGGCTATGCGTCACCTTGACACCACAGCGGTCACAGATCATTCCTTTGTACTTCATCCCACGGTATTTGCCGCACGCGCATTCCCAGTCCTTCTCAGGGCCGAAAATACGCTCGCAAAACAAACCATCCCGCTCAGGACGGTACGTACGGTAGTTAATCGTCTCCGGCTTCTTAACTTCACCGAATGACCAACTGCGAATGTCATGAGGACTCGCGAGGCTGATCTTTACCGCTGCGTAGTCATTTACTCGATCGAATGTGCCTTCACTGACGCTCACGCGTGACTCTCCTCAATACCCGAGGTCTATTGATCTCAACTGACGCGCTGTCCCGAATCCAACAGCCCAACGTCTCAGCACCCGCTCAACCATCTCACACGCCGCAACTGACCCCGTCAGTTGACAGCTTTTTCCAACTGCAGGTTGAGACACAACCCACGGATCTCGTTGTTCAGTACATCAAAGCTGGCCGGAGTCCCCGCTTCAAGGGTGTTTTCACCCTTGACCATGCTCTCGTAAATCTTCGTTCGGCCTTCCACATCGTCGCTCTTGACCGTGAGCAACTCCTGCAGGATGTAAGCCGCACCATACGCCTCAAGGGCCCAGACTTCCATTTCCCCGAATCGCTGACCGCCAAACCGCGCCTTCCCACCCAACGGCTGCTGAGTAATGAGCGAGTAAGGTCCGGTCGCTCGGGCATGCACCTTGTCATCCACGAGGTGGTGCAGCTTCAGCATGTAGATATATCCAACAGTCGTCTCCTGCTCCAGTCGCTCTCCCGTTCGACCATCATGCAGGTGCGCCTTGCCGTCCTCAGGAAGCCCCGCCTCACGCAATGCCACACGCACATCTTCTTCAGTCGCACCATCAAACACCGGACACACTGCACGATAGCCAAGCTTTCCAGCAGCCCATCCAAGGTGCGTCTCCAGAATCTGGCCGACGTTCATGCGGCTTGGTACGCCCAGTGGATTCAGAATAATGTCGACTGGTGTCCCATCGGCGAGAAAAGGCATGTCCTCAATCGGCAGAACTTTCGAGATCACCCCTTTGTTCCCGTGGCGACCAGCCATCTTGTCACCGACAGAAATCTGCCGCTTGGAGGCGACGTAGACCTTAACCATTTGCAGCACGCCACTGGGCAATTCATCGCCCCGCTTCATGCTGTTGGATCTGTGATCCTCACGATCAATCACATCCTCAACAAGTCCCCAGCTGTCCCGCATCACCTTTCGAGCGGCGGCCTTCTTCTGAGGACTCCGGATGTCCATCTCCTCAAAGTGAATCGGGAATCGCCTCGCGTAATCGGCCACCGCCTTCACATCATCCGACTTCGCGAGAGCTCGACCGTCCTCGTCCGCAACGGGCTGCTCGAGGACTGCTTCCAACTCCACAAGGAAGGTGTTGAAGGCTGCAGCAATCGCCGTCTCTGCCTCCTTCTCCACACGCTTCAACTCATCCTCAAATTTCTTCCTCTCGATCTCCGACAGGCTCATCCGTCGAGAGAATCTCTCGGTATGAATCACGATGCCACTCACGCCGCTGGGAACTTCAAGGCTTTCGTTCTTGACGTCCTCGCCCGCGCGACCAAAGATCGCATGCAGCAGTTTCTCCTCCGGCGTCAACTCTGACTTGGCTTTCGGAGACACCTTACCCACAAGGATGTCGCCGGGGTTCACTCTTGTCCCGACCTTCACAATCCCGGACTCGTCCAGATGACGCAATGCCTTCTCGCTGACATTCGGAATGTCGCGTGTGAACTCTTCACGACCCAACTTCGTCTCTCGGATCTCAACGTCAAACTCGTCGAGGTGGATCGACGTGTAAACGTCCTCTTTCACCAGACGCTCGCTGAGAATGATGGCGTCCTCGAAGTTGTAACCTTCCCACGACATAAACGCCACCAGCACGTTGCGCCCAAGCGCCAGCGAACCATTCCGAGTCGCCGCGCTGTCACAAAGTACCTGACCGGGCTTTACGCGATCGCCAACACGCACAATCGGCTTCTGGTTGAGGCAGGTCCGCTCATTCAGTCGCACAAACTTACGCAACGGATACCTCCGGCCATCCAACTCGATGACCGTCGCATCCACGTAGGTTACCTTCGCTGATTTCTCAGCACGCAGTACCATACCAGAGTTCTGTGCAACGAACGGCTCCATGCCGGTGCCCACAACGGGGCGCTCGGCAATCAATAACGGCACCGCCTGCCGTTGCATGTTCGAACCCATCAACGCGCGGTTGGCGTCGTCATGCTCAAGGAAGGGAATCAACCCCGCCGAGACCCCGACCATCTGGCACGGAGCAACGTCGATATACTGTACCTCAGATTTGTCAATCCACACCACGTCGCTCTTGTTCCGGGCAAGCACGCGATCTTCAGCAATCTGCCCATCCACAACAAGCGTATCAGCCGGACATACGAAGCCAGACGCTTCCTCATCAGCACGCAACCACACCACCTCGTCAGTGACACGCGAGTCCCTGACAACCCGATAGGGCGAAATCAGAAAACCGTAGTCATCAACACGCGAGAAAATACTCAGGCTTGAAATCAGCCCGATGTTCGTTCCTTCTGGCGTCTCCACCGGACAAATACGTCCATAGTGGGAAATGTGCACGTCACGCACCTCAAACCCGGCGCGCTTTCTGTTCAAACCGCCGGGACCGAGCGCACTCAAGCGACGCTCGTGCGTCAGCATGGACAACGGATTTGTCTGGTCAACGACCTGCGACAACTCACTCCGTCCATAGAAATAATCAATCGCGGCAGAAACGCTCTTTGGATTGATCAGCGTCCGCGGAGTCATATTCTCCACTTCTTTGACGCTCATCCGCTCCTGCACCGTGCGGCGAAGCTTCAGAAACCCTTTCCGGATCTCATCCGCCGCCAGCTCATCAATCGTTCGCAGCCGCCGGTTTCCAAGATTGTCGATATCGTCAATCTGCGCCGAGTCGTCCCCTCCGCGAAGCCGCACAATGTACTTCATCGAATTGATGTAATCCACCGGGTTCAGCGTCATCTCATCATCAGAGACAGTCTGCTGAAACTTCCGGTTGATTCGGAACCGGCCGACACGGCCAAGCCGATACCGGTTGACATCAAAGAACTTCTCTCGAAACAGGTCCGTCGCCTTATCGAGATTCGGTGGGTTTCCCGGTCGCAATCGCTGGTAGATCTTCAGCAACGCCTCTTCGTGAGTTGATGTCCCGTCCTCGGCCAGAGTCTTGAGAATCAAGGGATCTCGAACATCCGCGGCGGCGATCACCTCAATCGCTTTCAACCCTGCGCCAATCAACTCCTCAGCGATTGCCTCGGTAATCTCGCTGCCGGCATCGACGACGATCTCGCCCGCTCGGTCGTGCTTCTCCGGGAACACGACGTCCTCTACCGAATAACAACCTTCCAGATCCGCTGCGGTCGCCTTACCGCCTAACTTCACGACCGTTGTCTGATAGAACAAACGGATGATCTCGGCGTCCGTCGAGTGCTCGCGAGACATCGCTCGCAACAGTGTTAACGCGGAGAACTTCCCGCTCTGGTCGATACGCACGCCAATCGCATCACGCTTGCTTACAAGCAGCTCAATCCAACTCCCTCGTTCCGGAATGATTCTGCATGAATGCGTCTTTCGATCACTGCTGGCGCTCTCTTCAGCCATGACGAAGTCAACACCAGGTGACCGATGCAACTGGCTGACAACCACGCGCTCTGCACCGTTGACGATAAACTCACCGCCGCCGACCATGATCGGAATATCGCCCAGATACACCTCTTCCTCAACCGGCTGTTCCTTGACCAGCCTCAACCAAACACGGAACGGCATCCCATACGTCAGTCTCAGTTGCCGACACTCTTCGGGCGTATACCGCGGCTTTCCCAACTCGTAACGCACGTACTCCAAACGGAACTGGCCGTCGAAGCTTTCGATAGGGAACACCTCGCGCAGGATCGCTTCCAACCCGACGTCGAGACGATCACGTGACGTGCGATCGGACTGCAGGAACCGCGAATACGAAGCGGTCTGAATCTGCGTCAGACCCGAAATCTCAAAATCCGCCTGAATTTTGCCAAAGCTGCGAACCGTATCCTGGTCGATGGTACGAACTGACGGAACCGGCATGAGATCCCCTGCCTTTATTTCGATTTCACAAAAACTTTCGACTGACGGCAAACCGCAACGCTCGCCGCCGCCAATATCAAACCGTCGACAACAGCCCGACGATGACCACCCTGCCCTTGGCGAGCGAACACCCACCCACATCCCGTCAACCCTGAACATTACCGGGATGCGCACGACGAAAGGCACCTGCCGAATCCCGACAGTTGCCCACACCGTGTCTTACTCTGTTGTTACCGATACTCGGTCGACAAACACTGACTGAAGAGCCCTTAACCTGTTGTGATCGAAATCACAGAACGATCTGCCACCACCGGAGCTCGAGTTTCGCTCGAGCCCCGGCAATCGCAAACGAAAAGCTCTGCTACGCGAGCCGGCATTACTTAATGTCGCATGCGCCGCCAGCGTCGACAACTTCCTTCTTCAGCTTCTCAGCATCTTCCTTGCTGAGACCTTCCTTCAGTGGCTTCGGTGCACCTTCGACAAGGTCCTTAGCTTCCTTCAGGCCCAGTCCGGTCGCTGCTCGCACAACTTTAATGACCGCAATCTTCTTTGCGTCCTCAAAGCCGGTCAGGATCACGCTGAACTCAGTCTGCTCTTCCTTGACCTCAGCAGCGGCTGCCGGTGCTGCTGCCATCATCACGGCGCCACCACCAGCAGGCTCAATGCCGTGTACCTGCTTCAGGTAATCGACGACCTTCTTAGCTTCCAGAAGAGTCAAACCGACAATCCTGTCGCCCAATTCCTTCGTTGTTGCATCAAACTCAGAGGCTGCTTCCGCAGACATGACCAGACCTTTCTCTTGACTTTAACTACGCTTCGAGTAACAGCTTCTCGTTAGCAAAAAACTCAACTGACGGCTACCCGCCAGAACTACTCCGTTGCCTCTTTTTCGGACAGCGTCTTCAACTGGCCAGCAAGCTGACCCCCTGGACCCTGCAGACAACCAGCCAACTGACGCCCTGGTGCGAGCATCAGACCAGCAAGCTCGCCAATCGTCTCAAGACGACCCGCACTCTTGCTCAGTGTCTCCACGCCAGCTGCATTCAGGCTTTGACCTTCAACCGCAGCCCCTTTAATCTCAAGTTTCTGAAGATCCTTGGCCCACTTCGTAATGGCCCGGGAAAGCGAAACAATGTCGTCACTGCCCCAGAGAAGCGTCGACGGACCAGTAAGCACGCCATCGAGGCCCTTGACCCCTTTACGCTTCAACGCGTTGAGGGCAATCGAGTTCTTCACAGTCAACGCGTGGATGCGGTCCTTCCGCAGCGCCAAACGCCAGCGGTTGGCAGAGATCGCATCCAACCGTGATACATCCACCACGATGAAGTCCCTGGCGTCTCCGATTCGGGCCTGAATCTCCGAAATCACCATGTCTTTAACGAGCCGTGCCATCGCAACTTATCCGCCAAAACTAAACCGGACAGACAAAACACCGGGAAACGCTACACAGCAACCGAGATCGAAGGCATCATGGTCGCAGAAACCACCATCCCACGCAAATACACGCCCTTCGACGTGTTTGGCTTCAGGCTTCTGATAAACGCGAGCAAAGCGTCGATATTCTCGGTCAACCGAGCGGCATCGAAAGACATCTTCCCAACGACGCAGTGAACGTTCGCCCCGTTGTCCACGCGAAACTCGACCTTGCCGGCCTTATATTCACGAACCGCGTTCGCGACGTCCTGAGTCACCGTGCCAGCGCGTGGGCTGGGCATCAGGCCTCGAGGACCGAGAATTCGGCCAAGTGGACCAACGATCCCCATCATATCCGGAGTCGCAATGCACACGTCGAAGTCGAGCCATCCGTCCTTAATTCGATCTGCAAGCTCTTTCGCGCCAACGACATCAGCACCCGCCGCCTGCGCGAGAGCGACCTTTTCGCCCTGGGCAAACACAACCACGCGCTGTGCTTTACCAATCCCATGGGGAAGGACGATCGAACCGCGCACAATCTGATCCGCTTGCCGGGGATCGACTCCCAGCCTCACGGCGATCTCGACGGTCTGATCGAAACGCGCACGCTTGATGCTCTTCGGCAACGTATCTTCCAGCCCCTTCAAGGCCTTTACGGCGTCCGTAACTGAGAGCACGCCAAGGTCGCCCGCCTTTTTCGACAGGTTCTTCATTCGCTTTGACTGACCAGCCATATCACACCTAACCAAAAAAACAGTTCCCGCGCGAAACCCCAATCGGTACTAGTCAACAACCTCGATACCCATGCTGCGAGCAGTCCCCGCAATCATCTTCCGCGCCTGTTCCAATGACGACGCGTTTAGGTCCTCGTACTTCTGCTTGGCGATTGTCTCCAGCTGTCCAGTGGTCACGGTCCCCACCTTATTCTTCAGCGGGTTGCCCGAGCCCTTGGCGATTCCAGCTGCCTTCTTCAATAACACAGCAGCAGGCGGGCTTTTCAGAATGAACTCAAACGTTCGGTCGTTGTACACGGTGATCACAACCGGGATCGTGACCCCCATCATGTCCCGAGTCTTCTCATTGAACTGGGAGACGAACTGCCCGATGTTCACACCGTGAGGGCCCAGCGCGGTACCAACCGGCGGGGCCGGTGTCGCTTGTCCACCAGTGACCTGAACCTTAATCTGTGCTGTGACCTGCCGCTGCTTACCCATTTCCAATTATTCCCGTGATTTGAACCAAACTGTCTAAACCGACTCAACCTGCCAGTGATCCAACTCTACCGGTGTCGACCGACCAAAGATCTCGATCAACACCGAGACCTTGCCGCTGTGCTCGTCAATCCCTTCAACAGTCCCCTCAAAGTTCTCGAAGGTACCTTCACGTATCTTTACAATGTCGCCAGCCGCAACCTGAATCTTCACCTTCGGCGCCGCGGTCGACTGCTGCTCAGCCCTTCCGAGCATTCTGTCAACTTCAAACTGCTCCATCGGAAGAGGCTTGCCGGCGGCACCCGCGAAGTCACCCACACCGCCCGTGTCCCGAACGAGATACCAACTCTCATCGTTCAGATTCATCTGGATCATGATATACCCGGGAAACAGTTTCCTGTCCTGCTCCCGGTGAGATCCGCTCCGAGTGTCCACGACCTTTTCAGAAGGAATAACAATCTCGCCAAAATATTCTTCGAGGCCTTCAAGACGTATACGCTTCAGCAGCGCGTCCCGAATAGTCCTCTCGCGGTTGGTCTGTACTTTGAGTACATACCAACTCATCTCTGAGGACCCTTGCGGTTTTGTGTTCTCTTTAGCCATTACCACCGTTCTCCCCGACCACAGCGTGGCAGGTACAGGGTTTTCAGACAGACGGCAGATCTTCCACCGACTCGAAATTCTCTGGTGCTAAAAATCCTTAAACCGGATCAACTTAAACAGCACCGTCCAGACAACATCGATTAAGTACAGGAACGCCCCCAAAAACACCATGGTGCTGATTACGACGACTGTGGCCTGCACCACTTCCGTTCGCGCCGGCCACGTCACTCGAGCCAACTCCGATTCCACCGAAATCAGGAAGTCTGCAAACGCGGCAAAATTGACGGCACGAAAGGCAACCCACGCGGTCAACAGCCACAATACGAAAGGCAGACCCACCTGCAACGCTCGGCCGTTGCCCATCAGTGGCCCATTTGACAAAGTGATGCATCCGAAGGCTGCGAGAATGGCAACCCCAAAGAACGTCACCTGACGTACCATCCTTCCCTGGTTCGCCTTGTAAAGGCTAAACCGAAAGAGCTCTGGCACGATCGCACCACCCACAGTCTTGTTGGACATGTGACACTCAAACACTAAAAGAGACCACTCGGAGACCATGAAACGCACGGGTGGAGGGAGTCGAACCCCCAACCGCCGGATTTGGAATCCGGTGCTCTGCCAATTGAGCTACACCCGTGTGAACACATTGCCGGAACACCGGCATCTATTTCTTTCGGGACTCTTTGTGCAGAGTGTGACGACGAAGCTTCGGACAATACTTCATCAACTCCAGACGCTCAGTACCACGCGTCTCTTTGATCACACGGTAGTTACGAGTCCCCGTCTCGGTACACTCGAGCCAGACATATTCCCGCATCTCTGTACCCCATATCAACAAAACAAAGCTGCCTGCCGGGTCTCCGACAGGCAGCGTGCATCGTACGGACTCAGACTATTTCAAAATCTTCGTCACAACGCCTGAACCCACAGTCTTGCCACCTTCGCGAATAGCGAATCGGCTACCATCTTCCAGAGCGATCGGCTTGCCGAGCTCGACTTCAACACGCACGTTGTCACCGGGCATACACATATCAGCACCACCCAACAGCTTGGTGGTCCCGGTCACGTCTGTCGTACGGAAGTAGAACTGAGGACGGTATCCGGAGAAGAACGGTGTATGTCGTCCGCCTTCTTCCTTGCTCAGTACGTACACTTCGGCTTCAAACTGCATGTGCGGCTTGATGCTGTTCGGGAACGCAAGAACCTGACCGCGCTGAATGTCTTCCTTTTTCAGACCACGCAGAAGCAACCCGACGTTGTCCCCGGCGATGCCCTGATCCAGAGTCTTCTGGAACATTTCGACTCCGGTGACCGTCGTTTCGACGGTGTCCTTCAGACCAATGATCTGAATCTTTTCGCCGACCTTCACCACACCAGCCTCAATACGACCGGTGGCAACAGTACCGCGACCTTCGATGGAGAACACGTCTTCGACAGCCATCATAAACGGCTTGTCCGCTGCACGCTCTGGCTCTGGTATGTACGCATCCAGTGCTTCCATCAGATTTGTGATGCACTGGCTGTACTTCTCATCCGCTGGGTTATCCAGCGCGCCGCGGGCATTACCACGAACGAGCGGAATGTCGTCACCCGGGAAGCCGTACTTCGTCAGCAACTCACGAACTTCCATCTCAACCAGATCGAGCAACTCAGAGTCGTCGACAAGGTCACACTTGTTGAGGAACACAACAAGGGCCGGCACGTCCACCTGGCGAGCCAAAAGAATGTGCTCGCGGGTCTGAGGCATCGGACCGTCAGCAGCAGACACAACAAGAATCGCACCGTCCATCTGGGCGGCACCTGTAATCATGTTCTTGATGTAGTCAGCGTGTCCCGGACAGTCAATGTGTGCATAGTGACGATTCGGGGTCTCATACTCAACGTGCGACGCAGCAATCGTCACAGTCTTGGTGGCGTCTCGCACAGTCCCACCCTTGGCGATATCAGAGTACGACTTCACAGAAGCCATGCCCTTTGCAGCCTGCACCGCGAGAATCGCCGCTGTGGTGGTGGTCTTGCCGTGGTC
>CAIYBH010000235.1 GCA_903924405.1 uncultured Planctomycetaceae bacterium | reverse complement strand
TTCGGCAGACCAGCACGCTGATGGGCCGTTCCCTGGCGTTGCAGGCGGCCATCAATCTGCTGGAAAAGAATCTGCAGGACGGCCAGAACGAAACGGACCAGATCATTGCCGGCATTGATTCGCTGGAAGCGAGCATCGTACTCGTGCCGTATCAGACCAGCCGGATCATGGTACAGCATCTGCCATCGGATTCGGTTCCGATGCTGGAGACGCTGACGGCGATGCTTCCGAAAGAGTCCGAGGAGATCTCGGCTCATAAGGTGCGGGTTGCCGCATTTCTGGCGGGACCGCTTCCAGGAGAATCGCAGACGGCGGAGACACCGGAAGGTTTGAGTGGTGCGATTCGCTGAGTGTTCGTGGTTGACTGGGAATGACCAAAGCTGCGGGCGATCGCCCGCAGCTTTTTTGAGTTTTTTAATTCCACCATAATTCAATCCCGCGATGGAGGTAATCGCTGCGGATTTTTTGTCTTTGTACAGGGGGCAGTGGAATGGGCTCGGACAGGTCAGTACGATAAGAATCCTCTGTACAGGCCAGTATTACATATGGGGTGTATTATGGTTTCGGGAAGTGACAGGCCTTCAAACGCGGATCGGATGCGGAATTTGCAGCAAACCGTGCAGCAGCGTATCGATCGCCTGCGGGGCGACGGCAAAGATCGTCCGTCGTCCGGGCCAGCTGTGGCGTCAGCATCCACAGCCCCCCCGTTCATTTCGGCAGGAACTGGTTCATCGCAAGTTATTTTTTCTCCGGGCGATCCCAGAATCGGCAGTGTGTATCAGCGATGTGATCTGCACGGCCAGGGTTCGGCAATACAGGTTTCTCTGGAAATCCTGCGGCAGCCATGTTGTGCACACCTGATGGCTGGGGTGCCGATTCTGCGCAATCTGGAGATCCGTCTGGGGACGGGTGTGGAACTGCTACGGCCTCTGATTCGTCTGTCAGTTCAGCCCCGGGAGGTGTGTGGGGAATGGCTGCATACGCCGGGTTCGCTGTCGTCGGGCGGAACCATTCTGGTCAGTGAAGTACAGTTTCCCCTTCGTCCTGAATTATTCGCAGCTCGTACCGGCTTTATGAATCTGTCGATCCAGGTAACTCTCGAGGATTCCGGCGTCACTTTGTTTGCCGTGACGCACTCCCTGCGACTCCTGCCTGCCCATACGATTCCGCTGACCGCCGGACGACACGACGACAGCTGCTGGATGGTAGCGACAAGTGTCCGCCCGGACGCCTCTGCGCTGTTACCGCTCGTGAAAACCTGTGGCGAGGCCCTGCAGCAGCTGGCTGGAGTGTCCAGCCTGGAGGGTTACTCCCCACTGCGAAAACAACTGGCAGACAGTGCTGGGGATGTACGACTGAATGTGCATCCAATTCTCAGCTATGTCCATGCAGCCTGCCATGCCTTGAATCATCATCTGACCGGCTACGTGACATCGCCGCCGGAAGCACATGTGGAATGGCAGCGCATTCGCACGATCGAAGAACTGCTGATCAGTCGGCATGGCAACTGTCTGGATTATTCTGTGCTGACGGCATCGCTGCTGGAGGCGATTGGGCTGGATCCGTTTGTTGTCATGCTTCCGGGGCACGCGATTGTCGGCTGCAGTCTGGTGCCTCAGCAGTGGCTTGGTGATGCATCTTCTTTGTCTATTCCACTGCTGACAACTTTTCCAGACGTCGCATCTCTGCAGACTTTTTGTGATCAGCCTCTGCTCTTTATTGAGTGCACGAGCCTGCCCGGCGAGGCTGATCTGGATGTACTGGCGACACATGGGCTCAATGCGCTCAAAGCGGGGCTGGAACAGTCAATTGAGCTGGCGAATCGCCTGCAGCCCGTCACGGCTGTCAGCATCCGGGCTGCCCGGCATCACGGAATTCAGGCGACTCCCTGAATCTTTCAGAATTCCGCGCAACTTTGGCCACGGCAGCTGCTGCATGCAGATAACCGCAGGGGGCGCTGGCTGAATGGCAGCGGGCGTCCGGTTGTCTGCGGCAGAAGCTGAGGATGGAGGAACAAGTGATGGTAAAAGTTGTCCTGGCAATGGTGGTCATTGGTAGCTGCGTATTGTTGGCAAACAGTCCGGCATGTCGGGCACTGGTGGCACGGGGATACGAGCAGTTTGGGGGCTGGACCGAAGCGGCTCGCAATGTCGATCCGGCTGGTTACGTGGAGTACGTTCGAGGGCAACTGCGAAAGGATCTGGCAGACATGCGGGATTCTCACTCGCAGCTGCAGGCGGAACAGGAGCGGCTGGACACGCTTTTGGAAACCCGCCAGCGACAGCACACGGATGCGTCCCGCATGCTGGAGAGTTTTCGTGCT
>CAIYBH010000234.1 GCA_903924405.1 uncultured Planctomycetaceae bacterium | reverse complement strand
GATCGCCTGAATCATTATTTGTGGGAAGACTACGAGGATCCGACGTCACCGTTTCATCAGACGTTTCTCGATTACTATCACGAAGTGGACCGGCAGCTGGGGCGGATTCTGGAGCGTCTGGACGACCGGACTCAACTGGTTGCGGTGTCGGACCATGGTTTTGCGCGTCAGCGGCGGAGTGTGAATCTGAACTGTCTGCTGGCGGAAGGTGGGTTTCTGAAGCTGAAGGGTTCACCGCGTCCGGCGTTTTCGGACATGCTGCCGGAGAGTACTGCTTTTGCGATGGATCCCGGCCGGATTTATCTGCATCGCCAGGGGCGTTATCCGGGTGGAAGTGTGACACCGGACGCCGCGGAAGCATTGATGCAGGCGATCACCACGTACCTGCTGTCGGTGCAGGTGGAGGGCGAGCCGGTGGCGACGGAGGTGATTCGGGGGGCTGGTGTGTACAGCGGACCGTATTCGCATCGGGCACCGGACCTGATTGTGATGCCGGCTCCGGATGTGGCTCTGTCGGGGCGTCTGAATCTTTCGGCGCTGGTGGAACCGACTCTGATCAATGGTCGGCATACTTACGAAGAGTCGACCTTTTTTGTGCGTGGAACGGATCACGGAGTCATTCCGGCGGATATGCATGTGGAGCATGTGCTGCAGGTCGTAAAACCTCAGCAGTATGGCAGCCTGCGGCGGGCGGCGTAGTGACGTGAACAGACGGGCCCCGGAACGTGGTTCAGAACTGAGACGGTTCCGTGGCGACGGGGCCGCTCGGTGCGGGTTTTCAGGCAATTGGTGACTGTGTGAGCACCACTTCGACTTCGATTCAGGATTCTTGATCAATGACTCAATCAAGCTGCCACAATGCCGGCCAGACATGCTGGAGCTGCCCTGCGGTGGAATTCAAGGGGCATGTGGACTTTCGTGCCTGTGGCCAGGCGGCGTTTCGCAAGGCGGCTGAAGGTCAGCTGGTCGTGGAGTGTCGGCGGCGTCCGGAGATCGGTTACTTCGATCCGTTATCGATCACGTTTGAATCCTGCAGTGAGTGGAAGCAGACGGAGAACGGGTATCTGCTGGATGGGATGCGGGTGCTGATCCTCGGGATGGACGGTTATCTGGGCTGGCCACTGGCGCTGAAGCTGGCGAAGCTGGGATGCCGGGTGTATGGCATCGACAATCTGCTGCGTCGTAAACTGGTGGCGGAACGCGGGGCTCAGTCGGTGACGGAAATCCGCAGTATGGCCGAGCGTGTGGCGGCGGCAAAGGAGCATCTGGGGGTCGACATCGAATTTCGAGAGATGGATCTGCTGGATCGTGAATCGCTGTTTGCTTATATCCGTGAAGTGCAGCCGGAATCGATTGTCCAGTTTGCTGAAATCCCGAGTGCACCGTACAGCATGGCGGATGTGGATCGTGCAGTGAATACGATTCAGAACAATGTGGTGGGAACACTGGGGTTATTATTTGGTGTCCGGGATCATGCACCGGACGCGTCCATCATCAAGCTGGGCACGATGGGTGAATACGGCAGTCCGCTGACGGGCCGTCCACTGTTTGAGGGGTTGTTCCCGGGTGATGCGGTCCTGCAGTATCAGGGGCAGGAATGGAGCCTCGGGGGTGAATTGACCCCACGCGATCCTGTCAGCTTTTACCATGTAAGTAAGGT
>CAIYBH010000233.1 GCA_903924405.1 uncultured Planctomycetaceae bacterium | reverse complement strand
CGTAACTCACAGATTGAATTTCATATCGGGGGCATTGGACGATCAGTCGCATTGATGTCGCCGAGTATTCATCAGGAGGGAATTTCGGAGAACTGCCAGTTCCGTCCGCTATGGGTCAGTGACAAATACGATCGTGACGATCGTGCGATATGATGGCATCAGAAGAATCGTCTTTATTTCTGCCTGAGGGAACGCCGGCATTCCTTTCAACGATTACCTGGTTAATGGAGTCGATTGATGAATCGCGAACAGAATCTGCAGCTACTGCGTGAATACGTCAGCAATCCGGGACTGCAGCGGCACATGTTTGCGGTGGAAGCAGCGATGCGTGCCTATGCAGAAAAACTGGGTGAAGACGCGGAAAAATGGGCCACAACGGGACTACTGCATGACTTTGACTATGAACGCTGGCCTGACCCTCCGGATCATCCGCTTCAGGGGTCAGAGATACTGAGGTCAAAGGGCTATCCGGAAGATGTGATCTATGCAATCAAATCGCACGCGGATTACCTGACCGACTGTCCTCGCATTTCACCAATGGACAAAGCGTTGTATGCCTGTGACGAGTTGTGTGGTTTTCTGGTTGCTTGTGCACTGATGCGACCAGGCCGTCTGGAGGGAATGACGGCGAAGAGTGTCCGAAAGAAAATGAAGACGGCCTCCTTTGCCGCTGCGGTGAATCGCGATGATATTGTGCGCGGGGCAGCAGATCTGGGCGTCGATCTTGATGAACACATTTCATTCCTGATTGCGGCACTGCAGACGATTGCTGATGTGCTGGACCTGGTTCCTGAGCCTGGTGCGAAATCTGGTGAACCATAGAGTGCCGAAGATCCGTTCCTCGGGTGCAGGGCAGATGTGAAGACTGAGCAGAGTGTTGAGCCAGGAAATGGCGACCAGAGACGCGGAAACCAGCCTCGAAAAGCATATTGGAGGTACTGAGCGGGAGGGTGTCAGTGAGCCTGCGACGAATTCGAGTTCTGTGTGCCATAGGCGCCATGCACGGTGGTGGCTCAGAGCGGCAGATGGTGCAGATCCTGAAGCATCTGGATCGGAAGCGTTTTGAGCCGTATCTGTATCTGGTGTATCGATCTGGTCCGCTACTGGATCAGATACCGAGCGATGTGCCAGTATTTGCGTTTGAAGAGCGGGTTCGCGGCGGGGGTTGGTATCTTCCCGGGCGAATGCATTCGCGTCGCGTGGCAGACTATGCCGCATGTCTGCACGAGCTGCGAGCGGACGTCAGTTATGACCGAACATTTCTGATGACGTTGATCACCGCTGCCGGGGCTCAGCGAATTGGTGTACCGAACGTTTCGACGATTGTAACCAATCCCGAAACGGGGTTTGCTCCGGTGGCAGGAAGGTTTCAGTGGTTCAAGCGTCGACTGCTGCATCGACTCTACAACCGATCAACGCGGGTACTGGCAGTCTCAGAAGGAGCTCGAAACGCAGCCATTCGATTTTACGGAATTGCCCCGGAACGAATCGTGACTCAGTACAATGGGATCGACATGGTTCAGCTGCAGCAGCAATCCGTGCAGATGGTGTCAGATCAATGGTGGACGAGGGACACAGGTAGCCGTCAGGTGTTTCGGATCGTTGGAGCGGGCCGGTTGAACCGCGAAAAAGGCTGGCATCTGCTGATTGAAGCGGTAAGTCGGCTGGTGCGGGAAGATCCGCAAACGGACTATCGGCTGGCGATATTGGGCGAGGGTGGCCATCGGGAAGAATTGCAGCGTCAGATTGACCAGTCCGGACTGCATGATGTGGTGCATCTGCCAGGATTTCAGACGAACGCAGCCGCGTGGTATCGCAGCGCCAGTGTGTTTGTGCTGCCGTCGCTGGTCGAGGGGATGCCCAATGTCCTGCTGGAAGCAATGGTGTGCGGCACACCAGTGATCTCCAGTGACTGTGAATCAGGACCGGCGGAGATTCTGGAAGGCGGGCGCTTGGGAGTGTTATGCCGAGTGAACGACTCGGGAGCTCTGCAGATGGCGATTCGGGAAGTGCGACAGCGGGCCGAGGCAGCCAAATTCAGGGCGATAGAGGCGAAGTCGGCGATCGAATCGCACTGGACAATTCGGGCTGCAACAGATCGACTGCAGGATATCCTGGAAGCAGCGGCGAAGCAAAAACCGGGGTTTTCTGAGAACCCCAGCTGGTGAACGGGGAGGACTCGGGAAAACGGAAAGGAATCCTGATATGCTTTGGCTGGAAAACAGCTATGCCCTCGGAGAAGAGTGATGATCATTCAAAAAGAGTACAAATTCTACGCCGCTCACCGGAACGAGACGCTGCGGGACAAGTGCAGCAATCCGCATGGCCACCGATATGGAATTCGCTGTTTTTTTGAGGTCGAGCGGGACGGTGAAATCAGTACGCTGTTTGGCACTTTTGACGACAAGGTCGAACCATGGCTGAAAGAGCATTACGACCATGGCATGCTGATTAACATTCAGGATCCACTGTACGAAACACTTCAGGACCATTGCCGGCGGACGGGTGAAAATTTCAAACTGAAGTTGTTCAATGGTCCTACCAGTGTGGAAAATCTGGCCTGGATGCTGTTCACAGAGATCACAGAAATGGGATTTCGATTGTCGATGCTGGAAGTTCGCGAAACGGACACATCCGTCATTTCGTACACTCGGGAAGACTGGATCAGGGATAACCGCCTGTTTGCGACGCAACACAGCCCGAGCGTTCACGGAAAACTGTGATACGTTCCCCATTTGGACATGTCAGTTGGTGGTCTGTCGATTGTCATTCCCGGACGCCACGGCAGGGCAGATCTGCGGCCAAGCAGTGGGGATGCTGTGTGAATCGGACGACGGTGACTGCAAGTGTGGTGCCCAGCCAGCCTGAGCATCTGACAGACGCAGTCTGCTGAGTTGATTGTCGGTGGAGGTCGTGGAAATCCTCAGAGATTGACCGGAAATAAACGACCACCTGGCGAGAGAGCAGCGGCAGGTAAAACAAGCGAACGAGCGTCTGCCGGGTTGTGGCGGAGTGATCCCGATTTCTGAAGGCTCAGATGCTTCTCCAGAACAATTGAATGATATCAATTGTTTCGAGCGGGATAGAAACGGGCAGAGTTTTCGCGGATTCAAGGGATTTCTGGTGGTGTTTTAGTACACTACGGGGACTTTGAAGCGAAGAATTTTCCTGACAACTGGCGGACGTTGTGGTCCGTGGCCTCCAGGTTTCAGTGGGTGTCCCACCATGAACGCTCGATCTTCCATGCAAACATTTCTGACGCTGTTCAGACTGATGCTCACCGTGAGTTTGCTGGTACGAGGCAGTTGGCTGCACTCGGACGAACCAGCTATTCCAACACCAGCGGCGGATGGTGGTGCTGTCAGCAACGACGGTACAGACGGGGCAAAGCCATCAAAGGATTCGAATCGACCGGCCAATCGCCTGTCGCGAGAATCCAGTCCGTATCTGCTGATGCATGCTCATAATCCGATCCAGTGGTTTCCCTGGGGACCTGAAGCGTTTGAAAAGGCACGTGCAGAAGACAAACCGGTGTTCTTATCCATTGGGTACAGTAGTTGTTACTGGTGTCATGTGATGGAACGTGAAGTGTTTTCAAGTGACCGCATCGCGGAATACATGAACACACACTTCGTCTGTATCAAAGTGGACCGGGAAGAGCGGCCGGATGTTGATGATTTGTATATGACCAGTCTGATTGTGTACCAACAGGCTGCGGGCAGTGGCGGTGGTGGTGGCTGGCCATTGTCGTTGTTTCTGGACAATGAAGGGAACCCGATCGCCGGGGCAACCTATCTGCCTCCGGAAGATACCCCCGATGGTCGCACGGGTTTTCTGACGGCCGCCACTCGTATTCAGGACCTGTGGAAAAATCAGCGGGAAAGCGTGCTGCAGACATCCGGCATGATTGCTCGCGAAGTGCGGCGACTGTCGGGTCCGACGGTGCTTGCTGAACCTGTCAAACTGGACTCAGAACTTCTCAGAGCAGTTACCGAAGCAATCTGTCAGAACTACGACGAGGTTTGGGGTGGCGTCGATCTGAATCGGCGCAGGCCCGATGGGCCTCGATTTCCCAGCGTCCCGCGACTGATGTTCCTGTTGCAGCAATTCCGGGAAACGCAGGATCCACAATTAATGTCGATTGTGCGACACTCACTGACCGCGATGGCGAGGGGCGGGATACGGGATCATCTGGGTGGTGGATTTCATCGATACAGCACCGAGAGAACATGGACTGTACCGCACTTTGAAAAGATGCTGTACGACCAGGCTCAGCTGTTGGAAATCTACGCGCAGGTTTCCCTGGAGAATCCGGATCCTTTGTATGGTCAGGTGATTGATGAGCTGGTGTCGTTTCTTCGGCGTGAAATGTTGTTGCCGGAGGGAGCCTTCTGTTCAGCGCTGGATGCAGAGACGCACGCGATTGAGGGCGAGTTTTACGTATGGACTGAATCGGAGATTCGTGAACATCTGAAGGGGGATGAGGCGGATCAGTTTCTGAAGACTTATGGATTTGATCAGCCGCAGTCTTTTGAGCATGGTCGGATTCTTTACCTGCCCGAAGACCAGGGCGATCGTGTCACAGCGTCAGCGGCAGAGACCACGCGTCTGGAGGAAGTGCTTACGCAGTGTCGGCATCGGCTACTGGCCGTACGTGCTGAGCGGGAGCGTCCATTTCTGGATGACAAGGTACTGACGGAATGGAATGCCCTGATGATCCAGGCACTGGCGGTGAGTGGTCGATTGCCGGGGCGTGAAGCCGATTTACAACTGGCGGAACGAGCAGCTGAATTTCTGCTGACTCGATTGCGTGATAAAGAGGGGGCGCTGGTGCGGTCGTGGCGAAACGGAGTGCAGGGGCCAAAGGCGTACCTTGACGATTATGCCAGTCTGGTTTCGGCGTTACTGACACTTCATCAATCCACAAAGAACGAACGCTGGCTGACGTCAGCTCAGGAATTGACACAGAAGCAACTGGAGCTGTTTTATGACGAGGATCTGAAGACCTTCTTCTTCACATCCGAGAGCCACGAAAAGTTGTTTGCCCGGACAAGTTCACCCTATGACTCTGTTTCACCTTCCGGTAACAGTGTGGCAATTCGCAACTTGCTGTGGTTGAGTGACAGAAAGCGGGAGTATCGCGAGCTGGCGGAAGGGCTACTGCGTCGATTCAGCGGCACGATTGAATCGGCGCCCGCCAGTTGTGCCGGTCTGGCGCTGGCGGCCCGGGATTTTCTGAAGTCGGAAGAGTCCAGTGGAGCGGACACGTCGGGCAGCAGACGGGGAATTGAGACAGGTCCTGTTCGACAGGCAGCACGGTCCCGGGAAGACCTGGAGCACATTGCCGGGTCTGACCAGTCCCGGGGAATACAGGGACCATGGGAGCTCCAGGGGCGCCTGCTGTTGACGCGACTGGATGAGACCGAGGGGAATCAGAAAAAGCCGGCTGCCGACAAACCGGTCAAGGCGAAGATCTATACGTACTTCAACAAGTTACCTCGAGGCGGCCGATGTCCGGTTGCTATTGAGGTGACGATCGCTGATGGCTGGCACATCAACGCGAACCCGGCCAGTGCAGACTATTTGATTCCTACTGAGGTCCGGGTGAAAAGCCCACAGAAGGTGAAACTGACAAAGATCAAGTATCCGAAGCATGAAGAGCATGTGATCGCTGGTGAGGAAAAGCCGTTGTTTGTGTATGGCCGAAAGGTTCTGATCTACGGCGTACTGGAAGTCGATCCGGCGGAAGAGGCTGGTGAAGCGGAGGTGAATGTGGAGATACGCTATCAGGCCTGCAAAGGAGACTCGTGCGAGCCACCGAATCAGGTGCGGCTGACAGGTAAGCTGAAGATAGCTCAGGATGAAAGCGAACTGCAGAAGGTGAATGAAGCTCAGTTTCCGCAATGACTAAGTTCCGGGATCAGCACAGAACGTCTTTGCGATGCCATTTCGCCATCGCAGATGGTGCCTGCCGCTACGGAAAAGCAACGCGCTGCAATACCCCGATGCGGTGCCCTTATAGAGATGTGACAGTCGATCGAAAGAGTTCTGGAACTCAGAAGTGTGAAGTCTCCAGTTGATCACTGTCGAGCTTGAGGAATTCAAAGGACAGCGGATATTCCCAAACCTGCTTGTTGAGTGCCTTGATAGCACCGAGGACGGGGAAAAGGAATGTCAGCAGACCATGAATGGGCAGCAGCAGCCAGCCGACAAAGACAAACGTCAGCAGATAGAAGACCGCACCGAAGATCATGGCACTGAGCATCCAGTTGATGATGACTTTTCCATGTTTGTCAATTTCTGTTGACTGTTCGCGGCCGAGGATCCACAACACGATTGGTGCGATGATTCCGGCACCTGTCCACCATAACAGCTGAGAAAGATGCATCAGGGCGCACCACACAGAGATTCGGACGCCGTAGATTTCACCGGGCCGATGACCAGAGGTTTTGTTCAGCACCTGCTGTTTGGCGCGATCAAATTCTTCAGCGGTTAGTGCACCGGCATCCAGCAGTCGTTTCAGTCGTTCAAGGTCTTCAGCGATCACCGCAAATCCTTTCGTATTGGTGACAGGCACCGCTTGTGCCGGCATTATGAGAGGAGGTCAAACGTCCCACAGGGAATCAGCGACAGATTTTGTGCTGAAATAGACAGTCATTGTTCATTGAGCAGCAGGGAATGTGTTCGTAGTGAAGTTGTTGTCCACATTCAACGGAAATCGTGGTGAATAGCAGTGGAGTTACCCACAGACAGATGATCGTTGGCGGATTGAGCGAGGGCAGCGATCCATTCCTGCACCTGGATTGCGTCAGAATAGCGGGCGCCCACAGGGACATCAGCGTCTCCGCGGACGACGCGACCAAAGGCGCGCAGTTCTTCGGCCAGCATACCGGTGGGTCCGGTGGTGCTGGTGCGGATTTCCAGAGCCATAGGCCAGGACGCGGACTCTTCCCAGACCTCGATAGGCCGTGGGTTCGGTTGTATGCGGGCGGCCCAGCCGTTTCCAAAGACTTCCATCCGATCAAATCCTCGAGGTGGCATCCCGTTGGGTGTCAGAAACGAGGCAGTGCAGGTGGCGAGAAGTCCGGATGACCACTGCAGGCAGGCGTGAACAAGGTTGGTAATTCCGCAGGTGGTGCGATGCTGAATTGCGGTCAATGAGACAGGTGGTTCCCGGTTGGTGAGTGCCTGAAGGCAGTACAAATCGTGCACCATGGTGGATTCGAGCGGTGTTTCGCCGGGAAAGGCAGCGGGGATGGAAGCCGGGCGATGCCGTACACAATCGATCAGCGAGAGTGGGCCGCGTTGAGCGACTTCAAGCTGTAGTTGCTGGAATTCGCTGTTGAACAGCAGGATATGACCCAGCATCAGGTTGCGGGAATCGGGCTGCACAAGAGGCTGCAGGCTCTTTGCTTCAGGGAGTGAATCGGCGAGTGGTTTTTCGAGCAGGACTGTCAGGCCCGCTTCGAGTAACTGACGGGTGACTGTGACGTGTGACGCTGTTGTGCAGGCCACGATCCAGGCCTCAGCACCGGATTTTTCGATTGCCGCTGACAGGCTGGACCAGTAAGGGATATCCGGCAATTCTGTGCGGAGAGGCTGAGGGCACTCGGGGCGGCGTCCGACGATGGCAACGAGCTGGAATTCGAAAAGTCCGGCAAGAGTGAGTGCATGCAACCGTCCGAAGCGACCTGTCCCGATGACACCGACTTTGATGGGTTGAAAACCAGCTGTCACCATGGTGTTCCTTAGAGCGGCTTGAGACTGTAGACCGTGGCCTGAGTGCGCACGGATGGCTTCAGTACAGGAGTTGTCATGACCATGGCGGTCTGTATGGCCGATCGAGTATCAGCGGACTATTGGAAGTGTGAGCGGAGCCGATGAAATCCGAGGGATAACCAACCAGGACGAGTACGACGGA
Organism: uncultured Planctomycetaceae bacterium; assembly: GCA_903924405.1. Taxonomy (GTDB): domain Bacteria; phylum Planctomycetota; class Planctomycetia; order Planctomycetales; family Planctomycetaceae; genus SXXK01. Next base: position 1,584 of record CAIYBH010000233.1, on the reverse strand, counting down.
TGCGATCACCCTGCGCGAATCTCAGCAGATCCTCGATCAGTTGCCGGGCTGTGGTGTAGCGATATGCAGGATTTTTTTCGAGGCAATTCAGAATGATGGTTTCAAGACCACGCGGGAAATCGCGACATAGATCACTTGGGGCCATGGGCGACTGCTGCTGAATAAGTCGCCGCAGTTCGTCTCGCTGGGCATGTTCAAAAGGAGCGCATTGCAGGCACAGTTCGTACAGAGTGGCACCAAGGGCATAAATGTCTGCTGCTTCAGACTGGTGGCCGGACAGTCGTTCGGGGGCCATATACCGAAGAGTTCCACCAAAAGAGGAATCATGGGGTTCCAGTGGGTTCGGAGATTTGTGTGGATGAGTGTGATGTGTGAAGGAGGCGGTCGCCGAGCGGGAAAGATGGTCCGAACGAGGTGCTGGAATCGGCTGGGAGAGTCCGAAGTCTGTGATCCAGACATGACCGTAGCGGTCGATTAGCAGGTTTCCGGGCTTGATGTCATTGTGGCAGATGCCGGCAGTATGGGCGGCGTGCAGAGCGTGTGCAGTTTGCAGCCCGATGCGGGTGAAGTGTTGCCAGGCATCTGTCGTCAGTTGCAGTGGTGGTGTGGAAGCAGGAGCCGTGTCGACGTGTTGCTGAGTGTTCGTGGAGATTTTGGAAGTGGATTGGTCGGTGTTTGCGGGTGCTGGTATGAGTTCCTGTAGGCAGAGTCCAGTGGGGGGTGCGGTTCCGAGGGCGCGGATGAGGCGATCGAGGCTGATGCCGTGGATCAGTTGCATAACGAGGAAGCAGTAACCGTCTTCCTGGCCAGAACGGAAGACGGGGACAATTCCCGGGTGGTGCAGTTGTTGCACCGTCCTTGCTTCTCGTTCAAAGCGGCTGACCCATTCCGGCACAACAGACATGCGCCACGGAAGGACCTTCAGAGCGACCAGATGTCCTGACTGGAGGTCGCGGGCGCGAAAGACCACACCCATGCCACCCCGACCCAATTCCTGCAGAAGCTCGCAGTTTCCGAGGCGTGTGAAGGGAATGGAGCCGGGCATATTCTGGCGGATGGACCGGGATTCTTTTTCGACCCGGGCATGTTCCAGCATGGCCAGGACGGGGAAGACGTCACGAATTCGATCTGCATGGGGTGGAAAGCGTCGGGCGTAGAGTTCGATGGATGGTTTTCTGCCCGCTCGGAGTTCCTCGACGAACTGGGACACCAGCACTTCGAACGGCTCACGGGACCGCACACTGTGATCCTCAGCGGAGACGGGTAGTCCGAGCAGGTGAAAGCCACAGGGCTCGGCATCGTCAGCGTGTGGTTCGGGGGAGCTCATCGGTGGAATCCGGGAAACGTCGGCGAAGGAACGACGCAGCGACAGTGCCACATGATAACGGCGAGTCCCCGGAAAACTTTTGTCACGCGGGGTTTTACCCGGGTGGAATTCCCGGGAAACAGGGACCGTCAGGTATTTGGAAATCCGCAGTGGACACGAGCGACAAAAGTCTGTTGCTTGAAATCGTACCATTGTCACGGGCGCGGATTTTTTTGCGGCAGCGCAATGGTAGATCTTCTCAGGCGACCAAAACGCTG
>CAIYBH010000232.1 GCA_903924405.1 uncultured Planctomycetaceae bacterium | reverse complement strand
GTGTTTCGAGACCGCCACAAATGTGGCGAGAGTGCGTTACTTCGTGCGGAAAAGGTTGCAGATTCCTGCGACGTCCGCGAATTCGGCAGGATCCCTGCAACCTGTCGAATCCCTCCAGCTTGACTCAAATGTTCCCCCGGCAGAATTTGCCGAAGAACATTACGGGGGCGTGATATACCCGTGAGGAATTTCCGGAAATAATGACGAAGGAGGAAAGACTTCGGGTTTGCACCATGTCGGTGAACACTCCTTCAGAGGGTTTGAGGATTCGCCATGTCGTATTCTCTGGCACAGAGAAACAAATCTTCGCTTGCGAAATCCGGCGAGTTCGTACGGAGTCAGGGCGCGATTTTGTTTCTCCTGACGGCACATCTGCCCATGGTTGCCATCTTCGCGAAGCAATCCATGACGTCGCCGCTGTTTCGACTGCAGCCGATCGCCGTACTGGCATTACTCTGGCTGACCAGTCTGAACGGCAGTAGTCAACGACCGGTCTGGCGCGTTTCGTCGGTGCTGATGGTGATGCTTGACGTATTCTGTGTCTTCCTCGGTGTCTGGCGAGCATCGGCGTGGCTGGTCACCTTCGGATGCAGTCTTTCGGTGCTGGCGTGGATTCTGGCTTGCCAGCGTGAGTCATCCGGGCGATTTCTGTTTGCAATCGTGGTGATGATGGCGTTGATTGTTCGTCTGCCTCCATCGGTGGATGCCTGGCTTTGGGAGGGATTTCAGAATTCCGTCACCAGCCTTTCGTCAGTCATTCTCAACACATGCGGCCTGATTCACTTTTCTGACGCGAATGGCCTGCACGTAACCGGGACGCTGCTTGACGCAGGCATGCTTCGCGGTGGAATCGCTTCCGCATGGGTGATGCTGGTGGCAGCCACCGTTTTTTCCGCGTGGGATAGACGCTCGGCGCCACATCTGGTCCTGCTCCTGATTTACACCGCGTTCCTTGGTTTAATTCTTTCGACACTTTCGACAACTCTCGGAGCGTCCCTCGCGGTTTCGTCCAGCCTTGATCTCTCCAGGGGCATCGCTGGGTTCTGCTGGCGATTTCTGGTTCTGGTTGCGGGGCTCGCCGCAATCTGGAGTGCCGACAAGGTCGTACTCCTGTTCACCGGCGGGATTCCGGTGATGGAAGATCTCGTCACCGGGCGCAAGGCTATTCGGCATTATGAAGACGACGAAGAAGAGGAGGAGCAGCGTCCACGACGGGAGAATCTGCTGACGTCGCTGTTCAATGCCTGGGTCGCTCCCCTCGCGCTGACAGTGATTGAGCCGCCACCTTCTCAGTCAGTGGCGATGTCCGACGCGGCAATCATGGACGGCAGTCAGGTTCCTCCAATCACCGCTGCACCCCGTCAGGCGTTTGCTTCACAAAGTGGTTCGGGCACTTCTGCAGAGGTTCCTGAAGCCCTGATGACGAATTCACCAGCAGCGGTGCGCGGCCTGATTTTCATAACGGCCCTAACGATCCTTGCCGTTCAGTTGATTCGAGTTTTCGGAATAGGAAGTTGACCATGTCAGGCCGGAAAAATGGCAGTCGCTGGCAGTCCTTCCAGGATTCCAGCCGTCAACAGTCAACGGGCTATACCTCCAGCGAGGCATCCGCTGCAAACATCTCTGCTGCGTGGAACCTGAAGAATCCCGGTAATCACCTTGCGCAGTTTCGACGTGAACTGTCGGAATGGTTCGCGAACTGGTTTTACTCCAGAGACTATGACCTGCTCTACGTCGGTTCGCCTGTCCTGCTGCTGTCCGTGGCCGCCCTCCTGGCAGCCGCCTGGGGAATCAGCTACTCAGACCGTCCCTCGGTGATCAGAAATTATCGCGCAGCCCTCGCGGCGGCAGCCAGTACTGAAAATCGCTCAGGGCAGGAAATCTGTCTCCGGGCCCTCACACATCTGGATCCTGCAAATGCGGATTTCGCAATTCAGCTGGCCGACCTGCTGATTACCTCTGATCGTGTGGCAGAGGCGATCGAGACTGTGTCCCGCCTTGCCCCGTCAGACGGACCCGGATCGGTCGAAGCTCGACTCTGGCTGATCAGGAAGTCAAAGTCCGGAGATCCGCAGTTCCACCTCAGTGCCGAAGAAAGAGTGAATCAACTTCTGACGGTGCTGAATGAGAATCGCGGCAATATTGAGGCGACTGAGATACTCTCGCAGATATATATAGAAACGAAAGAGTGGCGACTGGCGGAGCGTACGCTGCAGGCCGCTGCTGAAGTGCATCCGGAAGTCAACCTGACATTGCTGAAACTGCAACGTCTGCTGAACCGTCCCCGGGTTGTTCAGGAAAAGACAGCCGACAGGGCCATTACTGCTCTCAGAGATAAATTTCGAGAGAATACAGGGGACAACAATCTCTGTGGGCAACTGGCCGAAGCTCTGTTTCTTGCCGACAAGGTTGATGAGGCGCGGGCCGAACTGAACGCGCAGATCGAGCGCAATCAATCTCCGGAACTCAAAGTCTATCTCAGTCGGATGGAACTGCTGGTTGCCAACCGACTTCTGCGACAGACACCTGCAAACCGTGATGCCTGCTGTGTCCTTGCTGTGCGTGCCTTAACTCTGGACCCATCCAGTGTTCCAGCCATTGACCTGCTGCAACGGCTTGATCGCATGGGGGCTCTGATCCGGCCGGATTCGCTGACTCTTGTCCTCAGCCACTGGCAGCAGCAGGCTTCCACGGCCAAAGACCCCTATCAGGCAACTCGTATTGCTGCCGGCCTGTTGAAATTGATGAACAGAGAACGCGACGCCGCGGAGTTGATGCGGCCTCTGCTCGCTGCGCATCCCGGAGACCGCCTGTTCGTTGCCGAACTCCTGTATTCATCCGCTCAGACCGAAGACGCCGACGCTCTGGTCGAGAAAGTGGCGAGTGAACTGAGAGACCAGTTGAAGAGTGATCCGCAGAATTCAGTGAAGCGGCTCGCGCTGGCACGAGCACTTCTGCTGCAGAAAAAGCCCGCGGATGCTCGCGAAGTACTGGAGAACGCTGCGGTAACGGCGAAATCACAGATTCCTGAAGATACCGAAGCCGCTGCGGTCTATGGGTCGGCCTGTATTGCGGAATTTGATCAGAATACCCAGTTGACCGGTCGCATTGTGACCCTTGATTCCGACGCGATGCCGCAGATTCCTGATCGCGCAACCGCAAGGAAACTTATCGCGCTGCTGAAAAACGCGGTCATGTCGGGGCCCGTGTCCGACAACGATGCCGCGGCACTTCAGGCCATCGACCGACTTGCCCGCATCACACTGTCGCGAAGCCACGGGTCCCGCGATGCTGAACAACTGCTGACGTCGCTGAGAGCCGAAGGGATCCATACACTGGAGATTCTGAACACGCTTTCAGCCCGAGCTCTGGCAATGGATGAATATGATCAGGCTGTGAAATGGCTGGAAATCGCGAATGGCATCGCAGAGGAGAAAAACCCGGCTATTCTGAACAACCTCGCGATTGCTGAAGTTCGCAGTACTCCCGCCAGACCGATTGAGGCCCTCAAGCACGTCAATCAAAGCCTCAGCATACTTCCGGATCACCCGGATATTCTTTCCACAAGGGGCGAGGTTTACATTGCTCTGAACGACTGGAACAGTGCGATGGAGGACTTGCGGAAATCTCTCGCGATGCGTCCGGATCGCCCCACTGTGCATCGATTGATGGCACAAACCTGCACAGCGTCAGGACAGATTCAGGAAGCTCGCGTGCACCAGTTACAGGCTGAACGGCTGGAACGAGGCACGGCAGTTGAGTAACGCTGCGGACAACCGCAGATACCCCCTGCTAAGGGCATCTCGGCTTCCGGATTGTGTTACCGGGAGCTCAGACGCTGGCTTTTCCGGAGACTTTCTCCCAACGTGGTCCGTGTTGCCGATCAAGCCTTAAGCCATCGTGTCAGCGGAGTTCGATCGAGGTCGAATTCTGTTCAGCCCGCACAATCCTGCTCCTGCGCATTTGCTGCACGCTGGTCTTTGGTACGGCGATCTGCTGTTATCGGCTGCCCGACTGTTCCTGAATCGCGGCCAGAATCCCCGACATTGTGTGCATGGAGGCTTCTGCGGAAACCTGCAAGCCACATTCTTCCGCTGCAGTTGTCGTGACCGGACTGATGGTGGCGATCCGCGTTCTGAGTTCGGCCGGGGCGATTCCTGCATGGTTCAGCAGGGCCGCAAAGCGACGAGCAATCGACGGGCTGCTGAGGCTGACCCATGAAATCAAACCGCGTCGAAACCGCTCTGCGATGTCATCCGAGAAGGCTGAAACATCTCTGTTTTCGTACACCACAAGTTGCTCGACAGTCGCACCCGCCGATTCCAGTATCGCGGGCAGCACAGGCCTGCCGCGACTGGCCTTCGCCCACAGAACTCGACGTCCCTGCACCAGCGGCCGCATGGCTTCCCCCAGCGATTCCGCGCGAAACTGCGAGGGAACGAGATCAGCACTCAAACCAAACTGCTCAAGACGGGACGCGGTGGACGTACCGATACAAGCCAGTTTCAGACCGCCGAGTGCCCGGGCGTCCCGACCTGCAAGTCGCAGGTGTCGGAAGAACTCTGAGACCCCGTTGCCACTGGTCCAGACAATCCAGTCGAACTCTGACAGACGTTGCATGCAGTCCGCTATGCAAATACTTTGTGACGGTCCCACAGGGGCGATCTCAATCATCGGTACCAGAATCGCCTCGCCCCCAAGTCGCACCACATCCTCGGCAACTTCGTCAGCCTGATCCTCCGGCCGTGTGATCGCAATTGAAACGCCGAACAGAGGCAGCTTTTCAAACCAGCAGAGCAGTGAACGCTGCCTGACACATTCACCAACCACGATCAGGGACGGTGGCGTCATCCCGTTACCTCTGACCAGATGCGGCAGAGATTTCAAAGTTCCTTCGGCAACCTGCTGTGTCGACAGAGTTGCATGACAAATCACAGCGGCAGGTGTCGATTCATCCATCCCTGCATGGATCAGCCGCTCGCAAAGCTCTTCCAGGCGACTCAGGCCCATATAGAACACAAGCGTCCCGGGAAAGCGGGCGAGCGCCTGAAAGTCCAGGCGACTGCCCTCACGCGTGGGATCCTCATGCCCGGTGATAAAGGCCACAGCGGACGAGATCTCACGATGTGTGTACGAAAATCCGGCATATTCCCCGGCTGCCGTGGCCGCAGTAACGCCCGGGACAACTTCGAATGGAATTCCAGCGGCGCTGAGCGCTGCTGCTTCTTCACTGCCACGTCCGAAGATGTAGGGATCGCCACCCTTCAACCTGACGACCCGTTGGCCAGCGCGAGCAGCATCGATGAGACGCTGATTGATTTCTTCCTGAGGCACAATTGAGTGACCGGCCCGTCGCACGCGCGCCGTCCGTTCACAGTTTCCCTTCGCCAGTTTCAGCAGCAGCGGATTGACCAGACCGTCGTACAGAACAAGATCCGCCTCTGCCAGCAGCTGGGCACCGCGGATGGTAATGAGTCCCGGATCGCCGGGCCCTGCACCCACCAGCCAAACCCTGCCAGACTCGGACTTGTCCACCACGTGGTCTGTCACAGCAGGTCCCGAAGATAAAAGTGATGTTTACCCAGCTTACCTCCGTAGTTGCCCGAAGTGATCCGCAGGATTCCCTCGCCGGACGCAGCCGCATGCAGCCCGCGTTTCATCGCGGACTGAACACGTTCAAAGCTGAGCCCGTCAATGACGATTTCGTACACAGCGTTGCAGCCTGAGGGCAGTGACGTCCTGGTGACGCCGCGAAGTGTCGGGCAGTACGCGTCGTTCGTGCTGGCTTTCAGCTTTGGATAACGCGAGCCCACCTTGCTTCCCGATCGAACGATTCCACCGGGAAATGGCAGGGCGACATCAGGTTCTGAGCGAATGGCTTCAACAGCACGCTCCGCGGCGGACAATGCATTGGCCCCTGTCGTACCGCAGATCAGCAGATTGCCCCCGGCCACGCCCGTCACTGTGCCGAATTCATCTTCAATCAGGAACTCACCATCCATCACCGGAATCCGCCAATACCGCTGCCCGTCAAGTTTCTTCGATGCCTGAAATCCGTCGCCAAAGTAGCGAATGGCTCCTCCGACACGCACCCGTTTCTCTCTGGGGCAGTCTGGAATCCCGTTGAAGCAGGCAGTCGTTGGGCAGGTCAGAATGCATTGCCCGACTCGATTCTGCAACGCCTTGCCGAGGGCCTCTGTGCTGAACGCAAACACCAGCACGGAGATTCCCGGACGACCGTCAGGAGTCTCTGATTCCGCAAGCACACGTTCTATGGCGGCCTCTACATCGCAGGCAATCACGCTGGTCGCGTTTCCGCAAAAGACCTGCGCGGCCGTGAGTGCCCAGTGAGCCCGATCTGCTGTGATCAACAGCCGCGCCGCCCGAATCGGGAAGGCCTCCGCAAATGTGTCAACGATGTCTACACCGTTGAGTTTCAGCAGATTGATTTCGTCGTCACTCATGGAGGTAAGTATCCGGGAACAGGTCTTCTCTTGTCATTTTCCAGCCGATTTCGGATGGATGTCTGAGCGTTACCGATAGCGCCGCCGCCATCCGACACCGCAGCGGGTTACTCAAGCAGCGGAATCGGACACGGATCCGTAAGATAGCTGATGTCCACCGGATAGTTGCGCCAGCGGATCGAATAATATTTTTCAAACCATTTCTGAATGTCTGGTTCTACCTCGATGTCGTACTCTGGTGGAACATACAGCGTCTTGCCGATCATCGGGTCGCGAATCTCGCCCTGTTCCACCATGATCTTTCCGGACTTGATCACCATCCGGGGTAACTCGAACATCCGTTCCTGATTCGCGTCCGGCGTATAGATGGTGATGTCCGCATCAGCACCGGAGCCCAGGTGTCCTTTGTTGCGAAGCCCCAGAATCCGCGCCGGGCCCGCTCGAGTGATGATCGCGATTTCGTTGAGCGTATATTCGCGATCCATGTCGGCTAGTGAACAACGCTGCAGGATCTCCGGTGGACAGGTCTTCAGGACATCCTGCCGGTAGGTTTTGTCCATCAGCAGTCGGATAATCTGTGGATAGGCAAGGAACGAGCCGCCATTGGGATGGTCGGTACTCATGATCACTCGCCAGGGATCGTTCACCGTCAGATACCATTCGAGACCAATTGCCCATTGCAGAGCGTGCACCAGCGACTTATTGCGGTACTTAATCGGGGTGATGCCGCAACCGGATTCCATTTCAGTGTCTGAGCTGAACCACTTACCACCATAGATATTGGAAAGGAAGTATCCCAGCGGCCCGTCCCCCGTCATGCTGGTGGTTTCGCCGAAGAGTACCTGTCCAACGTCGACCGTGATGTTGGGGTGTGAGTTCACATACTCGGCAAGTGGCAGCACCTTGCTGTTGAATGTGTTTTCGTCGCCATTACCTCCACCATAGCTGTGAAACTGAATGTGCGTGATGTGGCCCCGATGGCCTTCCAGAGATTTCATTGTCTCAAGTGTTGTGGTCCAGTTCCCGGGCATTCCCAGGTTGTTGCAGTGGATGTGTACGGCATGCGGCAGACGCAATTCGCCGGCGGCTCGGGCAACTTCTGAAACGATCTGGCGCGGAGTGACTTCAAAGTGATCCACCAGTTCATCAAGCCCGTGAACGTTGCCGCCCTGTCGGCTTTTCCAGACTTCCACCCCGCCGGGATTCACCAGTTTCGGAGCGTAGCCGCGAGTTGCCGTCAATAACCAGCCAATGAAGGCCTTCAGTTTCTGCGGCTCCTTCTCAGCAATCGATCTCATCACATAATGGTTGTTTCCCATTAACACGTAGAAGCCCTTGTCAAGACAGGGCGTGTCCTCGAACTCCTCGTGAGCATGCCGCGCGCCCAATGGAGGCACTGCAGCGTCGAATGCAGTGGTGTACCCCAGCCCGGCGTATTTGTAACCCGTGGCAAATGTGCTGGGCACCGCTCCCATCGTCCCGCTGTGAGTGTTTCTGGTGCGCATGACCGGAGCGGCCCGGCGTTTGTCTTCCGGACGCAGCTTTCTGGCCACATTGACCTTTGGCCCGGCTATGTGGCAATGAATGTCAATCCCGCCGGGCATGACGACAAGCCCGCTCGCGTCAATCGTACGCACAGGCCGGATCGTGCTGTCGGTCGGCGGTGTCACAATTCGGCCGTCCAGGACCCAGAGATCACAGACCTTGCCGTCGATGCCATTGGCAGGGTCGTAAACCGTTCCCTGAGCGATCTTGAGATATTCGGGTGCTGTCATACAGGTCAGTCAGCAAGAAAAGGCGGGAGAAATGCGGATTCAGACGGTAGGCCTTGAGAAATCAAGCCTGCCGTGGGTGAGCTGCATGCCGGGGCGGCGGATCAAACCCTCAGGACAGCCCGTACAGGGAGCAGAGTATTCAGTCCAACCAGCCTTGGCCAGACCTACTCGGCGATTCCAGTGGTCGGCACCAAACTTCTGCCCAGATTGCGCAGTTTCTGCCGAATGCGGGAGCGGCAGTGGTGTCGCCAGCTGCCGGATTTGACAGGCCCGCAGACTTCCAGGCCGCAGGAAAATCGAGGACGAGGGGAGACTGGTCCACGGGCAGCCCCGGGCGAGGTTGACGTCAGGTCTTCCACGATACAGGAATTGAGTATTCACCGCTGACCGGATGCGTTTCCTGCCCGGGAAATCGAGCACTTTTCCGACCAGACCATGCTGGTCTCGTGCAGTCTGTCCGTTAGACTGCGTACATGGCGGATCAACCCCTTCGAGTTCTCTTGCTGGACGGCGAACTGACATTCCGAGGTTCGTCACTGCTGACGTTGCGCGTGGCACGCGGGCTGGAAAAACGCGAAGTCGACACGGCCCTTGTGTGCACCGGGATGTCAGGCGTTGAACCTTCTCTGCTGAAGGGAGTCCGCCTTCACGAGATTCCGGGTTACACGGTTCCAATCTGGGGGCTGCTGGTCCTTCGCACAATTTACCGTGACCTGAAGGAACAGAGACCGGATGTGATTCATGTTCAGGACAGTCGTCTGTTGCCGCAGGGAGCCCGTCTGGCTACCCGACTTGGACGACCACTGATCGTCAGTGTGGGGGATCAGGCCGATGCTGCGGCGATCACCCTGCGTTCTCCCATCCCGCAACTCAAGGTGCTGCTTTCCGTAAGCGAAAGTGTTCAGCAGCATATTCCCCGCTCCGCGTTGCTCGATGCTGTCGAAAAGCGGGTCGTTTATCCGGGAGTGGAAGTTCCGGAAGCATCCACCATTGACCTGCCCCTCGACGATGATCGTCCCCCGGTGATTGGTATGGCGGGACCTCTGGAAGTCATCAAGGGGGCGTCCTTTTTTCTGCGTGCCTGTCATCGTGTGATTGAAGCGGGGCACGACATTCGGATCGTGATTGCCGGCAGTGGTCCCGAAGAGCACAGTCTCAGGCAATTGGCGGCATCCCTGGACCTGTCTCGTCGACTGACATTCGTGGACGGTGGTGTGTCCATGAGTGGTTATCTGTCGGCGATTGATATTTTCTGCCTACCCTCCCTGCAGCAGGGCATCGGCGTGATGATGCTCGAAGCCATGGCTCTGGGACGTCCCGTCATTGCGTCAGGCGTAGGTGGCGTCACAAGCGTGGTTCAGGACCGCGTCACGGGACTCATTGTTCCGCCGTCCGATAGTCGCCGACTCGCTGACAGCATTATCGAACTGCTGCAGAACAGAAGTCTTGCCCGACAAATCGCCGCCTCCGGACAGAATCTCGTTCGCTCTGAGTTCAACGAACAACGCATGCTGGATGAACTCATCGCTCTGTATCGCGAGGTTCAGTATGCCAACCCACGCAGTGGCGAATCCATTCCGATCCACAGTCGAACCAGCAGTAGCCGAGAACGCACATGAGCTGGCGATTACTGTTTTCCGCAGCAGGGTCCATCGGGTGGCTGGTCTATGTCGGCGGTGTCATCATTTTCGCTATTCTACTCAGTGTCTGGCTGCTGCGTCTTGAACGCCGCATGGTTTCGCGTTCCGTCGGATGGACGTTGCTGGGGCTGCGCAGTGCCATCCTGCTGCTGTTGCTGGCGACCATGCTGAAACCACTGCTTACGAAGCAGTTTGATGTTGATGAACGTGGCCGCGTGATTGTCGCTGTCGACGTATCAGTCAGCATGGAAACGCAGGATCGACACGCCTCGCTTGCAGAAAAGCTGCGGTGGGCCCAGGCGCTGGGAATGCTGGGAAATCAGGATACTGCGCCGTTGCTTGAACGCTGGATCGCCAAAGCTGATGCGGGGAGGGAACCTGACTGGCTGGGAAAGGACTCCCCACCGCAGAATCCCGTGGAGCAGTCTGCCTTTGATAGTCGTCGCCTGCAGGTGATGGAAGCCCTCGATGAGTTGGCGTCGATGCCCAGGATCGAGTTTGTTCGTCGTTTGTTGACGGCTCCCCCGGGAAAACTCCTGTCCGGGATCGAAAATGTGATGCCGGTCGACCTCCGACTTTTTGCGACACAACAACAGCCCATTACTGCACAGGAACTTGAAAGCCGTCTGAAGTCCCCTCGAAGCGACCTGATCCCCGGCGGAACAGACGCCGTGCAGACAATCCGGACACTGATGGCAGAGGATGACGCGAGATCGATACGGTCCGTAATTCTACTGACGGATGGTCGCCAAACGGTGCCAGCTGATGCATCGGCCGAAGCGCAGAAAATGGCGGCTCTGAACGTGCCGGTGTACTGTATTCCAGTCGGATCGCAACTGATTCCCAGAGACCTGTCAATTGCTGCTGTGGAAGCCCCGGAGGCCATCTTCCTGAATGATAAGGCGCTAATCAGAGTTGTCCTTGGAACGGCCGGCTTTGAAGGCCAGGATGTCACGGTTGAACTTGAGTCCGATGGTCAGGTGCTGCAGCAGCAGGTTGTCACTCCCGTCAGCGATACGACCCCGCTCAGTTTCGCGATCCCCACCGAAAAAACCGGCCGCTTCGACTTTAGAATTCTCAGCCCCACTCAACCGGGAGAACTTCGCGATGACAACAACAGCCGCGTAGTCAGTCTGCAGGTTATCGATAGCAAAGCCCGCGTCATGCTGGTCGAAGGAGACGCCCGCTGGGAATTCAGATACCTGAAAAATCTTCTGGAACGCGACAAGCAGGTGCAACTTACCAGTGTCCTGTTTCGACAGCCATGGCTGGAAATCCTCAATCAGCCCGGCATCACCTCGACACTTCCGGCCCTTGATGCCTTTCGCGAACTGCTGGCCACAACCGACGTCCTGATCCTCGGAGATGTCACACCTCAGGAAGTGGATGCTGATGTCTGGCAACTGCTCGATGAGGCCATCACTCGTGATGGCCTGACACTGCTGGTGCTCCCGGGCAAACGCGGCATGCCGGTCGCTTTTCAGTCAGAAATTCTCTCCGGGCTGCTGCCTGTCAGCGAGTTCCGACAGAGAATTGCCGAACAGTTCCAGCCGACACCGGAAGACGCAGAACAGACCGCGTTCCACCTTTCACTCTCGCAGGAAGCTCAGTCGCTGCCGATGTTCCAGCTCTCAGAGAATCCGGTGAACCGCGATACGTCCCTCGCCTCACTTCCCGGCCATCCATGGATTTATGCAGGGACTCCCAGACCCGGTGCCACTGTCTGGGCCACGGCGGCAATCCCGGGAGCGACCACCAATCCGGAGCCCGTCATCGTCCAGCATGGTTATGGTTTTGGGCAGGTAATCTGGCTGGGACTCGACAGCACCTGGCGATGGCGGCGTCGAGCTGGCGATGAATGGCATTACCGATTCTGGGGACAACTGATACGTTGGGGAGCCCGTAATAAGGCCGCTGCAGGGAATAGCGACGTCCGAATCGCTGTTTCAGATGTGATCATCGATGAAGGAGAGGCGCCCGAAGCCACTCTGACATGGAACAAACGTCTGGTAGATCAGCTGGCCGGGGCCACTATCGAACTAATTGCTGAAAAGATTGGCAGGGATGGCCAGGCAGACACCCAAAATTCTGTCGACCAAAGCTCGGAGGCTGCCGCGGCAAACACCTCAGACGCACCGGGAGTTCTGAAGTCAATCCTCGTCCCATCACCAGCATCCCCGGAGCGATTCACAGGCCGAGTGCCGCAATTAACGGAAGGCACCTGGCGTATCAGTGCCAGAACCATCAATTCTCAAATCGATATTCCGGACATCGTTCAGACGGAAATGGTCGTCCGACGCCAGTTATCCGCGGAACTGGCCAACGTCAGCTGCAATCGGGAATTCCTGAAGCAGATCTCCGACCTGAGTGGCGGAGAAATGATCGAACCCTGGGAAGCCACCCGTCTGATCAGCCTCCTCCAGCCGGAAGACCAGGCCCAGCAGAAAATCCTTGAAAAACCCCTCTGGGACCACTGGCTCATCCTCCTGCTCTTCTGCACGCTTCTCTCCTCAGAGTGGGTCCTCCGCCGCCTGCACGGCCTTCCCTGAGTCCAGCCATCCTGCCAATTCCGTGATTCAAGTGGTGCCATGCACCTTGATAACTGGATTTCACCCCAGTAACATGAGGGAAAACAATTTCCGGAGACTGCCACGATGCCACGCGTTAACCGACGAGAGATCCTTGCCGCCGAAGAAATTCAGGTGTTTCATGTGGTGAATCGCTGCGTACGGCGAACACACCTTTGTGGTCGGGATCCGGTGTCGAAAAGGGAT
>CAIYBH010000231.1 GCA_903924405.1 uncultured Planctomycetaceae bacterium | reverse complement strand
CAGATGATTTCCCATGACAGCAAAACTGAGCGTTTCGATGGCGAACACGCCTGCCAGAAACTCCAGCCGCTGCCGCACCCACTCACGACGATGGGAATAATCCCTTTTCGACACCGGATCCCGACCACAAAGGTGTGTTCGTCGTACGCAGCGATTCACCACATGAAACACCTGAATTTCTTCGGCGGCAAGGATCTCTCGTCGGTTAACGCGTGGCATCGTGGCAGTCTCCGGAAATTGAGTTAGAGGCATGCTATCGACACAAAATCAGGATGTCAAGGTGCATGGCACCGGTGTTGAATTGTTTATGGTGTCCGGGGGTGTTTGTTGGTCGGGGGTTCAGCGACCTTCCCGGAGGCGATCGGCGAGGAAGTTGTCGAGTTCGGGGATGGCGTAGATTTTCGCTACGGTCTTTTCGAAGTCGTAGGGAACGCGATGGAACTCGATTACGTCGCCGTTGACGGTGGCGTAGGAGGAACGGGGGTCATTGTTACGGGGTTGACCGACGGACCCGACGTTGATCATGGCTTTTCCGGGACCGAGCTTGTAGCGGAAGCCGATTTCTTCAGGGGCGAGGAATTCAAGGGTGTCCGTGAAGACACCAGGAATGTGGGTGTGCCCCTGGAAGCAAGTCTTCTCAATCAGTGCAAAGATTTTTTCCATCTTTACCTGGTTGTAGATGTCGTCCGGAAACACGTATTCATTCAGGGGATTGCGGGCTGAACCATGAACGAACATCATCTTTGAGGCTTCGTCACGATGACGTCGGGAGAGTTCTCCGAGAAAGTCCCAACGTTTCTCAGCTTTCGGCCCAACGCCTTTTTCCAGAACTGAACGTGTCCAGAAAATAGAACGCTCGGCCGCGGCATTGAACCCTTCCGGGTCGAACAGGGCGGCCTGATCATGATTTCCCAGCAAGCACAGTTGCAGATCCATCACGAGGTCGATGCACTCGGCGGGATTGGGGCCGTACCCGACAACGTCGCCGAGGCAGTAGATTTCGGTAATCCCTTTGCTGCGAATGTCTGCCAGAACGGCTTGCAATGCCTCGAGATTACCGTGAATGTCGCTGATCAACGCTCTCAAGGGATTTGTCCTGGTTTCTGGTCTGAACTATCGCACCCGTCACGTCCGCCCACAGACTTTCGAGTCACAATCCGGCCCGCGTGGTATTGGGACCACGACGTGAAACACTTCCGATACATCGTGACTCAAACGGCGTGCAGACTGACTGCGCTTCGTGCATCCTGATTTGAAGTGTGTCGAACATTGACGCTTCACCGAACGGCGAAAACGCGGAGTTTACTCGAAACATCCTCAAAAAAACGCCGAGCAACTCACAATATTTCCGATTCCGCAGTGTCAACACAACCGGAAGCGGAGGATTAGTTCCACCGCTGGGAAATTTTACGACGCCCGAGAATGCCGGGCAAGCCTTCGCCAGATTTCCTGTTCTAACTGGGCGGAAGAATTCGAGGAGGTGCAGCGATTCGCCGCTCCCAGAAGGATCAGTAATCCCATCGAGCGGCCGAGGCACTGATTCAGGATGGACGGTCTCGACCATCCCGGAAATGAGACCACGCATTACACCCCGGGCATGCATGAACAACAGTGCTACCCTGCGGAAGTTCTCCGGATTGTCACGGAGTCGCCTCGCTCCCGGAATCCTTCTCAGCTGCCGGGCGACGGCGTTGCTCACAGGCCAGCGCCGCAGCCTCCCACATTTCCGCATGCTTCGGTCGCTGCATCTGCCGGCAAACCTCAGCCAGATCCCTTCGAACGGCGGCGTTGTCCAGTTCTTTAGCCGCCTGCTTGTTCAGTTCGATCAGGCGATTTTTCAAGGCATTACGCTGTTCCCAAACCCCCATCTCCTCCTTCGCTCGCTCAGCCTGTCCAAGATTCTGCAGAACAATCGCAATCCGGTACTGCAAGTCTTCTTCAAATGGGAATCGGCGAACACCTTCCTCATATTTTGCCAAAGCCTCCTCGGGCTTGTTCTGCCCCTCCAGAATCTCTCCAAGCAGCAGGTACCACGCCGTCCCGGACTCATCATCGTCCGGAACAGGACAACGCTCCAGCGTCCGAAAAGCCTCTTCGGACTGCCCAAGGCTGAATTCACAACTTGCCAGTTCAACCAGCACCTCAGGTGTCTCACGACACTGCCTGAGATATGTCAACGCAACGTCGTACTTGTGCTCAGCTCGGAGGCTGCGTGACAGAAACAGTGCGACTGTGTCCCTGACACCATCCGGCGGCTGTAAGTCCCACGCCTGCTGCAGATGCATCACCGAGTCGCTGTAACTTTCAAGGTCTCGATAGATGACCCCCATCAGCCAATGCGGCCGATAGTCGTCCGGAGCCAGTCGGGCCACCTGTTCGAGGTGAAAAACCGCTTCGTACTGAGCCCCGAGGTCATAGTAGGCACTTCCCAGCCAGCGGTGTCCGTCGACGTGGTCGGGTTGCTCAGCCACCAGCGTGGTCAAGACATCGCGGGCCATCCAGAGCTGTCCAGCCTGGTAGAGGGCTTCCCCAGTGAATTCGAGAACCAGTGCTCGCAACGGACCTTTGGAATCCAGATCGTTCAGTGTTCGAAGTGCCGCGGCCGGATCCCCGGTGCGAAGAAAAAACACCGCCTGCAGAAGGCTGCCGTAGCCGTTGCTGTCATCAACAGCATCCAGCTCACGGATGCATTCTCGCACCCCGGAAAAGTCTCGTATGCTCAGTGCTGCAATTCCGTCCTCATAAATTTTCTCAGCGCTGCGTTCA
The DNA here is from genome assembly GCA_903924405.1 of uncultured Planctomycetaceae bacterium. Taxonomy (GTDB): domain Bacteria; phylum Planctomycetota; class Planctomycetia; order Planctomycetales; family Planctomycetaceae; genus SXXK01. The sequence continues at coordinate 12,564 of CAIYBH010000231.1, read as the reverse complement.
GCAGGAAAGGCATACCCCCACCCCAACCAAACGAGTCCGACGGTACAGACGACCCCGATCAGGACAGCGTTACGAATCGACATCACCCCTCCAGCGTCGGCGGTAATCGCAGCTCGTCACGTACCAGAACACTCATACGCACCAGCCAGTGACATTGCGAAGTCACGCTGCCGTCCGTATCGAGGAACGGCCAAAACCATTGGCAAAGAAATCGGCTTCCAGGCCGACTCGATAGTTCAAAAGGCCCCGGAATCTGCTTCTCCAACTCCCGACTCAGGCCGGGACTACCACGTGGAAATTCCATGGCAATGATACACTTGCGGGAGTGTGGAGACGGGGATTTCCCTGTCTCCACACTCCATCTGTACGCCTCTGAACTGCGATCAGTCGGCCAGCTGCAGTGGAATCGTGTTGTTCTGAGCCGACACGCTTTCTTTCAACGGAGTGGTGCCCTGCGAGGCATACTTTGCGGGCAGTTCACCGCCGTCCTTCTTCTTTCGTGAGTCGCCGCTTTTCATCTCAGCCATCTTTTTAGCAAGATCTTCCGGAGACGGAGGTCCACCACTGGTCGTGGGCGCGGCAGCAGGTGCACTTCCCTTGACCACCGTAATGATATTCTCTCCAGCGACCGCACCATCATTCGGCTCGAACATGGTCAGGCTGTACTTGCCATCCTTATCCGTCACACCAGAGGCTCCGCGAGGAGCTTTCTCGTGGTGGAATGTAACCGTCGCTCCTTCCACGGGAGCCCCTTTGTACATCACCGTACCGGTGACAGGAATCGTCTCCGGTGGAGCCAGTCCGTCACTGCCACCGCATCCAAGAACCGGCAGCAACATCAACGCAGATACATTTCGCAGCAATCGCATCATCGTAAATTCCTCCCCTTAAATTGTTTCCCCACCATACCGCGGGGATTCGCTGGCCACAGCATTCCAGATCACGTCACCAGTTCGCCGATCGCAGCCTCGTGAAAAGGAAAATGCCGCCCCGCAACCGGGAACGGCATTCTCCATTGACCCACGGGAACGTACGCGGTGATTTCAGAACTCACCAATCGTATTGCCGTCTCGACGATCGCCCAACCGCTGATAGGTGCGGTAGTCGATGTTTTCCGAGATGAATTTCACGGAACCGTCGCACAACACAAACTGCGCTCCACCCGTATGCATCGACTTGAAGCCCTGGCTGGTGCTCCAGTTATCCGGGGCGTTGCAGCCTGGTGGATTTGCAGGAGTCTTCACAGTCGCTTCGTTGTAGCAGTTGATCGGGAAGTTGATCGGTGCGGTCGTGGCTACCCACATTGAGTTGAAGTGGAACCAGCCGTTGTTGGTATGGTCACCGCAATTTGGTCGCAGTTCACCCATGGCGATCACGTTTGAAGTGCCGTCGGTGATCTGAGCGATTGTTGCAGCCCAGTTGAAGCGGCTGATAATCCCTGACACCCAGCTGGGGTTTTCCGTGTTTCCATGCCCCCAGAAGGAGTTGGTGTTCATGATGTGCGCCTGGTAAGGAGTACATCCTGTCCACGGAGACGTGTCCATCTGCTGATTGCCCATGCTCATCGCATAGTTCGACTTGGCACTCCAGCCACCGTTCTTCGAGCTGGGCTCGGATGGGCACTGGTAGAGCGGAATCGAGATGTCCTTTGCGAACTTACCATTTGGGTAAGACACGCGCTGCATCTCGAAGTTGAACCGTGCCGGCGGGCTTCCCTGAGTTCCCCAACCAGCCTGCAGGCTGAAATCGAGGGAGGTGAACAGGTTTGCCTGCTCAACAAACGGCAACAGACGAACAAGGTGACTTCCCTTGGGCGCCCCGTCCCATGTCAAACCGCCAGCAGGATCGGTATTGAAAATGGACGGAGGAAACTGGCCGTGAACGTCATGATAGTTGTGCAACGCAATCCCCAGGTTGTGGAGATTATTCTTGCACTGTGTTCGTCGGGCTGCTTCGCGGGCCTGCTGCACGGCCGGCAGCAACAGAGCCACGAGAATGGCGATGATCGCAATCACCACCAGCAGCTCGATCAGCGTAAACCCACGCTGAGCAGGCTTCGATTTGCTCATGAACTTGACTCCTGATTAAGAAAAAGAACGGAAAGACAGGAATCCGCATCCGGACGCAGACCAGCGACCGGATCAGCGAATGTTTTGAAGGGGGAACGATCAGTGCGAAGACGGATGCGACACAAGACAGAACTCAAACCACCCAGTCACCGCAAACCACCACCTGCATGGTGACAGCGGCATGGTGACAGCGGCACCCGCTCGACTCGCAATGACAGCCCGTCGTCGCTTATCGAAAATCCGTTGGCTCAAAGAAAGGAAAAAACCGCTCGTTGAATCTCAAAACCGAGATTCAACGTGCAATCGCCAAAGAAGTTTCTCAAACCTGCGCAGAATGCACTGCCTGCACTGAATTGTCAATCCAATAGATGGGAATGTGAGGGATATTTTCTGAGAACCGGCGAGATTCACCGAATGCTACTTGACCAGAACGGTCAGGTAAACCAGCAGTGAGCTTTCCGATCAGTGCACATGGAACGAACAAGAGACTGATTGCAGGCTTCCCCACTTGCCGCGTGAAGCACCCAGAGCGTCGCAGTCTCGCCATCGGCGGGGCTGGCCGGATTTCCTGAGAGTTCACAGTGTTTCCCGGCACCGCTGGCGATCGACGATGCCGTCAACTTGGCAGGGCAAAAGAGTCACGTTTCCCAATCGCTACCGGACTTTGAAGTACGCTTAGGGCGGGAAAACGGGGCTGTTTTCGAAGACTTTGCATCACCTTTTCGTCTGGACTGCGACACGGTCCGGACGAGCTGCGGAAGAACACGATCAGCTGGATCGGGATCGAAGTGCAAAGCAGGCAGTGAATAAGACGGCAAGGAGCCTGATCGAAGGAGGCGCATCAGGTCATAGTGGAGACCACTGAAGAGCACTCTGCCAGGCAGCAAAGAGCGAACCCTTCCACGCCCGATAGCGGATCTTCGAACTTGCTCACACCCGTCGATGCAGCGGCTTGAAGCAAACAGGCGTTGCCCACCGGTGATGGGGGGCAATCACTGAATTGTGCGGTTCGGTACCAAAAGGCCCGAAAGAGAAAACTGGGACCGGCAGGATTCGAACCTGCAACCAAGGGATTATGCGTACCACTTCGACTTTCGCCGCCTCTTTCGAGTTTGTGGGCTGGACCATCCCTTCACTTTACGTGTCTGCCGTCTGGTCTCTACACCTTCTGCCTGTGGGCAGCTTGGCTCGGGATTGGCACACTTCGCGAGAAGTTCAGCGTTCCCCGAATTTGACAGATTCTACCGAGGTTCTGCAGGCCCCCGAGGAGACCTGAAAACCAGGGCAACCCATTTGATCGTGCCATACCGCCATCTGCATCACCGACGACGGCCCAGGCGCTGATCAATAAAGTCCCCTGCTCTGACCGTTGAGCTACGATCCCGTGAAACCCGAGTATAGCGTCAGTTTCAACGTTTGTCTCGCCCCGATCCCGGTTCGTTCGCTTTTTTAATTCCTCCGATCCCGTGGTGAAGATCCTGGCGTTGTCCTGACCACCGGCCGGCTCCACGGACAACATGGCATTCCGGAATGGTGATCGATCTATAGAAGTCCTGAAATTGCCCATATCCCCCGATTTTGACTCAGACAGGTCCCCTGTGCCCGCTAAAATCCGGCTGCGGCGATGGGTTTGTGCCAACGGCTCGGATCGTCTTTTGTGACCGGGACTTGTCCCTGAAGTTGCACCCATTTCGGCCCTGCCAGCAGACCTACGATGAACACTGGATCCGTTGCCGTTTTTTCCAGTCAGATAGTCCCTGATTCCGCCAGTTGATCGCCTTCCATCGCCTCGTTTCTCATGGAAGCCATCGTCAGCCAGCCCCATACTGGCCGGGATTGTCTGGCAGCAATCATTTGTTGCAGACCGCTCACCACTGAAATTCCTTAAAGCCGCTACTGACCGAGGTGGCCGGCACTCAACTGAAAGTTCTCCGGATGTCTCTGCAGGTTCGCCTGAACTCCGATCTTCCATCACACCTGGCGGAACGCTGTCGCGTGGTCCGGGATGCTCCCGTAACGGCTGGTCACGAGTTTGTGCTGTACTGGATGTGTTCGGCAGTACGAGCTGAAGAGAACCCGGCGCTTGACGCTGCGATTCTGCTGGCTCGTCAACTGGACGTGCCGCTCCTCGTGTATCACGCGTTGTCCGAGTCTTACCCATGGGCATCAGATCGGCACCATACCTTCATCCTGCAGGGGGCACGAGATGTCCAGCTGCAACTGACAGACCGAGGCATCCGCTACATTTTTCACCTGCAGCAGCAGGGATCGGGCCCGAATGTGCTCCGCGATCTGGCAGATCAATCCTGCCTGGTCGTGACCGAAGAGATGCCTACCGGCCCGCACTCACTGTTTCTCCGAGGCCTGCTCAGTCGGACGACGCGTGCTGTCGTTGCCGTGGACACCTCCTGCATCGTCCCGATGCAACTTGTCGGCCGTTGCTACGATCGTGCATTTCAATTCCGAGACGCGACAAAGCGTTTACGAAAATCGCGACTGGCTGCTGCGTGGCCAGTCACGGCTGAGTTACCCCGATACTGCGAAATCAACGAACTCCCGTTTGCTCCGGTGGACCTGCAGACGGCTCGGCTGGCAGAACTTGTCGCAGGCTGCCGCATTGATCACTCGGTGGGCCCGGTCGTGGATACTCCCGGAGGCACAGCTGCCGGCTTGGAACGCTGGGCGACGTTCAGGCAAAGTGCACTGAAGCACTACGCGGCTCGCAGGAACAACCCGCTGCTGAATGGAGTCAGCCGTCTTTCGGCGTATCTGCACTACGGAATGGTGTCTCCACTGCAGATTGCCCGCGAGGCCTCGCAGGTCTCGGGTGAAGGCGCCGAGAAATTTCTTGAAGAACTGATGATCTGGCGAGAACTGGCGTGGTGTTTTTGTTTCTATCGCCCGGATCACGAAGACCGGACTGCGTTACCAGCATGGGCACAGCGAACGCTGCAGGAACATGCAGCGGATCGACGTCCGTATCAGTATTCGCCGGAACAACTGGCTCGCGGCGCAACTCACGATGCCCTCTGGAATGCCGCTCAGAATTCACTGCGGATTCACGGGGAACTTCACAACAACGTGCGAATGACGTGGGGCAAGGCCCTTCTGGAGTGGACCAGTTCACCGCGTGATGCTCTGCGTACTCTGATCGACCTGAACCACCGTTACGCACTCGATGGACGTGACCCTTCGTCTTATGGCGGGATTCTCTGGTGTCTTGGTCAGTTTGATCGCCCCTTTGCCCCGGAACTGCCGATTCTCGGGACTGTCCGTCCGCGTCCGACGGCTGAGCATTCAAAGCGGCTGGATGTTGCGGCGTGGTCCCGTAAAACGAATGCCCCGCGGTGTCAGCCGATTCCGCAGGTGGCGGTGATCGGTGCGGGTCTGTCCGGAGTGATCGCAGCCAGAACACTGCATGATCATGGGCTGCCCGTCACTGTTTTTGAAAAGAGCCGCGGATTTGGCGGTCGCATGGCGACTCGCCGCATCGATGATGTGTCCCTCGATCACGGTGTGCAGTCGTTCCAGGTTCATGATCGACGCTTTCGCAGGGCCGTAGCGTCCTGGAAGGCTGAAGGGTTCGTGGCGGAATGGTGCGGCGACTTCGCAGAACTGCGCCCCAACGGCCAATGCAGCCCGGCTCCGCGGCAGGCCCGTCTCGTTGGAGTCCCCGGAATGAAGGACCTGGTCCGAAGTCTCGCTGAGGATCTGTCCGTGCGGACTGAAACCCACGTCAGTCGCATAGAACGCGGGGCGGACGGATACACGCTACTGGACATCGCAGGCGCACCGCTGGGCGTCTTCGATCAGGTCATCTGTGCCCTCCCCGCTCCTCAGGCCGCAGCCCTGGCAGGCTCCATGGCGCCTGAGGCACTGCGTACGTTGACATACGACACAATGTGGACTCTGCTGGTGGTCCTGCCCGAAAAACTGTCGGTGCCCTGGAATGCGGCCGAGGTTTTTGAAAGTCCTATCCGCCGCATTTCGAGGAATCAGACGAAGCCGGGACGGAACGCTGCGTTCGGCGGCGAACACCTTGTGATTCACTCCACACCGGATTGGGGAAACGCCCACTGCGATGAATCTGCGACCGAGGTTCAGACTCACCTGCTGACCGCGTTGGCGGAAGTGCTCGGGCATGAGCTTTCTGAACCGATCCTGATTCAGGCGCATCGCTGGCGGTATGCCAGACCAGCAACGCTGCAGGGCACAGGTGAATCGATAGTCACTGCGGGGGCAAACCTGAGACGATCACTGCTGGATCTTGAGCGACAGGGACTGGTATTGTGCGGCGACGGCCTGTTTGACAACCCCACGGCCTGTTGTGGCGTGGAGGCCGCGTTTCTGAGTGGCGTGGCGGCTGCGGGCAGCATTTTGCGGGGACTGACAAGTGAGCCAGTCCGGCAACGAACGTTGTGGTAACGGGCGGCCACGTGGGATGGCGAAACGAGGGTGATCCGGGAGATCGAGGGCGTTTTCGGCGTCGTCGCGGAAGGGGAGTTGTTTCAGTGTTTCGCCGTTGAAAATCCGAGAGGCACGTTTCGGCGGAGCGAAACGCGACAATCTTCTCGTGTAATACCGTTTCATGATCCCAGCGGCCACCTCCGACGGTGACCGCTGGTTCCTGAATGTGCTTGCCCGTAACGAGAGCTTGTTCCGTATAACAACAAGTGCGAGCAACGACCGTCAGCGACGAGCACCGAGGTCACCCATCTGCAGCGATTCGACAGGACAGAAAGTCGCGTCAGGGGAACGCGCCGATCCGGCACCCACTCGGGTTAAACCAGCTCTTCGATTGGGCGGCCGTTTTCGATCATGTAAGTCGGACGACCGGACTGATTGGTGAACTGGACTCGACGATCGAAATCGAGCACATGGAAGATGGTGGCCATCATGTCCTGTGGGGTGATGGGAGTCGTGCGTGGGACATCCACCTTTTCGGCGGATTCGCCAATCACCTGGCCCATTTTCAGACCACCACCGGCGAACGCGAGTGTGCTGAGGGGGGCCCAGTGGTCACGTCCACCGGAACCATTGACTTTCGGAGTTCGACCGAACTCACCACTGATCACCAGCAGAACGTTCTCCAGTTGACCGCGTTGATCAAGGTCTTCGATCAGTGCGGAAACGGCACGATCGACTTCAGGTCCTCGGCGATCCATCTCCTGCTTGATGTTGCTGTGCATATCCCAGCCACCGAAATTGACGGTGACGAAGCCGCAGCCACTTTCGCAGAGACGTCGAGCGAGAAGCAACTGTTCCCCGAGACCTTTTCCGTAGCGGTCCACCACGCGGGGATCTTCGAACTTCATGTCGAAGGCCTGTTGTGACCGGCTGAGAATCAGATTGAAGGCCTGTTGTTCGAACGAATCCAGACCTTCCATCAGCCCCTGACGATCGATATCACGTTTGACCGTGTCGATCCCATCGAGGATGGCGCGTCGACTGGCGAGGCGGTTCTGATCCACGGTGAGCGTCATGTTGCGGCGGGCTTCACCGGCAGGATCGAACGGACCATAGGCCGTTCCCAGGAAAGCGGGGCCATCGGCGTAGATGCCGCCGAGGCGAACGTAGGTCGGAATCCCGGTGGTGGGATGATTGGTCCCGCGCAGCCGGGACACGATGGAACCGATGAACGGCCGATCCGGATTGGCGCCGTTGTCCGCCAGACGGTTGTCGTACCCCGTCATGACATAGTGGGTGCCGCCGGAATGCCCGCTGTTTGTGTGGGCGAAGGAACGCACGATGGCCATTTTGTCGGTGAGTTGGGCCATGCGTTCGAAGTTACCCCCGAGAGTGATTCCGGGGAGCGTGGTTTTGACCTCGCCGGTCACACTGCGGTACTCGGCCGGTGCCGTCATTTTAGGATCGAAGGTTTCGACGTGGGTGGGACCACCGCTGAGCCACAGCCAGATCACGGATTTGTCACTGGAGCGGAAGCCCTGTTCTGCGGCGCGAGCTTTTTGCTGCAGCAGACCCGCCAGAGTCAGGCTGCCCATCCCCAGACCGCCGACGCGCAGAAAATTCCGGCGTGAAGTTCCTTCGCAGTTTCGACCTGTATTGCCAAACATCAGATCCAGCATGGCGGGCTTTCTGAGGATGAAAAGGGCGGGAATTCTCAGTCCGTGGCCGTTCATACTATCGACGGAGCGACCATGCAGGCAACATAAAGCGAGCCGCCTTTTTCCTATTTTTCGGGCGCAGACGTTTTTTTTCAGGATTCCCTGAAGCCGGTCTTCCAGGCTGAGAATAGGCAAAAAACCGTATTTTCAGGCGTTTTTTTGACCATCCATCTGGTCGTGACACTGAATCAGGTGGTCACCGCCGACTGATCACACTGGAAAGGTCGTTCTTCCAACGCTCGAAAAAAACGATATTCTTTCGCATCGCCGTTCCTGCAAAAATCCAGTTTGTGGGCAGAAAAACGGATTGAAAACTGAGGACGAAACGGAACCCATTGATGGCGCGTCTTAGCCAGGCCGATCTGGCCACTCTGAACCGGACCTTTGATGACCGCAGTCCGCAGGAACTGCTGCAGTGGGCACGAGAGATCTTCGGGGATCGAGTTGCTGCGATGTCTTCGATGCAGGAAGCCGGCAACGTGATCTGTCACATGCTGAGCCACATCCCTGTCCGGATGCCGGTTGTGTTTGTCGACACCGGCGTCCTGTTTCAGGAAACGCTGGAGACTCGCGACCGCCTGATGCGAGAATACGGACTCACGATTCACACCTACAAGCCAGCACTGACGATGGAGGAGCAGACGGAGAAATACGGGATTCTTTATCTGTCCGCAGAAGGGCAGAAGCAGTGCTGTGAGATGCGTAAGAGTGAACCCCTCGATGCGATTCGCGGACAATACGACGCGTTGATCGGCAGCCTGCGTCGAGCGGATGGTGGCCGGCGGGGCGTGTGTCCGATTCTGGCCGTTGATACCCGCCTGAATTGCCTGCGGATCAACGTGCTGGCCAACTTTTCCAACGAGCAGATGGATGACTACATCGCTCAGAATCAGGTCATCCTGAACCCACTGCACAAGCAGGGATTTTCCACCATCGGCTGCAATCGATGCACGACGCCCGTGCTGCCGGGGGAACCGAAACGCGCCGGTCGCTGGCGACATCTGGGCCCATGGAGCGTCTACTGCGGCATCAATCCGACCGACATGGATCCGGAACGCGCACCAGCTGTCGACCTGCCGCAGGACCTGATCGATCGAATTCTGGGGCGATCCACAGACTTCATGATCTGAAAAGTTGGAACAGACAACCGGAACCGGGGAACCTCTGCTGCGTGGCGTGCCAAATCAGCACTCAGCGCCGCCGCATGGCCGGATGATTCACCGCGCGGCAAGCTCTGGAATTCCGGTAGCATCGCGGGGCTCGTCCTGTTCAGCAGGCGGCAGGGCGGGGCCACTTACGCCGTCAGAATCGTGGGAGGGCTGGACAGAGTCCCGCACGGACCTGCCCCGGGAAGACCGAAATCGGTAACGACAACGAACCTGTTCGGGCGAAAATCAACGGGGTTGCTGTTAGAATCCCCGACAGGAACCGGGCAGTCCGCGGCTCATACGCAATGGCTGGCCTGCGGAGCTGAATGTGTCGAAAGGACCTGATCGTGCGCAGCATTACTATTGAACAGTTCGCCCCACTCAGCCGTCAGGGCGGATTTGATCTGATTGACGTGCGAACCCCAAACGAATTCTACGAAGTGCATGCTGTTGGTGCCCTGATGATGCCGCTTGACGGATTAAATCCCGCAGCCATCATGGAATCAAGAGAACAGCGACGCGAGGAACCGCTTTACATCATTTGTCGTTCCGGATCGCGATCTGCTCAGGCCTGTGCGGTCTTCGAGCGGGCCGGATTCACAAACGTTGTCAATATTGAAGGGGGCACGCTGGCGTGGATCACGGCCGGGTTGCCGGTCAATCGGGGTATTCGGCGGCCGATTTCCATTGAACGTCAGATTCGAATCGTCTCCGGTCTCGTGAGTGTCGCCGGAACGCTCGGAGCACTGATCACGCCCTGGAGCCTGCTGCTCCCCGGCCTGACCGGAGCGGCCATGGTCTGGTCCGGCTACACCAATTCGCGGGCTATGGGACGACTGTTCTCCAGACTGCCCTGGAACCGGAATGTGTCGTCCGGGCTGCCTTCGTCCTGTGGCACGTGCACCGGTGGGAGCTGTTCCGGCAGCTGACCAGACAACAGCAATCGCCGGTTGCGGCCGGACCATTCGCGACGGGTCATTGAGAAACAGGCAGCACATCACGCCTCTGATCCACGTTCCTTCACACACCGTTGGACAATCGCCGGGACCGCTCTGATCCCTGTTCAGGCGTCTCGGGGGCGCGCGAAATCAGCGTGCAGGTTTCGGCGTGAAAGGCGGTGGGGATCGCGGCCAACAGAATTCCCTGAATTCATACGAACCGGGGGATCCTGATTGAACCGCGTGGCGGCAACCTGTCAGAATGGAGGAAGTTTCCCAAGCCCGTTCCCGAAGAATTGCTGCGTATGACATTTCTCTGGACCCCAGCATCACTGATTCTGACCGTAGTGGTTTTGGCCGCTGCTGCGGGTTGCTGTCTGCTCAGCTGGAAACGCAGCGGCTACAGTCGCGTGATGGGTTGGCTGGAAGTCCTGCGATTTCTGCTGATTGCCATGGTCCTTGTGACGCTCAATCAACCCGAGATTCCTCAGGAAATTCGTCCGACGGAACAGCCGACTCTGGTGGTGCTGTACGACACATCTGAAAGCACAAAGACGCAGGATGTGATCAGCCCGAATTCCCCGACAGCAAAGCCGCAGCTCCGCAGCGACGTGATTTCTTCTCTGGTTCAGCCCGACTTATGGAAGCCGGTGCAGGAACGAATGAAGGTCCTGCTGGAACCTTTTTCAGCGGCCGCTCCCGTTGGAGCTAAGGGAACGGATCTGTATTCGGCGCTGCAGAACACATCAGAAAAGCACGCCGGGTTGCGCAGCGTCGTGCTGATTTCCGACGGAGACTGGAACACCGGGGAAGCCCCGCAGCGTGCCGCATCGGCGCTTCGAGTGCGTGGCGTGCCGGTTTACTCCGTCAGCGTTGGCAGTGAACAGCGGTTGCCGGACATCGTTCTCTCGGCCTCTGACGCCCCCACCTTTGGCGTCGTCAATAAGGCACTGCGAATCCCGTTTCGGATCACCAGCTGGCTGCCTCAGGACCGCGAACTGCTCGTGTCACTCACCGGGACTCAGGGTGAAACTGTCACTAAAGCGGTGCGAGTTTCCGGGATGGGACAGATTCAGGACACCCTCGAATGGAAGCCGACTCGCACCGGAGACTACACCCTGACGCTGGAAATCCCGGTGGACGAGTCCGAGGCGCAGGCTGAGAACAACCGAGTGACCATTCCCATGGTGATTCGGGACGAAGAACTTCGCGTTCTCATCATCGAATCTGTGCCGCGCTGGGAGTATCGTTACCTCCGTAATGCGCTGGAACGAGATCCCGGAGTGGAAGTGAACTGTCTTCTGTTTCATCCGGACCTGACAGAAACTGGCGGCGGGCGGGGCTACCTTGAGCAATTCCCGGCGGAAAAAGATCTGTTTGAATACGATGTGGTGTTTCTGGGCGATGTCGGCGTTCAGCAGCGGCAGTTAACGCCGGCTCAATGCACCCAGCTCCGACAACTGGTCCGCGCGCAGGCAGGTGGACTGGTTTTCCTGCCGGGCCTGCGTGGAAACCAGATGACGCTGCAGGGCACGGACCTCGAAGAGCTGATGCCGGTGGTGCTCAACCCCGCCGCACCGCGGGGCCGCGGAAATTCACGCCCCGGTCGGTTTGCCCTGACCGAGGCTGGGCGTCGCAGCCTGCTGACGCGGCTGGAGACGGAAGATGTGGAGAACGAGCGGATCTGGAACGGACTTCCCGGCTTCTACTGGCATGCAGCCGCAGAACGGGCCCGCATTGGTTCTCAGGTGCTGGCCACCCACGACACAGATTCGTCCAGTTACGGCCGAATTCCCCTGATTGTGACGCGAACATCCGGCACGGGAAAAGTGCTGTACATGGGCAGCGACGGGGCGTGGCGGTGGCGAAAGGGCGTCGAAGACCTCTATCACTACCGATTCTGGGGGCAGGTGGTCCGCTGGATGGCGTACCAGCGAAACATGTCGCAGGGCGAATCCATGCGATTATTTTATTCACCGGATCGCCCGGAAGCCGGTAGCGCCGTAAACCTGAACGTAAATGTGACCAGTCTGGCCGGAGAACCCTTGCGTGAGGGCACAGTCACGGTTCAGATCACAGCACCTTCCGGGCAGACCGATACGGTCCGACTGGTTTCCGGGGGCGAAGATACCTGGGGCCTGTTTTCGGGAAACCTGATTCCCAAAGAGGGCGGGCAGTATCGCTTGTTGACCACCTGTACCGAAACGGGTGCCAGGCTGGAGACGATCCTGTCGGTCACGGGGCAGGAGAAGGAACAGATCGGGTTGCCGGCCAGACCCGATGT
>CAIYBH010000230.1 GCA_903924405.1 uncultured Planctomycetaceae bacterium | reverse complement strand
GGTTTCTGAATTCCGGACGTGGCGAACTGGCCGAATTCGACCTGCACGTGCGTAAGCTGCGACCGCTCTGCCGTTTTCCAGGCTTTGCACGCGGCCTTGTCTGTCACGAAGACTACGCGTTCGTCGGGCTGTCTTCGCACCCGGATCCCGGCCTGCTGGCCAACTCCCCCCTGGACGACATGTTCACGTCCTTATGCTGCGGAATTGCCATCATCCACCTGCCGACCGGACGTTGTCACGGCCAACTGGAATTTGATGCGGGGGTACAGGAAGTGCTCTCCCTGGAACTGCTGCAAACTTCCATTCCCCGTGTCCGGTAACGTGTGCCTGACCATGATGTCCCAGGGTGATGCCACAGGGACGGGTAAAAAGCAGGCACGGCACGCAAATCACCAGAGTTGATTGATGCGTAGACATTGTCGAGTTTTTTGGAGACGTTGTTTAAGCGGCAGCAGGGAACAACAGCAGAGGCGTTTCGACGGAGCGAAACGCGACGATGCAGAGATGCGTGCCATGCCTGCGGATCGTCAGTCCCCACTTGCACGGTCTTCGCCATCAGAAATCTGCGCGCACCAGATACACGCACCCCAGTCCCAGCATCACCGCGATGAAACCCAGGTTACTGTACACCGCCGCCCACGGGTCGAACACAACTCGACGCCCCTGCAGATCGTCACCTGCCGTTTGCGGCGGACCGCCCTCTTCGGCCGGAATGGGCACCGTTTTTTCCCCGGTGACCAGATAACGCACGGCATTGTCCAGATCACCGGGACGCGGAAACGCCCGGTACAGCGGCCGAACGACATAATCATAAGCATGAAATGGCCACGCAAGCATCCCCGCATAGGTTTGTTCGACCTCAGCCGTCCCGAGGTTCACCAGTTCGACACTTCTGCGGCGAGCTACGAGTAGTCGCTGGCCGTCCATCAGCCTCATGGACGTCACGACACCTGGTGCATTGCCGACCCACGACTGCAGTGTCTGATTCACCGCGTCATAGAGCATCAATTCTCCACCATGCGTCAGAACGGCAGCCGTTCGCCCGTCTGCAGCAAACTCCACACGCCTCGGTTTGTCTCCGGCCGGAATCCGCCCCTCGAACACCTCGCCCATGGTGGCTCGGTCGTAAACCACCACTCGGCCATCCGCAAGCGCAGTCAGAATCAGCTGTCCTCCGGTGGCCACAAGGGCGGCCTGTTTCTGCTCCAGAACACGTTGCCCCGACTGTGAATATGTACCATCTTCCCGGCGGCTGAATACCGTGAGCGTACCACGGTCCCAGGCGACAAATGAGTCATCGCCGGAATTAAAGGCAACCGCCGCATCCGAACGCAGCGACTGCCGACGTTCCGGAGTGACGTTTCTGAACGCCTGACTGGATCCCGACGGAATGACGTTCCCCAACAGACCGCGAAGCCACGTGCGTGCGTTGCGTTGCCCTTCCGGAACACCCGTAAACACATAGATGTTTCTTGTCCCGGGCAGTACAAGATCGCCATTCCTCGCACGGAAGACGCCGAACACGGCTTCGGGCGTTTGCCCTTCGGTTTCCCGTTCAAATTTCAGTTCAGCGGCTCCCCGAATCAATGTGGCAGGGCCAGCCTGATTGAAGCGAGAGAATTCATGCTGCAGGGTCTGCACAGTCGAGCCATCCGCGGAAACCAGCAATCGCGGCTTCATCGCCGGACGCAACACTCCAAGGGATGCCAGTGGGTTTGAGGACTGCTGCTCCATGATCGACTGCCAGTCCCTTGCGGCCTCATTCCACCGCAGAATCGCCCCTGTGCCGTCAATGCTGAACACCTCGTTCCCGGCCACGGCCACATCTTCCAGACTCTGCCCTGGCAGATACCTCTGCGTCATGAACAGATTGACGACACCCGCAGTCGTCTGCACCACCCAGAAAATCACCACGACGATCAGACTAACGATCGGATTCCGCCAGATGGCCCCCGAAAGTGCGCTTACCGAGTAATAGATAGCGAACAGAAAGACGTACAGGGGTATACACCAGAGTAACTCGGGCTTCCAGAGACTGAATCTGAGCCATAGCAGCAGCCATGTCCCTGTGACCAGCAAAGCAGCACACAGAAGTGTGAACAGGCAGCCGCCGAAAAATCGAGTGATGTACAGAGTCACCCGGCGGACGGGTTTACTGAGCAACAGCGAGATTTCCCCCGGCTCAAACGTGCGCGGAATAATTGAGGCTGTTACCAGCAGGGAGCTGAACACACCAAAGAATCCCAGAAACACCGACAGTACGCCGATAATGATCTCATTAACCAGGGCATCTACCCGGTCCGGCGGCAATCGCAGCGGCCCGAACATCGTCAATGTCCCGTATGACAACACCAGCGACTTATCGTCCTGAATATCAATCGACTCAGGAAATGCCGCCGCCAGTCGCCGCAGATTTCGCGTTGCACGCGTGTCGGCATCCAGAGACTCAGCATCTGCATTCCGCAGGTCCGCAGCGACTTCCGCCGCCAGCCAGCGTTCCGAATTCCAGCCCGCGGGATCGTAAAAGTCCACTCGGAGCAACAGACGATTCACGACATCCAGCACCTGGGACTGCAATCGCTGCACCTGTCGGCTTCCCTCCGGCTTTGCCGCCAGCCATTCCTGCAGTTGTTCCCGCTGGACATTGCTGAGTTTCTGATACAGGTGCGTAGCCGGACCGTTTTTCTCGACAGAGCCCTGCTGCAGTGCCTTCAGAAAGGCTTCCAGATCTGCCAGTTCGTAGGGACGCAGTCTGGTGCTTGGTACAGACTTCAATCCCACCGGCGCCAGCGCCATCAGCACCAGCAGAATGCCTCCGAGAGCGATCCACAGCACACGGGATGCAGCGGCCTCGCGGAAGGAGTCCCTCAGAATTGCCAGAATTGCCCTCATCGCGCCGCCTCTTCCACCAGATCCATAAACACTTCCTCCAGCGTCCGCTCCCGACGTGCCATGCGGAATACACTGACCTGTGCAGCACGCAACGCATCCAGCATCTGATCAATCTCAGTCTGCTGCGTTGCCCGCACTTCCACTTCACAAGCTTCCGAGGTCACATCCCGAATCGCGGCGGCTGGCCACTTCTGAAAAGCACGCTCGACCGATTCCCGGCTTCCCAGCAATTGAAACTGCATAGGTGCGTCACTAAGCGTTCGCGTCAGTTCCTGCACGCTGCCCGTCTTCAACACGGACCCGCGGTTCAGGATCGCCACACGATCACAGACCAGCTCAATCTCCTGCAGCAGATGACTGTTCAGGAACACCGTATGTCCCTGTGAAGCCAACTGCTTCAGGACTTCACGGATCTCACGCCGCCCGACCGGATCCACACCGTCCGTTGGCTCGTCCAGCACGATCAGTCGGGGGCGATGCAGCATGGCCTGCGCGAGCCCGAGTCGCTGCAGCATGCCCTTGGAATACCCCGAGACGCGCTCTCGCTCTCGTCCCCGCAATCCGACGGTTTCCAGCAGTCGAGGACTGGCGGCACGAATCGCCGACAGCGACATGCCACTCAGGCTGCCGTAATACTCAAGCGCCGTGGTCGCAGTCAGGTGCCGCGGCAGACGATGATTTTCCGGCAGGTAGCCAATCTCTCGTCGCGCGGCCATCGACCCGGCCGGCGATCCCAGAACAGTGGCCACCCCGGAGGTGCGCGAAATAATCCCCAGCAGGATCTTGATCAAGGTTGTCTTGCCGGCACCGTTGGGCCCGAGAAGCCCGTAAATTGAGCCGGCCGGAACCTGCAGGGACACATTTTTCAGAGCCTGAAATGACTTGCGACGCAGCAGGCCGCTGCGGTAAATCTTGCTCAGGTTCTGCGATTCAATCACCAGTGATGAATCCACACTCATCGTCCCCCTCTCTCGTCACACCCAACATCCATCGCCAGCCCCACACGAACACCAACGGTCAACTTACCCTGTCAAGGTCGCGTGGGTTCGTCCGTCGAGGCCGTCAGCCGGTCACCGGCTCTGTACTCAATTCCAAATGACCACCACAATGTCGACACACAACTTTATGTCCGAGATATTTTAATCCGGCCCGGATTTCCTGCTGACAATGCACACATGGCATGTAGGCCGCCAGAACAGTCACACCGGCATCGTAAAGAAACGGCTGATCACAGTGCTTGCATTGGACTCTCATACCCCGGTACTTGGCGTGAATCCGCAATTCCTGACGGCACCCCGGACAGAAAACGTAATGCCCGCGCGGCGAGGCGGTTGGTACCGTCGGCAATTCCGGCAGGGCAAAGTATGCCGGGAGCTCAATGCTGTCCTCCGACAGCTCAGAATTCAGCAGCGCACGACAGGTCTGACAATGAATCACTCGCGGAGGCATGTCGTCTCCGCACTGCGGACAGGGGCCACCCGGCCATGCTCCGTTCATGCATCGTTCTCCTTACAATCTCCAGCAGAATCATTCATCGAAACCTCACAGGCCGGAATTGCGGCCACGGAGGCCCCGGAGTCTCCTGCGGGGCGTTCACCAGCTTACTTTGCCCGTAATGCAAGCACCTTGTGAAAGGTGTGAAAATACAAATGTCCATTGGCCACCGCCGGTGTCGAATGACAGTCATCTCCCAGCGACGTCCGTCCCAATTCCCTGAACTCAGGCCCCGCCTGAACAACTACGACCGTCCCATCCTCCGTGACGCAGTAAAGTCGATCCTCGATGCAGATGGGCGAACCACTGAAGGCTCCGTCAATCCGCTCCGACCAGACTTCTCGGCCCGTGGGCAGTTCCAGACAGACCAGAATCCCCTTGTCTCCCCAGAGAAACAGCAGTCCCTGCCGGGAAATCAATCCCGGCACATAGGGCAGCATTGTCTTCCGCTCAAACACTGTCCGCTGGTCGCCGCTGATCTCCGAATCTGTGCGTAAGGCGGCGAAGTATTTGCCGTTACCACCTTCTCCACACGTCGCGAACACAAGTCCCTCGGAGACAATCGGCGATGCCACGGTCCGCATCGGCAGTTTCGGAGTCTGCCAGTTCACTTTGCCGGTCGAAAGGTCCAGCCCGCTCACTCCCGAAGATTCACTGATGCAGATCAATTGCTGCCCGCCTCGGCCATCCGGAGCGACAACCGGCGTCGAATACGATGTTTTGCCCGGCGTACGTTCTGTGGACCACACCGTGCTGCCAGTCTTCGCATCAAGAGCCAGAATCGAACTGGGGCCCACCTGATCATTTGCGATCAGCACCAGTCCATCATGCATGATCGGCGAAACGCCAAGCCCATGCTCGCTTTCGTAACTTCCCAGATCGCGTTCCCAGAGCTCACGCCCGTTGATGTCCCATGCCTTCGCAAGCTGTCGCTGGCCATCCGCAAACAACACACAAACCACCCCGCCATCAGTGGCTGGCGTGCTGGACGCCCAACTGTTCTTCATGTGCTTGTGGCTTTCTCCCATCTGAACCACAGCCTGCCACTGTTCGACGCCTGTGTCCGCATGCAGGCAGTGCACAGTCCGCTGCAGACCGCCTTCCATCGCGGTGGTGACAAACAGCGATTTCCCCCAGATCACCGGGGACGAATGCCCGACCTGCGGGAGTGCAGTGGTCCACGCGAGATCTGAGTCGGTCCAGGTGGTCGGAATTCCGGTTTGGGAACTGATCCCGGAACCATTCTCACCGCGAAATCTCGGCCAGTTTTCCTGACCACTGGCCACCGCACCGCAACACAAAACAAGCATCAGCACGCGATTCATCATGAAGATCTTTCCGATTTTCCTGAGCAGGCACGGTGGAGATTCGTTTGCAGACGGTGAACCTTAAGATTTTTTTGGCGAATTGCACGCCTGTTCCACAACCTGCCGAACAGACTTTTCAACTTGTCGACGACTGCAGCGTTGAGGCGAAACGGGGGACTTTTCGGGGCCCGGAGCGCAGGCGGATTGATGTTTCAGATGGCTTCGAAGGCCGTTTTTGGCCGGAAATCCCGCCAGTCCATCCCGAATCCACGCCGAAATTACTGGAAAGCGGCCGGACTGGTGGCACACTTGAAGTCACGGGGGCAGGAAACTGTCCGCGTCGGGCCGGGCTTTAAGCCGCTCCCAACAGGTTGGCTCATGGCCGCAACAGACCTTCAGAATTCCGCCGAAAGCTCACCATGACTCGCCGAAAACGGCCGCCCGAAGGTCGAACTTTTGCCGCGGCTTCGTTCCGTGACCCCGGCTCGTGGCTGAATGCGTTCCTGAATTATCTCGATGCCGAATGCGGGATGGCCAAAAACACGCTCGACGCGTACCGCCGGGACCTGGAGCGTTTCTTCACCTGGAATCGCAATCACGCCAAAGCCGGTGTACATGATGTCACCGTGCCCGTGATCACTTCGTTCCTTGAATTTCTGCAGTCGCTGGATCTGGCGGCCAGCAGCATCGGGCGAAATCTGGTTGCCATCCGGATGTTTTTTCGCTTCCTGATGCTGGAGGGCGTGGTTGCCGAAAGTACTGTGGATCTGGTCAGTTCCCCGAAACTCTGGGAACGACTGCCCAAAGTGCTCAGTCCGGAAATGGTGGATTTGCTGCTGGTGTCACCGCTGACGAACGTCGATCGCTATGCGCTCCGCGATCGCGCGATGCTGGCACTGATGTATGCCACGGGCTGTCGCGTCTCGGAGGTCGCGGATTTGAAACTGTCCGATGTCGCGTTTGAGGACCGCTATTGTCGGTGCACCGGCAAGGGCAACAAACAACGCATGGTTTCCCTGAACCCGGTGGCGATCGAAGCCATTCGTCGCTATCAGGAAACCGAGCGGCCAGCGCTGGTCACTGTGGCCGGGCAGGACCACGGCTGGCTGTTTCTCTCACGCAGCGGCCGCCGTATCAATCGGGAATCGGTCTGGGCTCTGATTCAGCGGTATGCGCAACGAGTCGGTTGCGGGGATGTCAGTCCTCACACACTGCGACATAGTTTTGCCACGCATCTGCTGGCTGGCGGCGCCGACATCCGGGCGCTGCAGGAAATGCTGGGACATTCCAGCATCCGCACGACGCAGGTCTACACCCACGTGGAACACAGCCGATTGAAGGCCGTGCACCGACAATGCCATCCGCGTGGTTAATCGCTTCACCGACAGGGTCAGCCGACCGGATCAGGTGACCGAGTCAGCCTCGCTCTGCAGATCACTGGCGGCGCTATTCCCGTCCGTCGCGTGAAGTTCGACCCAGCGTCGCCACGCATAGCTCCATTCCATCCACATCCGCATCACCGACCAAAGCAAACGCATGCGTTCCAGCTGATCAGCCGGCAGGCGTGTCTGCATAGCCTGAGCCTCACGGGCCGCCATATCCAGCCCCCACCGACGGGCCAGCAGCCGGCAGAGGGTGTCAGCGTTCAATCGAAGTTCCGGATCGTCTTCTTCGAAGTCATCAAATGCCGGGGCCGCCGTGTCATCGGGAATCAGTTGCTGCTCCCATGCCTGCACGAAACAGGCAAACAGCCGACCGCGATATGGTTCCACTTCAAGCGGCCGTGTTTCTGCCTGAGCCTCAGCAATCAGTGTCTCAATGTCGCCGATAAGCTGTCGCGATGCCCGCACCAAATGACGGTTTTGCTGATCCGGATCCGGAAATGACATGAACGTGCACTCTTCCCAATACTGAATACGTGATTAATAGTGAATACTGAAGCTATTCCGAGGACGATTTGAAAGTCCGCTGGCGAGAATCGGATTCTGAATTCAGATCGTGATCGGGCCTTCGGCTCCGTGAATATAACGAATCGGATCGCGATGCCCTGCCTCGCGAAACCCCTTCAGCCGCAACTGGCAGGAATCGCAGGCTCCGCAGGAAGCCCCATCGGGGGCGGGATCATAGCAACTGTGAGTCAGGCTGTAGTCCACGCCCAAACGCATTCCCTGCTGAATAATCTCGGCCTTGGTCCAGCGAATCAGCGGAGCGTGAATCCGAATCGTCCGCCCTTCCACCCCGACCTTTGTTGCCAGATTCGCGAGTTTTTCAAAGGCGTCAATGAACTCCGGACGACAATCCGGATACCCGCTGTAGTCGACGGCATTGACACCCAGAAACATGTCGTGAGCGCCCAGTGACTCGGCAAGTCCAAGAGCCACGGAGAGAAAGATCGTGTTGCGGGCCGGCACGTAGGTGACCGGGATTCCCGCCTGCATCTGAGATTCGTCGCGATGATGCGGCACAGGAATGTCGTTGGTCAGTGCCGAACCCCGAAAAATCCGCGTGTCCACGTTGAAGACGACATGACTGGCGACGTGTTGCGCCTTGCAGACCTGAGCAGCCGCTTCCAGTTCAAAGCGATGGCGTTGCCCATAATCAAACGAAATCGCGTGCAGTTCAAAGCCCTCCGCGGCGGCAATCGCCAGCGCTGTGGCTGAATCCAGTCCTCCGCTCACCAACACCACCGCCTTCTGCGCCGCCATCTGACCACTCCCACACGCCGCTCTTCCTCAACACAATTCTCAGCTTTGCGTAGCATCCCACCAACGTAGTGCAGCTGCAATTGCACCGCGAAAAATTCCCAGACGGCGGCGAAAAGCAGTATGGGTTGACGAATCAGGTCTGCTGAGTGCCAAAACGATTCTGGCAATGAGTCTATTCGAGAAATCCGCGACAAGGGTCGGATAGACGAAGACCACGCAAATCAGACATCGACAATCGACAGTTGCAGAAGTCGCGTGGTCGTCGTGTCGCCTTATCGACGAGGCAGAAACGGATCCCTCTGACGGAATCAGATTTTGTCGCAGGTCTGCGGCAGTAGGGTCATGGACACGGCGAAACGTGCCGAGGAGGTAGGGGCAGTCACTGCCTGAATTCTCCCATCAGACACAACTTCTGACGACGCTGAAACAATGCCGAAAATCCCGCTATCCTGCGAGAGTTGTGGCCTGCGGACATTCTCAGGCCAGCTGACGTAGCCGTTGTGAGATCCTGATCCGCTGCCAGCACTTCGGGCTAACCGGGGTCATATGGCGATCCTGTCACGAACCGTCGCGCAGCATAACCCCGGGCGGGTCGACCGCTCGGGGCTTATCTCATCGTGCGGGATCGCGAAACGTTACGCTGCGTTCGCGGATTCGGTGGCCAGTCGCAGCTGTTCGATCATGAAGTCCAGCATCTCATCTGTCAGCCTCGGATAGACGCCGATCCAGAAGACGTGATCGGTCACAAAATCCGTATTGGCCAGCGATCCCACCACGCGATGCGGCACATCACGATAGGCCGGCTGTCGCAGCAGGTTGCCACCGAACAGCAGCCGAGTGCCGATGCCGGCCGCGTTCAACTTCTGCAGCACACTGCTGCGAAGTAGTCCGGATTCCGGACGAACAGCCAACGGGAAACCAAACCAGCTGGGATCGGATTCCGCCGTGGCTTCGGGGAGCAAGTACCACGGACGAAGAGACTGCAAACCCTCATGCAGCCGCTGATAATTTCTGCGTCTGGCTTCGATAAATGCCGGTAGCTTCGCCAATTGAGCGACCCCAACGGCAGCCTGCATATCTGTCAGTTTCAGATTATAACCAATGTGAGAATAGATGTATTTGTGGTCGTATCCGTCCGGAAGTGTTCCCAGTTGCCAGCCATAGCGTTTGCCACACGTGTTGTCCTGCCCCGGATTACACCAGCAGTCCCGTCCCCAGTCACGGAAGGATTCCAATGCCACTTTCAGCTTTGGATCGCTGGTCATGACAGCGCCACCCTCACCCATGGTAATATGGTGCGCCGGATAAAAACTGCAGGTCGAAACATCGCCCCACGTGCCAACCTTCTTACCCTGAAATGTCGCCCCGGCTGCATCACAACAGTCTTCGATTAACCACAGTCCGTGCTGGTCACAGAACTGTTTTACGTACTGCAGATTGAAGGGATTACCAAGTGCATGGGCAAGCACCACAGCCCGAGTCTTTTCAGACAGTGCCTGCTGCAATCGATTGACATTCACATTGTACGTCGGGACATCCACATCCACAAACACCGGCACCAGCTGGTTCTGCAGAATCGGGTTCACTGTCGTGGGAAATCCAGCGGCCACGGTAATCACTTCGTCGCCGGGACGTAGTTGTCGATCGCCCAGTTTCGGCGAGGTCAATGCGGACACCGCCACCAGATTGGCCGATGAGCCGGAGTTGACGAGCAGGCAGTACCGCGTCCCCATGAACTCCGCGAAGGCCCTTTCAAATCTAGCGGCAAATCGACCGGTGGTCAGCCAGAAGTCCAGCGAAGAATCCACAAGGTGCACCACCTCGTCGTGGTCAAACACTCGTCCGGAAACTGGAACGGATGTCTTGCCCGGCTGAAAGCTGACCGCCGGAAACGCAGCCGCATGATACTCAACCACGAGGTCCAGAATCTGGCGTCGCAGAGCCACAGCACGGTTGGCGGAGTCATTTTCAGAGGAGACAGAGGACATGATTTCGTTATTTCCTGAAGTCGATGGAGTAATTCGCAGTTCCGGAGTATCGCGGGCCGTCAACGGCATGCCGCAGCACTATAGTCGCTGATTTCACTGAGGGAGCGGGAACGTACGTCACAGGAAATTCCGGTATGCCAATCGCGATACCAGAGTGCAGCCCGCGAGACGGCCTCGCGCACGTTCCAGACAGGTCGCCATTCCAGCCGGGAGACGGCTTTATCGATGGCCAGTCTGAGCAACGCGGTTTCGTGCCCGATTGTGCGGCTGGTATCCACCTGAACCGCACCACCACCCCACGCTTCTGTGAACCAGTGTGCCACCTGCTGTACATTCACGGCATCGCCGGGCAGCGGTCCGAAATTCCAGCAGTCCGCGTAGTCGCTACCGCGCTCTCCGGACAGCTGTTCCGCAAGGTGCATGTACCCGCACAGCGGCTCAAGCACGTGCTGCCAGGGTCGAACAGCCGCGGGATTTCGCAGGACGAGCGGTTGCCCGGCCGCGAGTTCGCGAACCGCATCCGGCAGCAGGCGATTCGCCGCCCAGTCTCCACCACCGATTACGTTCCCGGCGCGGACTGTAGCTAACTGCACACCACCCGCAGCCCCGTACTGGAAGTAGGAGTGCCGGTAGCTTGTACAAAGCAGCTCGGCCAGACTTTTACTGGAACTGTAGGGATCCAGCCCACCCATGGGATCCGTTTCTCGAAGAGCCGTTCCGGATGCACAGGGCGCATAACACTTGTCTGAAGTGACAACGATCAAGGACACCGTACCACCTCGCAGGCGCACCGCTTCGAGGAGATTCAGTGTCCCGTTCACGTTGGTTTCAAATGTCCCCACGGGGTCGGAATAGCCAAGCGATACAAGGGGCTGGGCTGCCATATGGAAAATGACATCGGGATTGGCGAGGTCGAGGGCCTGCTGTATCTTCGGTGCCGATCGCACATCCCCGCGCAGGTCGTGCACCAGCAATTCGCTGACCTTCGCAAGGTCAAAATGAGAGGGAGAGGTGGGAACAAGATCACTGAAACCCGTGATCCGTGCTCCAAGGGAGTGCAGCCAGAGACACAGCCACGTTCCCTTGAACCCGGTATGTCCGGTCACGAACACTCGGCGACCGTTCCAGAACGAATTCGTCAGCACGCTCACGTATTCTGCCTCTCCCAGACTTTCCACGGAGCCTTACCACTGTTCCAGACCTCATTCAGATGCAGGTACTCGCGGTAGGTGTCCATGGCAAAAAAGAACCCTTCATGCCGGAAGGCCTTCAGTTCGCCATCCCGGGCCAGTTGACGAAGTGTTTCCTGCTCAAGAATTGTGGCATCACTGCCCGGCCGAAGGTAATCGAAGATGGCTCGTTCAAACACAATAAATCCGATGTTGATCCAGCCATCCATCTTCGGCTTTTCGTCAAACCGACTCACCTGATCATCGCAGCCGACCTCCAGTACTCCGAAACGGGACATCTGACGGTAGGTGGAAACAGTCGCTAGTTTTCCATGACTTTTGTGGAATTCCAGCAGCGCGTTGATGTCGATATCTGCCAGTCCGTCGCCGTAGGTTACGATGAATCGATCGTCGTCCTGAACGTAACGTTCGATACGACGGACTCGCCCACCGGTCATTGAGTTCGGACCAGTGTCGGCCAGCGTCACCCGGAAGTCCTGCTCGCGATGGGTATCATGGAACTGAATCTGCTGCTGCTGGCCCAGTGTGATCGAAAAATCGTTATTCATCGCCTCATAGCTGAGGAAATACTCTTTGATCAAAGTTCCACGATAGCCAAGGCACAGCACAAAATCACTCACGTTGTGGTGATTGAACAGCTTCATAATGTGCCAGAGAATTGGCCGGCCCCCGATTTCCACCATCGGTTTCGGGCGAAACTCGGTCTCTTCACGCAGACGGGTTCCCTGACCACCGCACAGAATGACCGCTTTCATAATCGGCAAGACTCCGGGAATACGAGTTTCACGGCGGGGAAACACAAAAAGTTATCAGCGCATGGTTCGCAATCGATGTGGAACCACCGCGAAGTGCATGGGGTTGAAATATCTGGAACAACAGCGTCAGACCAACGGGTTTAACGGTATACCGCTTCTGGCTGCAGGGGCTCGATATTTCGCAATTCGGCATGAAAATTCCGAACAGAAATCCGGAATTACTCATATTACAGCGAACGTGCCGTCCGCATGTGCAGAGTCTCCACATTGCAGGGTTGAGCCGATACGCCAGGATAAGCAATGCGGAAATTCACAGGGAGTAAGGGCGGCAGTAGTGCGAGCCAACGGCGAACGAGCCACAAAGTTACACCGGTGTCGACCACAACGAGGGGCCAGAAAGACGAGGGTCCGTAGGGAAGCATTGTAGCGACGACGAGCTGACAGATTTGCTTGCGACTAAACGTTCGCACCGAAGAAATTTTTCACCTGAAGTACCTCCAGGCTATGTTGGAAGTGCCAGATTCGGGTGATTTTATTGAGTTCGGTCTTTGCACTGTGGTCTGGTGATTACTCTGGAGTTGCTCTGCTCTGCGGGGAGCATTCAGAGAATCATTTCACGTAACCAACTACGACGGGGCCCGACTCGAATTTGCCGCTGAAATCCCGTCAGGTCACACACAATGACGTCAAATCCCTCACAAATGCGATATTCTCACCTGCTGGCCGATTGGCTGCGTGAATTAGGGTATTCACATTGTTTTTTTGTTGCCGGTGGCGGCTGTATGCATCTGATCGAGGGGTTTCGCCATCAGTTTCAATGCATCCCGGTCGTACACGAAGTGGCTGCCGGAATTGCCGCCGAACATTTCAATGAATGCACCACGAGTGGAAAGGCATTTGCCCTTGTCACGACAGGCCCGGGGCTGACCAATATCGTGACCGCGATCGCGGCCTGCTACGTGGAACACCGCCAGCTGCTGGTGATCGCCGGTCAGGTCAAGACCACCGATCTGAAAGGCCCTCAGACGCGACAACTGGGGGTGCAGGAAATTGACGGCATAGGTCTCTGCAAATCGATCACCGTCCGGTCAGAGCGGCTGCTGCAACCGGTTTCAAAACATGATTTTACGAGGTTGTGCCGCCTTGCTGAAGGACCACATCCGGGTCCGGTGCTGATCGAAGTCTGTCTGGACGTGCAGGGGGCAGTCGTCAATCGGCAGCAACTGGAACCGGGACCAGAGCCTGAGACGGAGCCAGCAGCTGGAGTGGATCCGGCGACCGTCAGCAGACAGTTGCAATTCTTCGATCAGTTACGGACAGCAGTCAGCTGTAGTCAACGACCGGTCCTGTTACTCGGCGGCTTGCTGTCACGACGCGCGGCATGGTCAGCGATCAACGATCTGGAACGATTAAACATTCCCGTCCTGACCACGACCTCGGCAATTGATCGCATCCCCACAGAGTCGCCTGTGTACGTCGGGCGAGTTGGAACGTGGGGCGGACAACGCTCCGCCAACATGATTCTGGCCCAAAGCGATCTGGTGGTCGTATGTGGCGCGCAGCTTGATCTGCAGCAGACCGGATTTGCGGTCGACGAGTTTGCACCTCAAGCGGAGATGTTTCAGATTTTCCCTTGTGAGCATGAACTCGCAAAAGGATCACCGAGGCTGGCGTGCGGACTAAGTGCAGCGCCTGACACCGTGTTTCACCAGGCCCTTGATTGCCTGCAGCCGGCTGCGTCTCCGGACTGGATGGACTACACAAGAAACATACGCAGACTCGTGCCGTTTCTGGACCCGGCCAACACGGCAGCGGATGGCTTCATGCTCTCCTTTGAGTTTCTGCAGAATTTGTCTCTGGCGGCACGCGCCAGCGATCTGCTGGCCCTGTCCTCCAGCGGCGGTTCCTTCACCGGGGCTTTGCAGATGTATCACGTGCATCGCGGACAGTATGCGTCAGTCAGTGCTGCGGCCGCCAGCATGGGTTATGGTCTGGCGACCGCTATCGGAATGAGTTTCGCGCAGCCCGGACAGCGAGTGATCCTGGTCGAAGGTGATGGTGGCTTCTGCCAGAATCTGCAGGAACTGGCTGTGGTCCGAAGATACAATCTCCCGGTCAAGATTTTCATTCTCGACAACGAGGGCTACGCCTCCATCCGCGCCACTCAGCGCAAGTTCTTCAATGGTGCCTACGTTGGCTGCGATACGGCCACCGGGCTCGGTTTTCCAGACTGGATCCCTCTGTTTCAGGCCTTCAATATACCCTGCCGCTACCTGGATGCGTCTGATAACACTGTGGCGGCCCTCAGTCTTCTGCTGGGGCAGACCGAGGGACCAGAGGCATGGATTGTGCCCGTGGACCCGGACCAGACCAACTGGCCGGCAGTCGCCTCGAAAATGTTGCCCGATGGCAAAATGGCCTCACGACCGATCTACGACCTGTTGCCACCACTCAGCCCGGAAATTCAGGCTGAGGTCACGAAGTATCTGCAGTAACGCGGACGATGATCATCCGGGGTTTGCATTTTCCCCTGGGAGGGCGAAGTTCCATCTGAGCCGCCACCCTGGTTTGCGACAAAAGGGAGGGCGAAGTTCCACCTGAGCCGCAACCCTGGTTTGCGACAAAAGGGAGGGCGAAGTTCCATCTGAGCCACACACCCTGGTTTGCGACAAAAGGGAGGGCGAAGTTCCACCTGAGCCGCACACCCTCGTTTGCGACAAAAGGGAGGGCGAAGTTCCACCGGAGCCGCACACCCTGGTTTGCAACAAAAGGGAG
>CAIYBH010000229.1 GCA_903924405.1 uncultured Planctomycetaceae bacterium | reverse complement strand
CCGCATCGGAACTTAAGGTTTGGAAAACGGAGCAGAGACAGATTGAGCAGGAGCTCACTCGCCTGCACCGGGAAATCAGCCGCATTACCGAGGCCGGCATCTCTGGATCTCCGAATGGCGACGCGGCGTCACAGCTCGCCGGCCTTCTGGAATGCCTTCGTGCAGCGGAGAATCGCTCGGGGTGGTGTTACCACTTGAAAGAGCGGGCTGTGAAGTTCGGCCATTTCAAGAAGCCGTTCTGTGTACTGTTCACCGCTGTTAAGGGCGAAATGAACGTCGTCCGAATCGTTGCCTAATTCCAAATGATTGGCGACCACTGCCAGCACACGAAGATCGGCCTCAGAGAACTGACGCTCTTTGCCTTTGGCTGGCTGGGCTGTGAGGCTCAGGTACTCGGCAAACTCTTTTGACCATTGCTTCACCTTGTCTCGATCCACACCTAGAAACTCAGCCACTTTTGACACCGTTGCCATCGTCGTTTTATCCTTGCAGAAATGAATCCCTTCCAGGAAGGACACGCTAGGACATCAGGAAGTTCGAGATGTCATTTCTTCGGCTTCTTCCTGCTCTCAGCCCTTTTCGCCACGAATTCCGAATCGTCGCCGTTGTGGAAGAAGATCATGCCGTGGAGTTCGTCGTCCTTTACGATTGCCCAACCTCGGCCTTGAGCCGGGTCCATTTCGTCGTTGCCGTCCCAGGTCCACTCGACTGCCGGTTCGCCGTCCCTTGTCGTCAGGCGGCAATCCATCTGTCCGTGGACGTAGCCGAAGTGGAACTTGCCGTTGTTCTTCTGGTCAAACTCGAAGTAGCCCTCTTCCTCTTCGTCAATGAACTCTTGGTCCCAGGCACTCATCGAGACGATGCGCCAGCGGCCAGTGAATGGGTTTGGGGCTTTCGCCTTCTTTGCCATGTCGATTACTCTCCAACGTCTTCAATCACGGCAGTTCGATCCTTCTTCGGTCTGGGTATCCCCAGCTTTTCAGCGATCAACTCGAATCCCAGGTCGTTCTTGAACGGCTCTATCACATTCTGCAACTTCTTGAGCTTTACCTTTTGCCACGACGAACTTGGGTCGTGATGCAGTCGGATGAACTCGTTGGAAAGCGTGTAGAACTCCGGCTCCTGGCTCCCGGATGAGCCGTCGTTCTTACCGAAGAACTTTCCGATATTCAGGAAGGCGACGATCAGGAAGTCGAATGCGTCGAGGCTTACTTCCTTCACCGGGAAGCCTCGGTCGCAATCTGAAGCGTATCGACTCTTTACCTGAACCCGGACCTGGGACAGTTCATCACCCTGGGGTTGATGCCGTGGATTTGGGTGGATGCAGATCAGGTCGTACCCCTCGTTATTCGGCGGGGCCTTGTATGCCAGAATGTTTCGGCGCATCAGGTAGCCCATTACCGGGTCTGGTGCAGGTAGTTGCGCACGAGCGTGATGCCCCCCCGATATCCATCAGGACCGCGGCATATTTCCTCCTGAACACGCGCTGCGGACAGTTCCGGATAACGTGCCAGAAGTGCATCAATCTTTGGCTTCCATGGGTCGAGCAGACTGCCTCGTGGCGGCCCCCGTTTTTCATCCGGGGGCTGGTTCAGGCGGAGTGCTCTGGCGACAGTTCTCTGACAGCATCCCAATCGTCGGGCAATAGCGCGCCGGGATAACTTTTCAACTTCGGCCAGACGACGGATCTCGGCCCATTGAGAGACCTTCATGACTCGCCTCCCGCGCTGGGCCTGTCAGCCTTGTTTCCAGCAAAACGAAACAGATCACCAAGCGACTGCAGGCTGCCTCTTCGCTGTAGTTTCGGCGGTTGCAGCGACAGCACCTGCACCAGTGGCCGATGCCAGGCAATCAGATCGTGGCTCACCAATTCGGTGCGTGCCTCACAGACAGTTTTTTCAGGCAACCGCAGACGCACGGCGATCGTGGAGTCGCCGAAGAACGAGAGTCCCTGCTGATCACTGACAGCGGTGAAAAAGAAATACAGCAGGATTGCGTCCCGCGAGAGTCGCGGGGCGTAATCCTGCAGGAATCGTCGGTCCACCCAGGAAAAACCCTCTTCAGGTGGGCGGCGGACGCGATCGGGAAGCAACAGCTTCTTCTGGATCCTGGACGTCATTGGAAACTTTCTCCTTTCGGTCGCCACACACTACCGGCGCGTCCGCAGGAGATCGATACGGTTGGACGCCGTCCGGAGTTGTAGCGGTGTCGGTATCGAGGCCAGTTGAACGTGGCCGCGAAGTGGCAACCCGCCTTGCAGTCCGTCGCTTCTGCGCCTCCGCATCGCACTTCATCTGACCGGCGAAGCTACT
>CAIYBH010000228.1 GCA_903924405.1 uncultured Planctomycetaceae bacterium | reverse complement strand
GAAGGGTGCTTCGCACTATTCGTTCCGGACCCCTTTTCTGAACACCTGCACACGTTGTTTCACGACTGCGGGAAGGTGGTCGTCAACCGGGTCTTCTGCGGACTGGAAACTGCAGAAGGCCCGGTTGAGTTTCTTCCCGGAAGGTCCTGTCAGCAGCCGTGAACACGGTTGGCCGCAGCGTGATGTTCTGTCTGCCGATTGACAATCTTACTTTTCCACGGAATTACAACTATGACTGCTTCCCCGGTCGTTGTTCCTCCGCTGTTCAGCTCGATGGATCCGCGTTTGGCATCCCTCGCCGCTGGCGGCACGTTAGAATCTCTGAACTCCGGACTGAGTGACTCTGCCGCCGGCATGGACTCCGTCGGCATCCCGGCACCTCGACGTCTCGACGATGCCGTCCGGTGTGAGTTTCACGCGAGGCTGATCGCCAGCCTCGACCTGTCGACCCTCGGATCGCTCAGCGAGACCGAGCTGCGTGCGGAAATCCGCGCTGCTGCAGAAAGCCTGTGCCGTCAGAGCAATCAGCTGCTGAGTTCTGCAGAGCGGGAGCTGCTGGTCAATGAGGTCATGGATGAGACCTTCGGGCTGGGACCACTTGAACAATTGCTGCGGGATCCATCGATCAGTGACATCCTGATCAACGGTCCAAAAACCATTTTCTGTGAACGACGAGGACGTCTGGAGAAATCGGACGTCACGTTCGCCAGTGAAGATCACCTGCTGCAGATCATTCAGCGAATCGTCAGTCGTGTGGGACGACGCGTGGACGCCACCAGCCCGATGGTGGACGCACGACTGGCCGACGGAAGTCGCGTGAATGCGATTATTCCTCCCCTGGCTCTGGATGGCTCGCTGGTATCCATTCGCCGGTTTCCGGATAAGCCACTGAAGGCGGAAGATCTGATTGCAAAAAAATCGATCGCCCCGGAGATGGTGGAATTCCTTGCCGGCGCGGTGAAAGCGCGGCAGAACATTCTGATTTCCGGTGGGACAGGATCCGGCAAGACAACGCTGCTGAACCTGATGTCGGGATACATTCCGGACAATGAGCGGATTGCCACCATTGAAGACGCTGCGGAACTGCGACTTCAGCAGTCGCATGTGGTGCGTATGGAAACGCGTCCGGCCAATGTGGAAGGTCAGGGCGCCATCACGTGTCGCGACCTTGCCCGCAACACCCTGCGAATGCGACCGGATCGACTTGTCGTTGGTGAATCGCGAGGCCCGGAAGCACTGGACATGCTGCAGGCCATGAACACCGGCCACGACGGTAGCATGACCACACTGCACGCCAATGACACACGCGACGCCATCAGTCGACTGGAAATGATGGTGGGCATGGCCGGCTTTGATCTGCCAATCTGGGTGATTCGTCGCCAGATCGCCTCCGCCGTCAACCTCGTGGTGCAGGCCGCCCGACTGACTGGCGGAGCACGCAAGGTGATTCGGATTTCTGAGATCACCGGCATGGAAGGTGAAAACATCACCATGCACGATCTGTTCGTGTTCAAGCAAACCGGCCTGAATGCGGATGGTGTGGCTTCCGGGCACTTTGTCAGCACCGGAATTCGACCACACTGCCTGGAACATCTGGAATCCATGGGCATCCGACTCTCCCCCGGCCTTTTTGAACGACGAACGCTGATGACCTGCTGAAAAGCGGTCTGCGTTCTCGAATCCGGGGTCAAGCCATGGGACCAACTCTGGTCGCCTTTGCCACATTTTTTGCGGCAATCTTTGGTGTTTCCGCTGTGTATTCTCTCGTCAGCGATATCTTTCTGCGGGATCGTACACGGCTTCGCGAGCGGATTGAGGAAGAGCTTCGCTCAACCCAGCGTGCCCGCGCTAAACAGTCCATGCTGCGTGCGCTGAGCGCCTCAGAGGTCCATGGAATTATGGAACTCGCAGACGATCAGCGGACGTGGTGGGAACGTCTGCAGGACCTGATGGATCAGGCCGGTCTGAAAGCGGAACCTGCGAAGCTGATCTGGTGGACGGTGGCAGCTGCCGGTATCGGTGGACTGCTGGGGTTTCTGATCCGGGGAGGCCTGCTGGCACTTGTCGGTGCCGGCCTGCTGTCCGTCGTGCCGATCTGGTATGTGCAGCACCTCAGAACGCAACGGCAGGGAAACATGCGCAGTCAGCTGGCCGATGCCTTCGAGCTGATGAGCAGCACGCTGCGGGCCGGACAATCCATGGCCCAGTCCCTGCAGGCTGTGGCTTCGGATTTTCCGCCGCCGATTGCCGAAGAATTCATGCTGTGCTCGGAGCAGCAGAATCTGGGGCTGGACCCGGAAATCGCTCTGCGACAGTTGTCGCGACGATGCGGCATTATCGAACTCCGCATCTTTGTCGTCGCAGTCCTCGTGCAACGGCAGGTGGGTGGAAATCTGTCCGACATTCTGCAGGGACTGGCTCACGTTGTTCGCGAGCGATTTCGGATTGCTGGCCTGATCAATACGCTGACCGCCGAAGGACGTCTGCAGGCTCTTGTGCTGATGGCACTCCCGCCGTTCCTGCTGCTCGTGATGGTCGTCATGAACCGCGAATACACACAGAGCCTGCTGGATCATCCCCAGCTGCTGGTCGGCATGGCCGTCTGCATGCTGCTGGGATGGCTCTGGATCAGAAAGATCGTCAACTTCGATTTCTGAAGATCCTGAGTGGATCCGTCCCGACAGTCCGCATCAGTCATTAGTGGCGTCGTCAGAGGAGTTATCAGCATGTGGGTTCCCGTCTTATTTGCCGCCGCGATGGCCAGTGGGCTGACCGGGCTGCTGTACATGGTCCTGAAGAAGAAAACGGAACGCACGGATCAGCGTGTGGCGGGTTTGAGTCGTACGGGACGCGAAAGTGAAGACCCCGAGCTGGTTGGAAATCTGAAGCAGATTGTTCACAAAACACTGCCGAAAATCGGCAATACGCTGCTGCCCGATACCGCCGAAGAACGCTCAAAACTAGCCACACGCATGATGCATGCCGGGCTGTACAGCCCGAACGCGATGGCCATTTTTCTGGGCGTCAAATTCTTTCTTATCGCCGGCCCCATGGTGATTTCGATTCTCGTAGCCATGCTGGGCGTGTTCCCGATGGAAATCGCGCTGCTGGTCGGTTCCATGCTGGGGGTCTCTGGACTGATCGGTCCCAGTTTCTGGCTGGATCGCTGCAAGGCAAAACGTCAGATGGCCCTGCGACGATCTCTTCCGGACGCCTGTGACCTGATCGTGATTTGCCTCAGCGGTGGACTCAGCCTCATCGCCTCACTGGTTCGCGTCGTCGATGAACTGCGCGCTGCCCATCCACTGCTGGCCGCGGAATTGCGGATCGTGGAGCGGGAAGTGCAACTGGGCAGCAAACTTGCCGATTCCCTGCAGAAATTCGGCAGCCGCAGCGACCTCGCAGAACTGCAGAACATGGCCGCCGTCGTACTGACCGCAGAAAAATATGGTTCCAGCATGACCCGCACCCTCGAGAAATTTTCCGAGACACTGCGACTGAGGCGACAACAGTATGCCGAAGCGATGGCTCAGAAAGCCGCCACCAAGGTGCTGTTCCCCACGCTGCTGCTGATCTTCCCGGCGATCCTGCTGGTCATTCTGGGACCCGCCATGATTCAGGTGCTGGAAGTCTTTGCCAACCTGAAGCGCTAGGCAGAAAAAGGGGTCAGGTACCAATAGCCAAATGGCCCGAAGGGTGCTCCGCACTATTGGTACCTGACCCCTTTCCTGAACACCGCAAATCCCCCATTTTCCCGACTGGCCAGTCACTGCGACACAACCAGACTCCGCAGAGATTTGCATTCCGTGTGTTCGCAGAAAAATCAGCGAAAAATTGGCGGTTTCTGGTCCGGGTTGAGCCTTTTCTGTGTGGCTGTATGTGACGCGCATTTCGTCACCCGATGCCGCTGCTCCCCGCCAGTTCGCGGGGCCATGCTGAGACTAATCGGCAGCGGGCTGTCCAGCAACGGGGACCGCCTCTGACTTTTCCAGATCCGTTGTGGAGAAGCGTCATGCAGACGAGGACCATCCTTGTCGCCGCCTTTGCAGTTGTCTTTGGCGTGATTTCAGCAGTCGGTGCATTTATCTCGCAGCGTCAGAGCTCCGGGGCCGAAGTCATGGTCGAAGTCGTCACCGCCGCCGATGATCTTCCGTGGGGAACAATTCTCACCGAACAACTCGTCAAACTCAGCCGCTTTCCCAAAGACTCCGTTCCTGCAGGTGCGCTGACCGAAATCGCTCTCGTGACCGGACGCACAACCCGCGACACACTCAGCAAAGGCCAGATGCTGCTCCAGAACCGACTGACGGAAGCAGGTGCCGGACGAGGCCTGCCGCCGCTGATTCCCAGGGGCATGCGCGCAGTCTCCATTCAAACCCCGACGGTCAGCTCCGGTGTGACCGGATTTGTGGTTCCCGGTAATAAGGTCGACGTGGTGTTAACCATGCATGGTCAGGGCACAGATGATGTGTCGGGGGGAGGGCGGACCATCACCCTTTTACAAAATGTTTCCGTGCTGGCTGTCGACCAGAACATCGAAGCCCCCACCGAAAACAAAATGGATCTGAAGGAAATGCGCACTGTGACACTGGTGGTCACACCAAAACAGGCGCAGGAGCTGGATCTCGGGCAGAATAAGGGCATTCTGCGACTCACCCTTAGAAATCCACTCGATGAAGACATCGCTGATGTGCCTCAGGTGACCATCACTTCACTGACAATGCCCGGACGCGATCCGCTCGACAGTGTCGCCACATCAGACCTCGGGCAGGCTACCGAGCTGGCTTCGAACGTCGCTACGACCGAATCAGACGTCGAGACTGCGGATCACCCAGCCGTGGAAATCACAACTCCAGCGGTCGTGCATCTGCCGGAAGTCCGACGACGCCCATTTCCCGTATTCATCATGCGCGGCTCGGATGTTTCACAGAGAACGCTGTACTCCGGACGTCGCAGGACAATCGCTGATTCGCAATTGGCGGACCACACACATCTGACCGCACAGGCATCGTCCACGGCAGCCACAGGGTCGATCACCCACTGATGCTGATACCGGGACGGCGGTTACGAGAAGGTCGTCATTGTCCGGATCGCTGACCCACAGTCGGCCAGCAATCCGGCGTTCACTCCTCGGAAGCTGTCGCCGATGCAAGTGGCAGTTCGCAGCTCGCGTCAGCCGTTTGCTCAAACGTCGCTGTGATCTGATACTCAGGTCTGATCCCCCGCCCCGGAGATGCTCTTCATGAGATCCAGCCGCACATCACGATCCCGGACAGTATTCGCGGCCCCCGCTCAAACGTCACTCCGTCATGGTGTGTCTGCACTTGAGTTTGTCATGGTGCTGCCGGTGATGGTGATGATTCTTGCCGGCACCGGAGATTACTGCCGCTTTGCCTCGACTTCCATCGCCGTCTGCAATGCCGCCCGAGGTGGTGCTGGATACGGTTGTGTGCAGCCATTTGACGCCTACACCGAATCACGCTTTCTCAGTACCTGCCGGGCGCGAGTGGAAGAGGAGTTCAGTGGTGTTCCCGGATTCGACCCGGCTCGATTGAGCGTGTCCATCTCAAGAGAAGGCACAGCGCCCACGGATCGGATCCGCGTTACGGTGTCGTATCCATTTGAGACTGTTATTCACTGGGCATTTCTGCCTTCCTCTATCCCGATTCAAAGAACCTCGGTACTGCCGATGATTCGCTGAGCTCCGAAGTCGACAGGACATCCCGCAACGATCCGAAAGTACAGGCCATGTGGAAACGCAGCACACCCGCAGCAACACGCGACAAGGCTCGGAGGGGCCAGCGTTCGCGTTTTGGGGGCACGATGGTGGAAACAGCCCTGATCATCGGCTGCTGGACAATCGTCTTCGTCGGCATTTTTGACGTGGGAATCGGCACACTCAGACGAAATCTGACGGCACATATCGCTCGTCAGGCCGCTCGTCTGGCGATTGTTCGCGGCTCTACCTCAGCTCCTGAATTCACACCGTGGGGCCCGCAGACACAGATTTTCAGCCTCAGTGACGACAGTGAAATCGCCAATACACTCCGACCCATCGCCGGAGGAATCGCCACATCTTCGTTTCAACTGCGTCTGGAGTGGCTGGATGGCAATAACGACCCGGACAGTCGTGTACGAGTGACCGTCTCGGGGGTGTATGAAAGTGTTCTGGGGGCTGTCGTCGGGCATCACAGCATTCCGCTGCAGGCAAAATCGACCATGTCGATTGTCCATTGAACAGCCATCAGGGAGACGAACGGATGAAGCACTCCTGGAAAAATTCTGGTCGAGCCGATGCGTCGCGCCGCGGTACGATCCTGATCATGACCTCGGCCGGGCTGATCGCCATGGTGGGCATGATGCTGCTGGTGATGCAGTCGGGACTGATGATGGATCTCCGTCGCCGAGCCCAGAATGCCACTGACGCGGCAGCACTGGCCGCAGCTCAGGCCCTCGTTCGCCAGCAGTCCAGTCAGCAGGCCACCGCCGACGCGAATGACTTCATTAACAACTATCATGGACTGTCAGGTGCAGCCGTTGCGGTTTCGATGCCGCCGGTGACAGGCCCCTACGCCGGGCGCATGGGCTACTGCGAAACACGGGTGCAACTGGAATCCTCCGGTGGCCTGTTCAGCATGTTCTCAGGCCAGAGCGGATCGCCGGTGCGGGCCCGAGCCGTGGCCGGATATCGCTCTGTCTCCTCTTCAGAAATGGTCATCGCGCTGGACCGACGCGCGACTCCGGGGTTGAACTGTGTCGGCAACGGTGAGCTGCGAATCGACGGCGGCTGCATTACCAACTCCCAGGGATGGGGAGTGGATGAATCGGGCGTCGCCGTCGCTGGAACGGTCAACGGATACGCCGGCAATATTGGCTCCAATGGTAGTTTCACAGGACGAAGTTTCCGCATCTGTGGTGGAGTGAACAGTCCCGCGGGATTTCGCCCCTGGGTGCCCGGTGGCGACAATCCGCTGCACTGTCGGTCAAATCTTGTACCCGATCCCCTGCTGTTTCTGCCAACTCCAACGGTTTCCAATGGAGTGATCCATGTGGACCGCGGCCGAGTGTCGATCAGCTCCACCGGCTACACGGGAACGCTGTCCCCCGGCATTTATTCGAATATTGCGATCTCCGGCGGCACAGTTACGTTTCAACCGGGAATCTACGTCATCCGCGGCGGAGAATTGAAAATCACCGGTGGAAATGTCACGGGGCGCGGCGTGATGTTTTACATCACGATGAATGACTATCAGCCGGGGACCGGACTTCCGGACAGCCAGGACCTGGAAACACTGCCCGTGACGTCCAACGCCAAGCGCGGCGGCATCAGTGTGACCTCCAGCCCTACCTTAACAGGTTACAACAATCCAGACAGCCCGTTTCATGGCATGCTGTTTTACCTGCGACGTCGCAACGACAGCGCCGTGACGGTCGCTGGTAATGCGGTGGCCGGACAGGTCGTCGGGACGGTCTACTCCAAATGGAGCCAACTGACACTGACTGGTCAGGGCGTCTTCAACACGCAGTTTGTTGTGGGCAACGTCAAATGGTCCGGAAACGGCAACATGACACTCACCGCCACCGGCTATGATCTGGCAAAAGCCAGCCTCGTTTACCTCGTGGAATAACCTCCCCGCTCACCGGGAGGGCGAAGTTCCACCTGAGCCGCAAACCTGCAGAACTCGGCCCGACCACACCAGCAACAAAACGAACATCAAACAAATTCGAAGTGATTCACTTTCGTTTTGAAACATTTTTGTTTGTATTCGAATCTGCCACATTCCGGGTTCCAACCACGCCAAAAAGCCATATCAGGTCAGACAACACCGCCTCAACACATCCGTGTTGATCCAGATCCATGTCCATCCGTGGTTCCAAAGACGACCCGGCAAAACCACTGCAACGCCACCGCACGTTTTCGTGTGATTCGTGTTTTTCGTGGTTCGAAAACGCGGCTCAGATGGAACTTCGCCCTCCCAGTTCATCCAACTCATTCGTGGTTCCAAACCCACGTCTTTCAACCGCACCGGCTCAGAAGAAATGTCGCCCGCACAAATCGCCCGAGCCTACTCCTTTTCACCGCTCCAACTGGTTAGCTGCACACGTCCCGAGGCATCAGTATCAGACGCACCGGCCAATGCCGTTCTGTCAGTTGCTGTTTTCTGAATCGCCGCCAGCCCCTGAACGGCCGTCGTGCAGCTCGGATCAGCCGCCAGCGATTTCTGGAACATCTCCTCAGCCTGCACAGCATCGCCATTCATCGTCGCCACCAGCCCGACATTCGCAAACGATTCCGCCGGACTGCAACCGGACTTTCGAAACGCCTCCAGGGCCATGTCCCGACGGTCCGTCTGAGCATACAGCAGCCCCAGATTGTTGCGAACACGTCGGTTCTCAGGGCTCAGTTTCAGCGACCGAGTCAGGTACTCTTCCGATTCGGACCAGCGCTTCTTCAGATACAGCGAGTAACCAAAGTCCGCCAGAATCTCCGGGTTCTCCGGAGCCTGCTGCAACGCCCGCTGATACCAGGACTCAGACTCCAGAGGCTGACCCTGTCTGTCGTACAGAACAGCAACTCGCCACGCCGCCGTCGCGTTGGAACGATCCAGCTCCAGCACTCGCTTATAACCGTCCATCGCACCCGTCAGATCACCCTGCTGCTCCAGAGTCCTCGCGAGCGTTAGCTGAATATCAGAAACCTGCCCCTCCGAAAGCATCACCTCGCCAGCAGGCTTCTCCACTCGCGTCGCTTGCCAGATTTTGCGGGACTTCAGCGTCTCACAGCCAACAGAGCCGGCGACCAGATAAGCAGCCAGAATCAAAAGCACCGATCGTCCGGTCACTGTCTGCATGTTGACACCTGTCTCTCGTCCGTTCATCTGAAGATCATCTCTGTCTCTGAATTCCTGCTGGCCATGCGCCCGACACGCCGGGGGGCTCACCTTCGTCGGCTTGTGCCGATGTCCGATACCATCCACCACTCAGCTGTCTGGCAAAGCCTCAGGCTACTGAGGCCCCGTGGCCGGTGGACTGCTGATCAGCCCCCCGCCACCCGCTCCGACTCCCTTGCTGCGTGTCTGCTGCAGTCGGTTTTCATAGATCAGTCGGCCGGAATCACTGTCGAGTCCGGGCGATTGCGTGGTGGTCTGAATTGATGACAACGGCAGGTTGCAGGACAATCCTTCCATCGCATGGAACACGGAGAGGCGTCGAGCCTCATCGAGGGGTGTCCCCTCCGACGAAGCCTCAATCAGGACCTGCCCTGGAGTCCCGGGCAACCACTCACAAATTCTGATCAGCCGCGCGTGGCCCCGTGCATTCAGCGCTGTTGATCCGGGTGCGAAGTCATAGTCATGCAGGATCATGCGAGCAACACGACCGCTCTGCCGCTGCTGTTCCATCAACCCCTGCAGCATCATTCCGACCGGAGGCCGCTGAAATTCTTCAGGGTACCCGGTCATGCTGTCCTGTCGACTGGCTTTTTTCTTCTGTCGCCACCGCTGAAAGGCCGATGTGGGCGCCTCGGTTTCACACGCTGGGGATGACCTGCGGGACACGACTGTTCCGCGCGAAGACGCGACTTCGCCCCGCTGGACGACTTCAGCGGTCGCGGGCGGAACCGGCGGAACCGAAGATTCCTGGGCGATCGTGAAGCCAGAGGAGATCAGAATCACCAGGGACGATCCCGGAATCAGTAAACGCACTCTTTTCAGCAGCATTGTTCAGCCCTCGTCTGCAACAGCACACATCAGTCAGAAAATCCATGTGGCCCGTGAACATAGCGGTTCTCGGACTGCAGTCTGTGGTAACAACCCAGCGGATCCTCACTGTTGACGGTGGAGCGGAACTCCGCATGCCCCGTATGCCCCTCAATCCGATTCAGCAGGTAAAATTCCAGATCATTCGGCTCGTACAGTTCAGCGCCAGGCAGAGGTCCCACCTGCTCAGAACGAATCGCTTCAACAAGGTGCGGTGTCACCAGCACCACCAGCTCCTTCTCCACTCGCTCACCGGTGTTGTTGCTGAAGAACGGTCCGATGTAGGGCAGGTCGCCCATCCCCGGAATCCGACGTGTCGTGCCCGCCAGTTCCACCTGCATCAATCCCGCGATGGCCAGCGTCTGACCTTCACGCATCTCGACTGTTGTGTGCGACCGCCGTGTGTTCAGTCCCGGAACCCGCACACCGGAGAGTTCTGTCCCCATCGAAAAGTCGATCGAACTCACCTCCGGATCGACTTCCATGCGAATGAGATCCCCATCGATCACGTAGGGAACAAACGCCAGCTGCACCCCGAACTTCTTGTACTCAATCGTCACCGTTGGAGTGCCGCCACCCGCTCCGGACTGAGGAACCGGAACGGGAAATTCACCGCCGGCCAGAAAATCAGCCCGATGCCCATGCATTGCCACAAGATTGGGTTCCGCAAGAATTTTCAGCACACTGTTCCGCCGCAACGCCGCCAGAAAGGCCTGAAACCCGGCTCCCTCAAACACCCCGAAGGCCGTGACCGGTGACGCCGCACCCGCCGCGCTGGAGGTCGCTGTTCCCAGCACCCCGCTGCCGCTGCCCGAACCCGTTGCCCCGGTGGCTCCGATCATGCGCGTCCCCAGCAAACTTCCCGAGTTGCCGAAGAGCAGGTCCGACCCCACCTGGCGATACGCCGTGCGATTCAGTTCCGCAATCTGCACCATCAGCATGACCTGCTGTGGCCCCGGAATCCGCATCAGATTGATCACCTCTACCTGCTGTGGAACTCCCGTCGACGGAGC
This sequence comes from uncultured Planctomycetaceae bacterium, assembly GCA_903924405.1. Classification (GTDB taxonomy): domain Bacteria; phylum Planctomycetota; class Planctomycetia; order Planctomycetales; family Planctomycetaceae; genus SXXK01. The sequence goes on along the minus strand of CAIYBH010000228.1, from coordinate 10,081 downwards.
ACCGGATGATCCCAGCAGTACTTCCGTCGGCGGGATCGGTTGCACGGCCTCCGCAGAATCTGGTGACTCATCCGAAGGCTCTCCCGTCTCGCCGGACATCCCGGCCAGCGGATCCCCGTTCTGTCCCGCCGCGTCAGACTGTGAACCGTCCGCAGATCCGGCCACGTCAGGCGTCTGTGATGAACCGGATTGCTTCGCCGCCGGAGTCACCGTTGTGGAAACAGATTTCTCCAGCACCTGATTGATGCGGGCCAGTTGCATGGCGTCCCGCGCTTCTCCTTCGACAATCAGCTTGGCTCCCAGATGCGCCAGACGAATTGAGGCGTCCGGGAACAACTGCAGCAATCGCGCTTCCAGTAACTGCAGATCCAGAACGACATGCACTTCATAGGTATACTGTTCACCTTCACCGGTACTAATCGTCAGATCCGTGATTCCCACACGTTTCCCGAGGACTCGCAGTTGCCGATTGCCGGATACCAGCACATCAGCAATCTGCGGATCAGACACAGCGACCGATGGCGGCGGCACATCACCCTCCGGCCACTGCAGGTCCTTGCCCAGCGTCAGTGTTCGGCTCTGACCAACAATCACTTCGAACGAGGCGTCACTACGCGACAGACGGTCGATCAACTGCGACGCCCGACCATGCCGCAGCGATGGCGATTCCAATCGGGAAGGAACCGCCGGAACGATCGGATTCAATCCGGAAACAGGAGACTCCTGAGCGTTCAGGCCGGACGCCGTCCCAGCGATCAGCCCCCACAACAAAAACAGTAACCGCCAGCCGGGGAGGTCCGGGATACAGAAAGTTCGGCAGAGGATTGAAGGTTTCATGGTCAGCTGCCCCGGCCTTGATTATCGATTGCGATCAGATCTTCACTACCACCCCACGCCACCCAACCGACACAAGCAGCACGGCAGGCACATCAGAAGAAATCGTCACAATCGGAATATCCTTCCAGGCATTTGAATTCAGGATTCTGCCTGCGGACCAAAAAACTTCGCCATGGTCGCGTTACGGAGGCAGCGCAGGCTGCGCAATCCGGGAAAGCTCTGCTGCTGTTCCAGCCAAAAACCAGAAAAGCGTCCGCGGGCGCCCCATTTTTGCTCAAGTGACCAGCGCAGGCCGTGCCGTCGGAGCCTGTTCAGGTCGCTGACGACTTGCGCGCGGACAGTTGCCGCACATGCGCGGCAATTTCCGTGATCTTTCGAGCGAACTTGGATGAGGGGGCCGACAGCATGACCGGTTCACCATTGTTGACGGATCGAATCACCGTCTTTGGATCATGCGGAAGCTGAGCAAAAATCTTTGTCTGCAGGGCGTCTGATGCCTGCGACAGGGGTACTTCCCCGGATTGCCCGGTCTGATTGGCCAGAATCAGAAACCGCCCGCGGTCAATGCCACCATTGTGGAGGAAATCCAGCATCAGCCGTGTGCGCCTGAGCGACACGAAGTCCATCCGCATCACCACCAGCAGCAGATCTGCCGTCTGCGCTGTCGAAAACGTGATGTGGCTGAGGCACCGGTCGAGATCCGTCACGATGAAATTCACCTGTCGGCTGAGCAGCGAATATGTTCTCTGCACACCGCGCGGATCAATCGTCGTGAACCCGGGAAACTCACTGATGGCGGAAAGTAACTGGACACCCGACGCATGCGTTGCCAGGCAGCCTCGCAACACCGTGGTGTCCAGACCATCCACATTCCGGCTGACATCCGCCAGTGAATAGGCTGTTTTCAGATCCAGCAGAGTTGCCAGGTCGCCTCCTTCAGCCTTCAGATCCACCACGCCACAGGTGTGCGGCTTCTTCGCCAGCTCACACCCCAGATTTGCGGCGATCACACTGCACCCGGCCCCGCCTGTTGCAGACAGGACACCGACAGAAAAGGCCCGCGTTCGCTTTTGATCAAACCGATCGAGGGCATGATGCAATTCCGTCGCGAGGTCTTCACGATCGAGATACTCCGTAGCACCCAAGCGCAGAGCGCGTAAGACCACTTTGCTGTCGCGCAGAGTGCCAACGACCAGCAATCTTGCGGCGTGTTCGGCACAGATCGCACTGATGGCTTCCAGTCCCCGCTCCGGATCCTCCGGCATGACCAGAATGACGGTGGTGGACGCATCCTGCGCGGCTTCCGGAAGTCCAGGCCGCTGTTCCGCAGTCACGGTCAGATTCAGCGTCCGCAGCAGGCTGGCAACGCCGAGCAGGCGGCACTGGTTTGTCGCCGGGAACTCCAGACCGCGATCCATGATGGCCGTTCGGATCATCGCCGCACTGGTTTCATCATCGCTGATCAGGAAGAAACGCATGAGTATTTCGTCGGAAATGGGAAACGAACGCGATCAACGCCGAGTGGCTTCGGCTACAGAACGGCATGCCTCCATTCTGCAGGGACACAGCCGATCCGGATCAGTGATGGTGGTTTCAGGGACGTGCTGATTTCTGAAAGAACAGGGGCGCACTCCCTCAGGAAGACGGAGGCTGCCTTCCGGAAAACATGTGAGAACACCACAGCCTAGCGGCTTTCCGAGACCACGGAAAGTGTGCCAGGGTCCGTTTGCAGGCCCCGGGGGCAAGATTAACTCCCGCAAACGCCAGCGCCGGGGGCTTACCCGCTCCGTCATCGTCGCGGCTCAGGTGCATGCCATAGTCGCTTTTCGCTCCTGCGAAAAGTACATACTGCAAAATCCCCGCTCGAAACCCCACACGCGCTTACCCCGCTCGGTCACCGTCGCGGCTCGCATGCGCACCCCTTGCTACTCGGAACTCCACCCATTCAGCTCCAGAAATCGGGACTTCCAGTAGTACTGATCCAGCAGACCGGACGTTGGGCGTTTCAGCAGTTTCAGAGCGGTATAGAGGGCTTCGATCGTGGCGAGCCCCTCCGCCGGATCCTCGAAGATTTCTGACTTCCGAGGATAGGCGGTGTGCACCAGAGGCAGGGAACGCACCGGCAGATGCTCGTAAAACGGCAGCATCTGAGCCGCCCGTTTCCACGTCCCGTCCAGCAACAGCAATCCATGACACTGATCGGCGTCAGACAGAATCGGCCCGCCAATCCCCAGTCGGACGTAGTTGCTGAGATCAATCGGGACAGGGTTGGGAAACGTCGCGAACAGGTAGTCCGGATTTTTGCGAAGTGGTTCCACGGAACATTTGCTGCGCCGCTCTCGCGGGTGGATCACAATCACCGTCTGCGGCCACACCGGATCCGTCGGAGTTGTCTGAGTCATGCGGACAATCAACCTTCTTTGCGGATCTTTTCAATTTCAGCATTCAGCTCCGCAATCTGCTTTTCGAGCAACGGGATCTCACGAGGATCGTCCGGTTGCTTGCGGGCAGCGTTCAACAGCTGCTGAAGTCGCTGAATTTTGTTCTTCGCGGCATCAATCTGCTTCTGCTGTTTCTTATTCACTGCCATTTGAGTCTAATCCTGTTGTCGCAGCAGTGGTTTCTGCCGCGAAGGCGTTTGATCGGCAGCCCGGAAATGGCCGGGCGATGTCGGAATGGTTGGACGATGGATATTGAACACAGTGGTCAGAACAGGTCGGCACTGGAATCTCCGTGCCGGGGCAGGGTGCCACCACTGTTCCCGACGCCTGTTTTCTGCCGTCCGTAGAGTATCGAACCAGGCACTGTCTGAGAACAATGAGCGAGCAGGGCAACGAATTCTATCAGTTTTTGCAGGACTCCGTCAGGTCCGGTGAATTACGACGCCTCGTCTTCAGCGGCCCGGCCCAGGCTGCGGATGCGATCATTCGCGTGGACGTGCGCCCTGTCACCCTGCGAGGCCAGGTGCATTATCAATTCGCATCCCGTACAGCAACCCAGGAGTTCCACGCAAATCGCCACGCGGAAGACGCCTTGTTGGAATGCCGTCAGTTGCTGGATGGACGGTTTCGCAACGCCCGGGCAGAAGCAGGCTCCGGCCAGCTGGAAGCCACACTCGCCAAATCCGGCCGCTGGGCCCTGCGACGCACAACCACCACAAATGCCGCAGTTCCCGTTCCGGATTCTCATAATGCGCAACGAAACTACCTGATTCCTGAGGGAATTCCCTGCCCGTTTCTGATTCATACCGGTGTCATGAACGCGTCCGGAACCGTTCGCGCCAGCCAGTTCCGCAAGTTTCGCCAGATCAACCGCTTTCTGGAGTTCATTCAGGACATCGCCGATGCCCTGCCGGAAAACCGCCCGATCGAAGTCATCGATTTTGGATGCGGAAAAAGCTACCTGACGTTCGCCACCCACTACCTGCTGACCCAGGTGCTCAAAAAGCCCTGCCGAATCCTCGGACTGGATCGCCGAGCCGATGTCGTGGCCACGTGCTCCGCGATCCGCGACACGCTGCAACTGGAAGGGCTGTCCTTCGCCACGGGCGAGATTGCCGGATTTCGACCGAACACCAGCCCCGACATGGTCATTTCCCTGCACGCTTGTGATACTGCCACCGATGACGCCCTCGCACAATCCGTGCAGTGGGGGGCTCGGGTGATTCTCGCGGTTCCCTGTTGTCAGCATGAGATGAATCAGCTCATGACTGGAAACCCGCTGCCACCACTCACCAGCTACGGGATCACTCGCGAACGCTTCTGCACGCTCGCCACAGATTCCATGCGGGCTTCACTGATGACTGCTGCGGGCTATCAGTCACAGATTCTGGAATTCATCGATATGGAACACACTCCCAAAAACCTGCTACTGCGATGTGTCCGCCGGGCAGCGAGTCCGGAGGAGTCACGGGGGCTGGTACCGTCCCGGCTGCAGGAGATCGAGCATTTCCGCAACGGACTCAACCTGCCACCACTGACACTCGAACGAAAACTCAGGGAACATTTTTTATCGGGGGAAAGTCAGCAGCCGCCTGACACCCGTGATCAGATAACCCCCTTGCCCTCCCTTTCAGATTCTGCGGGGGATGCATCGTGAAGACCCTGATCATGCTGTGCACGTACAACGAACGGGACAACGTGCGCGAACTGATCCCGCAATTGCTGTCTGAAGTGCCGCAGGCGTCGATCGTCGTGATCGACGATAATTCCCCGGACGGGACCGGACAGGCTGTGCTGGATCTGCAGCAACACTACCCGGCGGTCCATCTGCTGCATCGACCGGCCAAGCTGGGACTGGGATCCGCCACGCTCGCCGGCCTGCACTATGCCATCGAGCACCACTTTGACTGTGTCGTGAATATGGATGCGGATTTCAGTCATCCCCCCGCCTGCGTGCCACGGCTCCTTGCCGCTCTGCAAACCTGCGATGTCGCCATCGCTTCACGCTACGTCCCCGGAGGCGGTGTCCAGGGATGGTCCCTGAGACGAAAACTCATGAGCTGGTCCATCAATTTCTGGGCCCGACTGATGCTGGGACTGCGTACCCGGGACAACAGTGGCAGCTTTCGCTGCTACCGCGTTTCGCTTCTGCAACGTATCGACTGGACCCGCATCCGCGCAACCGGTTATGCCATCCAGGAGGAAATTCTGTTTCGCTGCCGGCAAGTGGAAGGGAAGATGCAGGAAATCCCCTTCTTTTTTGAGGATCGCAGGTACGGAACGACTAAAATCAACCTGCGGGAATGCTGGACCGCCGTCTGGGTGATTTTCCGACTGGGACTGGAAAAACATCCCGCAGCACAGGATCCCGCGACCTCGTCCCGTCAACACAATCTCTAAGTCGTCGGCAGCGGGCAGTCCCGCGCCGACATGTTCGAACTGACCGCAATTCCTGACAGAAAACCATGGCTGCTGCATTTGTCATCGGCATCGATCTGGGCACCACCAACAGCGTGCTGGCTTACGCTGCTCTGCATGAGGAACGCGCAAACGTCACCGTTCTGCCCATTCCCCAGCTCACAGCCCCACAGACCATCGAAGCTCGTCCCGTCCTGCCCTCATTCCTCTATCTGGCCACTGACAGCGAGGCGGCATCCGGCGTCTTTCGGATGCCGTGGAGCAACGACGCCACCTTTGCCACCGGAACCCTCGCTCGCTCACTGGCCGCCGAAGCCCCCGACCGCACCGTGGCCGCCGCCAAATCCTGGTTGTGCCACAGCCGTGTGGATCGTCGACAACCCATTCTTCCCTGGCAGGCACCGGATTCCATACCGAAGGTTTCCCCGGTGCTCGTCGCACAACGCTACCTCGAACATCTGATTGCCGCATGGCACCAGGCCTTTCCCGAACACGCCTTCGCCGATCAGTCCGTGGTACTCACCGTCCCGGCCTCCTTTGATGCCGCCGCCCGCGAACTGACTCGCGAAGCCGCACTGGCCGCCGGATTTCCGGAGTCATTCCGGCTCCTCGAAGAACCGCAGGCAGCAACCTACGCATGGCTGGACACCGTCGGTGATCGCTGGCGTCAACTTCTCAAAGTCGGCGACCGCATGCTGATCTGCGATATCGGCGGCGGCACAACAGACCTGACCCTGGTGGAAGTTGCCGAGGAGCAGGGGGAACTGGTCCTCAACCGCGCCGCAACGGGCAATCATCTGCTCGTCGGCGGTGACAATATGGACCTCGCACTGGCCCATCACGTCGCCGGACTCTTCAGCGACAAAGGTGTCACCCTCGATCCATGGCAGTCCGTCTCGCTGTGGCATCAGTGCCGCCATGCCAAGGAAACCTTGTTGTCCGGTGCTGGCCCGGAAACGCACACGATCTCGATCCCCGGACGCGGCAGCCGCCTCATCGGTGGCCTCGTCTCCGTCACCGTCGATCGTCATCAGGCCACAGAATTGCTGCTGCAGGGCTTCTTCCCCGACGTGCCCATCACCGATCGTCCCCGCCGCACCTCCGGCTCAGGATTTCGGGAACTGGGGCTGCCCTGGGAAACGGACACCGCCATCACTCGTCATCTGGCGTCCTTCCTGCAGCAATCCTCCGGCCTGACCGCACCACGCTGTATACTCTTCAACGGGGGTGTGCTCCGTGGAGCGGCCTTGCGGAATCGACTTCTCAGCCAGCTGCAGCTCTGGTTCCCCCAGCAACCACCCCTGCCTGTTGAGGGGGACGAGGACCTGGATTTTTCCGTGGCCCGTGGCGCCTGTTTTTATGGCTGGTCCCGCGAACACGGCGGCGTTCGCATTCGCGGTGGAGCACCACGGTCGTACTACGTCGGCATCGAAACCGCCGGACTGGCCGTGCCCGGCGCCGGCCGTCCGCTCAAAGCCCTGTGTGTCGTCCCGCAGGGCATGGAAGAAGGCACAGAAGCCGAAGTTCCCTCCGGAGACATCGGCCTTGTCGTTGGTGAACCCGCACGCTTCCGCTTCTTCAGCTCGTCCACCAGAAAAGCGGATCAACCCGGCACCGAAGTGCAGCGCTGGTCGGCCGAGGAACTGCAGGAAACGGACTCCCTCGAAACCACACTGCCGGCAGACACCGACTCCGAAGACGGCTGGGTCCCCGTGCATTTTTTCTCACGCATCACAGAGCTTGGAATCCTGGAACTGTGGTGTGTCCAGGAAACCACCGACAAACGCTGGAAACTGGAATTCGGCATCCGCGACCCCGCAGGCTGATGGGATAGATGAGTCGAATGAGACTGATGGGACAGATGAGACTGATGAGACTTATGAGCCCCATCCGTCTTATCCGTCCCATAGGTCCCATCAAGATCATCAACCCCATCAAGATCATCAACCCCATCAAGTTCCCCACCAACCCCATCATTCACCCGCAGCAAGCGTCTTCAGCACAAACATCAATGCGGCCCTTGTGTCCTCCGCATTGGTGTCGTGACCACCTTCCGGTCTGTGAATTGCCAGCACGGGTGTCCCCTGCTGCTTCAGGGCCTTCGTCAGTCGCAGCACGCTGGCGGCTGGCACCAGAGTGTCCCGGCCGCCGGTTGTTGTGGCGACGGGCATCTTCAGGCGTTCCGGATACAACTCCGCCGATCGCGTTTTGTAGACGTCCGGCTGCTGTTCCCGTGTCCCGCCATAGGACGCCTGTATGGCTTCCTGAAACTGATCGTACTCCAGCATGTTGGCCGTGCCATTCAGCGCCACCACACCGTCCACGGATTCCGGGTGCCGCGCCGCGAAGGCCAGGGCCGACATCGCTCCCATGGAGCCGCCACAAATCACCACGTTGCGAATACGATACGTTTGATGCAATTGATCAACAATTTGTTGCAGATCCGCCTCCGCCGCCGGGCCCATCCACGAGGTGGGGGCTCGATAGTCCGGGGAAACAAACAGCATGCCCGCTTCTGCCGCGACCCGACGTGACTCCCGACATTCCGCTCGGTCCTGCTTCACAAACTGCCAGCGATCGGATCCATGCCCATGCAGGGCAATCAGCACATCCAGTGGTCGCTCCGGGGCAAATGTCTCCGGAACCAGCACCACATAGCGCTGTGACGATCCGTCCCGCTCAGAGACAAATTCCACGTCCTCTGGCGGACGAAAACCATCAGCCGCTTGTGCCTGAATTCCCGACAGCGCCACCAGAATTGTCGCCGCCACCACGATCAACCGCATCGGACCGCTCCGGAACAAGGGAATTCTCACGCGTTGCCGAAACCGTTTCCGGCTTCAGCGGGAGATCGCCACGGGTTGCACCCACGCCCGCTCAAACTCACCCGCGGCTGACGGATTGGGGTGCTTGCGCGACGACGTCACCACGGCCCGCACATACAACTCGTGGCCCTGAAATTCATAGCGACCGGACGCCCCCTCAACCGTGTGCAGCGTGCGACCAATCTGATCACTGTAAACCCGAGTCAGCTTGTCGGCATTTTCCGGCAACTCTGAGGCAGCAGTCGATTCCTGAGGGAAGTCACGATCCGTACCAATGAAATCAATCCGATACGTCACACCCTCCTCGGCCACAACATCCACTTCCAGCCCCCGGCCATCGCAGCGGACAGCATTCAGACGTACACCGGACGACGAATAGAAGCGTCCCGCTTCCAGGGCCTCGACCAGTGCATCCGGAGTCAGTGTCTCGGCCAGCACGACCACCCAGCCTCGACCTGGCTGCGCCCCTTTGCCCGCTTCGGTCTGGAAGTAGTTGTGGCCGTCATCCGTCCCCAGCCCATACATCAGCGGCAGGTTCAGCGTCTGCAGCCGCATGCTGTTGATAATGTCCCACATGCGTTCCGTCGATGCGTGCGAAGCATCTCCGTCATTCTCGACCGATGGATGCCCGTTGTAGAGCTCGAAGAAGTTTTCACCCACAACCTTCATCAATTGTTCGGCGGTCACCGCGTAGCCAAAATTCGGATGGTTCAGGTGCACCAGAGTCCGGACGCCGGTGCGTTCGCGACGGGACACCGCGGCATCAATATTTCGCTGCATCACATCGGTAATGCTGTCCCCACCAGTCGGTGGCAGCAGCTCATTGGTATTGGTGGCACACATGTGCACCGGCAACTTTCCGAATCGGTCCGTAATCTCCTCACCCTGAATCAACAGGTACTGCTGAGGAATCGCCAGCTTTTCAAAAATGCTGTCAAATGTTTTCAGCCGTACCTCCAGAGCCTCACCGGAACCACGCGTTTCGACCCATTCGGCCGGCCAATTCGCCCGCAGCTTGTCCAGGGCCTGCTCGCTGCCTTTGCGTTTGGCAATGTTCAACCAGCGTTCCTTCTGCAACAGCGTATTGTGATCAGTGAAGACCAGAAACTGATATCCGTGTTCCCTGTACCAGAGCGCCACATTCTCGGGGAAGTCATCACCATCACTCCACAGCGTGTGGGTGTGCATGTTGCCTTTGTACCAATGCCGGTCGCCGCCGGCTTCCAGCTCAAACTGCTGAGCGGGCAGAGCAGGGCTGACCAGAGTGAGCAGACACAGTACGAACAGCGAGCAGCAGAATCGTTGTCGGAGAACAGCAGGCATTGTCGTTTCCACAAGGCAAAGGAACTGTCCGGATAAAAGACGTATGTCGCGCAGGCCGAGGCGAAACCGCTGACGGATCCCAGCGACATCGGCAGATGGAGTCGCCCTCAGTTGCCCTATGAATTCGCTGCTGCGAAACGCGTGCTCAGACAGACGGCGCTGACGGAACACGCATCGCAAGCGGCAGGGCAGGGGAGCTTCATTTTCCAACCTGATAGCACATCAGCTTGTTCTGCT
>CAIYBH010000227.1 GCA_903924405.1 uncultured Planctomycetaceae bacterium | reverse complement strand
TGGCTTTCTTCGAAAGATCAGTCGCAGCCTGATGAACCAGTCCTTCGGCCTGAAGAACTGGCATGGCTCCCCATCCGCACACTGGCTCGTCTGCTCCGGCAGCGGCAGATTTCGTCTGAAGAGTTGACACAGTCCTGCCTGCAGCGACTGCGCCGCATGGATCCGATGCTGAATTGTGTGGTGACCCTGACCGAGGATCTGGCTCTGCAGCAGGCTCGTGTTGCAGATCAGGAGCTTGCGGCCGGGAAAGACCGCGGGCTGCTGCACGGAATTCCGTGGGGAGCCAAGGACCTGATCGCGGTTTCCGGATATGCAACAACCTGGGGTATTCCTCAATTCAAGGATCGCAACCTTCCCCAAAAGGCGGCCATCGCCAGTAAGCTGGAGGCAGCGGGGGCTGTCCTCGTAGCAAAATTGTCGACCGGTGCATTGGCGATGGGCGATCAGTGGCACAAGGGAAAGACGCGAAATCCATGGAACACCGAGCAGGGCTCCAGTGGATCGTCAGCGGGGTCTGCGTCTGCTGTTGCGGCGGGTCTGGTTCCCTTTGCCATTGGCACTGAAACGCTTGGCAGTATTGTTTCTCCCGCGCGACGATGCGGAGTTGCCGGATTGCGTCCGTCATTCGGTCGTATTTCACGGGCTGGTTGCATGGCCCTGTCATGGACCATGGATAAGCCTGGACCACTGGCCAGAACAGTCGATGATTGTGGACTGGTCTTTCAGGCCGTTCATGGTGCGGACACGGAGGATCCCAGCAGTGTTGATCGATGGTTTCAGTGGCCGATGCATGTGGATCTGTCGGCACTGAGGATTGGCAAAGTGACGGACAGTGCGATACAGGCAGCCGATCAGGCCGCTCTGGATCACCTCCAGTCACTTGGCGCCAAGATCATCGATATCACGCTGCCCCGGGATCTGCACGAGTACGCCCTGACAACGATGCTGGAGGTGGAAGCAGCCTGTATTTTCCAGAAGTTCACGAACGAGGGTGTCACGGAGGGGCTGAACGTCTGGCCGGGAATTTTCCAGAAGGCCAGATTTGTGTCAGCAGTCGATTACCTTCAGGCATCGCGAATACGTCTGCAGCTGATGCAGAAGATGGCAGAGGTCTTTCAGAAGGTCGACCTGTATGTGGGCGGGGACGACCTGGGAATCGCAAATCTGACTGGGCACCCCACCATTGTGGTACCGTCAATCATGCAGGACAAGCAACCGCAGCGTCGTCCGGAATGTGCCACGCTGACGGCGGGCCTTTACGACGAGGCCACGCTGCTGGCAGTTGCGCAATTGATCGAGCAAAAAGCAGATGTTGTTCAATACCATCCTGCGATTGACCCTGAAACAATGCCGAAGCCGTAGTCATGCACGCAGGAGGCCCATCGGACCACAATGGCGGACAGCGTCTGTAATAGACGTCGCACTGGCTGTCACTCAGCCGATGGCTGCAGATGCGGCAGCGGCAGGTTTCCAGTCAATCAGATGCAACTCCACCTTACTGAATCCCTGAAATGTATTGATGACCGGAGCAAAGCAGATTGAGAAAGGTGACGACTGTTTTGCCAGCTCTTCCACCCATTCTCCTCGCCCGAATGCCACAGCCCTCAGCACCGTTCCATGCTGTCGAATTCTGGCTGACAGGTGTCGGTTTCCTTCGCCCATTGTGCGAGGGGGTTCCGCCAGTTCCACGTGACTGCAGGTGAAACGCGGGACTGGATTTTGCTGACCGAATGGTCCAAGACGGTCCAGTTCCTCAACAGCTCGAAGATTAACCTCGGACAACAGAACTTCGGCGTCGATTCGCAGCTCCGTATCTTCCGGAGTGGGATGAAAGTGCTGATGCGCCCACGCGGCCAGCGTTTCGCGCACCACGTCAATCTTCGCTGCGCTGACACGCAACCCGGCCGCGGCCTTGTGTCCTCCAAATGTCAGCAGGTGTTCGCTGCAGGATGCCAGACCGTTATACAAGTCGAAGCCCGCCCAGCTTCTGCCGGAACCCTGCCCGGTACCATCATCCTTGAGGGCGATGA
>CAIYBH010000226.1 GCA_903924405.1 uncultured Planctomycetaceae bacterium | reverse complement strand
TCGCCAGCCGAAAGTCGCGTTTCGCTCCGTCGAAACGTGCGTCCAGCGTTCCGCAGCACACCGGCGAGCGGAGGCTGTCAGACCTCCGAGATGCTTGTCTCGACTTTATAGTTGTGTGTCTCGAGGGTGTTCTGCTCGGTGGGCTGACACCGTAGCGCTCACCATCCCGGGAAGCGAGTCGCGGTCATCAGGCAGAAATCGCCCCTGAGCTCCCATGTTCACATCGTTTCGCTAATCCAGGCTCCGGCTGTTCACTGCTGAAAGCATCCCCCAAATACCGGATTGCAACCCAGTTCACGTGGCCTTCCGCGCAGGATCTCCGGTGTAGTGATGTGTTCTTCGGCGTTGTTTGGGAAATTGACAAATAAGGCTGCGTTCGGTCTGCTACGGCTGTTGTCCCACGCCGTGACCGTCGCGGCTCTGCAGGGTGCCTTTGGGTTGGCCGCTCTTTTTTCGAGTACTCGGCAGGACGCCAGAGGGCCAGCGAGAAGCCTGAGAATCCGCAGGCTGATTGCGTTCGATCTGTTACCTGGCTGGCGGCAACGCAGTCAGCGTAAAGGCTTCCGGATCAAAAGTGTAGAAGACGCGGTCTGAAAAGGTGATCTGCAGCTCCTGCAGTTGTTTTGCATCGTCGGGATACCGGCAAATGAGCACGTTGCCCGTGTAGTCGGGACGATTGACGACGTAACTCAATTGCGGATCTGAGCGGCGTTCGTCGATCAGAATCAGACAGGGATGCTGCACTGCTGCAGATTCAGTCATTCTCCGGAAGAGTTCATATCGGACTCTTGAAAAACTCTGTTCCTGAATCGCCATGGTCACTCGTGAAGTGCCCCACAGAGATTCTGCATCCAGCCACGCAGGAATCAGTACGGCCCCAAGGAATGCCGCCATCCAGCCAATGGCAACAGGCCGACGGACCCAGTGCTGCAAGGTGTTCAGACCGGTGTGAATCCCACCCGTTGCCAGCATGATCAGCAGGGGACTGGTTTCGAAAACATAGTGCCAGTGCAGAATACCGTCGTACCAGTACGGAATGTGTAACAGATGCAAACTGACAATTGCTGCAGCCACCAGTCTGGCACCGACCGCCTGTCTGTCTGCAAACAGGCAGGTCCAACTGCCAATGGGTACCAGCAGCAGCAGTCCCGCAATTCCCGTGGTCCAGATCACACTGGCAAGAAGGCGGTTTCCTGCGTTGCGAAGTGCCAGGTCCGGTGTCAGGTTTTCCGCCCACTGATCATACTTGCTCAATACCGACGATTGCGGAGGCCCAGCGGTTCCATTAGCAAACCCGAATCGATGTCGCGGGGTCCATGTGTTCGTGTAAAACTGATAGGCAGAGAGGTTCCACTGTCCTGTGATCCGCTGATTCATCCATCCTGATGCACCGAAACCGATCAGCAGCGGAGTTCCAATCGCCAGCACGGGCAGCATTGATTGCAGGCTGGGGTTCCGCCGAAGACTTCGCGCGATCGTGGTGAGGAACCAGAGGCCGAACGGCAGACTAAATCCGGCAGCCGTCATGGGTCTTCCCAGCATGGCCAGTGTCAGTGCAATTCCGGAGATGAGTGCCTGCGATTGCCGTCTCTCATCCATGAACTTCAGAAAACTCAGCAGGAACACGGACAACGCCAGCAGTGTGGGGTGATGCGCCAGCAGCAGATTACTGAAGACAGCCAGTCCCGGACTGACCGCAATCAGTAACGCTCCGATGGCAGCAATCGCCGGGGGGTACAGTCGTCGCAGACTTCGATGGAACAAGCCGCAAGCCATCGCTCCTGCAAACCAGTGACCGGCGATCGGAACGCCAGCCTTTACAAAGGCCATCATCCACAGACCTGTCCAGGGAAAGTAGCGACTGGCTGTCACTGGTCTGTTCAGCACATGGATCTGATGGAAGACGTCTCCGGCTGTCGTCATCGCCGGCCATGCCATACGCCCAGCCAGAAAGGTCTCTGCCTGCACAAGATAACTGTACTCGTCGTGGTAAGCTGGTGGCAGCTTGTAAAATGGCATTGATACAGACGTGTCGGCACCTGCCGGCGCGATCGGAATCTGGCGGAATCCAATTGCGATGCTCATCATCAGTGAGACCAGACTCAACCCAATCGTAACAGGGTAGCCCGATGCCCGGTCTCGCTGACTTCGCTGGTGCTCAGCCTTGCCTGACCTGCGCACGTAAGGAAACATCCACGCGAGCAGAGGCAGTGTCAGAAGAACCAGCAGGGGACACGTGGTATCGGCATTCCACGCTGAAAACCATCCCAGGACTCCCGCGGGCGTTTCCGCCAGTTGCAGGATGCGACTGGCTTCAAACCAGAGGCAGAACGCCGTTGTCAGAAGCCATGCTGCGAGCACGACCATTCGAGTGGCAGGTTTCCGCCCGGGACCAGTAAGATTCTTTTCGCCCATACTTCCCGCGCCCTTTCGGGGTGATCAGACTCCGGAACCTGTATCACGCAGAAGTGTACAGATCACCAGCCCTGCTCTCCATTCGGCGACTCGGCCCCTTCATCCCTTCATCGGTTCACTGTACGATCAGAGAATGGCGAGTGGATTTCTGCGGGGTTCCAGTGTTCCACGGGTGACTCCCACACGATTCATTGCAGCCAGTGACTGCCAGACATTCGCTCCGGTCTCGGTCCCCTGCAGCAGAGCGCGATAGAGTTTTACCAGTCGCTGAATCTCGGACGATGACTCACGCAGCAGTTCGATGCGAAATCGAGTGATGCCAAGTTGCCGAAGCTCCGGTACGATTTCGGCAGAACTCTGTGCCACCGCATTGAACAACGTGTTGCGACATCCGACGTCGGCAATCAGAGGATGCTCCATCCCCGTACGGTCCCGCAACTCGACCTGATGCACGTCACAAGGACGACCGCAGTTGGTCTTGTTGGTCCCCGGTGACAGCATGGCACAAAAGACACAGTGCTCCATGTGAAACATCGGCATGTGCTGGTGAATGACAATTTCCAGCCAGTCCGCCGGCACGGCCGTGACCAGATCCAGCAGCTGCTCACGATTCAGGTCATAGGACGGAGTGATTGAACGCAGCCCGCGAGACATCAGAAAGTCGGCCGTCAACTCATTGGTCACGTTCAGCGAATAGTCACCGCTGACAGGGATGCCGTGTTCGCGGAAGAAGTCGAGGCCGCTCAGATTACGCACCAGGACTCCATCCGGCTCCGCTTTTGTCAACATGCGGAACAGACCCATTTCCTCCGGCTTTTGAATCCTCGGAGGCGCCAGCAGAATGGGAATTCCGGCACCCCGCGCCATTTGCACCGCGTCGCGATACTCTCGCAGATCCGGAAAGTCGGCAATCAATCCGTCGACATCCGTACCTATGGCTGTCTGAATCTGATTCAGTGTCCGACACATCAGAATCAGTTGCGGTGCTCTGGTTGGTGATTCTGTTGCTGAAGTCAGTCGCTGATTCTGCAGCCGGTGCACTGCACCCGGGGCAGACATCGGAGGCACCGGCGCCGGCAGAGACGCATTCAATTGGGCCAGCATTTCCCGACGCAGGCGACCAAGGACACTCAATGGGACCATCGGCTGCCCCTCGATGGTGACCTCGAACTCACGCAACTCAAACACCGATCCACCAAGGCGGCTGAGTTGCTCCCGCAGTGTGTCTTCTGAAATCGGATGCCTCGTGGCGACGGCCAGAATCTCTTCTGACTGCAGATCGCAGACACACCCATTTTCCGCATGCCCGCGAATTGTGAGGTGCTGCCCGGCGATGGCACGCACTGCCAGCGAAAGTCCCACACGGCGAATCGGATCCGCGGTTTCAAACGTCCGACGCAACCGTTGATTCAGGCGAGGATCATCAGTCTTCCAGATCTTCTGCCCGACATAAATCTGAGACAGGTCCATCGCCGATCGCTCAAATGTCAGTTCGACCAGACCACTATCCACGGATTCCCCGACAACCTGCCCGGATTGTCTGACGTGATAAACCCGACCACCCTGTTCTCGTCCATTCAGGCGGTCTCCTTCAAACACCACTCCGTCGCCTGCCTGGACACAATACTGCAGGTGCACCTCGACGGAATCCCGGAAAATCCTGGTGACCGTCCCCAGCAAGACTCCCCGTTTGGCTGAACTGGTCGCCGGAACCAGCAACTTATGATCGCATCCCTTCAACCAACCCGGAGAAAACCCGCGGGAAAACGACTGTTCCAGCTGCTGTACCTGTCGCGGACTGAAGTCGATGGGCAGACCACGCACGGCTGCGTCCAGTGCTTCGCGATAATGGCTGGTGATGTTGGCGACATACTCCGGCGTTTTCAAACGCCCCTCAATCTTGAATGAAGAGACCCCGGCAGCGAGCAATTCGGGAAGCAACGGGAAGGCAGCCAGATCCTGTGGACTCAGCAGATACTTCTGATCTCCTGAATCCCGATCCTCGCCATCGCAGACAATTTCGTAGGGTAACCGACAGGCCTGCGCACATTGTCCGCGATTGGCACTGCGTCCGCCCAGCGATTCACTGGTCAGGCATTGACCCGAATACGCCACACACAACGCCCCATGCACGAAGACTTCCAGCTCCACGGCCGTCTTCTGGTGAATCAGGGCAATCTCCTCGATCGACAGCTCACGAGGCAGTACGACGCGTTCGATGCCCAGTTCCCGAACTGACTCAATGCACTCGGCGCTGGTCAGCGTCATTTGCGTTGAAGCATGCAGGGTCAGGCTCGGCGAAATCTCCCTGATCAGCCGCGCCAACCCCAGATCCTGCACAAGGACCGCATCCACCCCAGCAGTCGTCAACAACCGAACGATGGACTCCAGTTCCGGTAATTCCGAAGTAAATGCCAGGGTATTCAGCGTTACATAGCCGCGCACCGCCCGGCGATGCAGGTACTCCATGGCCTCGTGCAGGCTTTCCTGGGCGAAGTTGCCTGCACGTGCCCGCGCATTGAATCCGCTGTCCAGTCCGAAGTAGACCGCGTCAGCGCCGTTCTCGACCGCGGCCCGCAGACAGGTCATGTCTCCGGCAGGAGCCAGTAATTCCGGGGTTCGTGTTGAAACCGGTCTGTTGCCCCCGTTTGCCTCTGCTCCGCGCTGATCCATTGTCCTGATGCCCTCAATCGGACAAGGTCCGAATCGCCTGAGTCTGTGTTGTTCGCCCACCAACCACTACAGCATTTTTCATCACTGCAGCATTCTGCGTCAGTGAAGAACCATTTTCCAGGGCAATCCGCTGCAGAATATCGCGGTTTCCGGGGGATGGCCTACGGTACAGTGTTTGCTACAGATGTACCAGCCGGCAACGCCGGTCGAGACGTGAGTCTGTGGCCCGCCTCACGCTCTCAAAAAACGTCAGGGGCGGTTCGTCCTGCGAACCGCCCCTGTTCTGTTGTCTGCTCACGGAAATACGCCACGCCCCTGCCCCATCCCCCGGAAGTGCGCCGTTTTGCGTTCCTCACGAATGGCCTGAAACACGCCTGAGCCCGAAAGTCCTGTGCCCGCATCGAGCATCATCATCGACAGGGATCTGAGCCGATATGGCCTGCACGATGCAGCGCCCTCAGGCTGTCAAGCTCAGGGGAGAATCAGAAACAAACCGATTACAGCCGCTGTCTCCATAATCGTGGCCTCGGTATTGAACGGGATCTGGTAGTGCTTCTTTGGAGCCACTTCACCCGGACGATAGTAGCCCAGGGCGTACTGACGCGAATGCACGGGGTGCAGGACCATTTGATAGGGCAGACCCACAAGCTGCCCGGCAAACCGCCCTGTTGAGGCGAACGGCTGAATCAGCGGATGGTAGGTATGGCCGTATCGCTCCAGAGTAGGGTCCTCAAAGTACAGAGGATAGTGGTAGAAGTTCGTCGGAGCCCACTGCAGGACGGTCGGGCTGGACTGTCTTGCCAGGTATTCTCCCTTGTCCAGGCGGGAGTCAAAGTCCTGTGGCAGTTGCGTGGCATCAATGTCCCTCAACGCATAGCTCAGGGATGGCTTGATCGTGCGAATGTCCGTCTTCAGGCGACTGCTGGAAGTGCTGGTTTCCGCAACAGGCTCCTGCACCGTTGCCGCCACCTGCTGAACGGGCTCGGAATACATAGCCAGCGGCCGAGTCTCGTAAACGTCCGTCTGTGGCTCAGCAGGCTGCTCGTACGTGTGTTTCTTCCACGCCGCTGAAACGGCTTTATTCAATGATTTCCGCTTTTGTGGCGAATTCTGACGGGACTGCTTCCGGACAGTCTCTGTGTCCCACAACTGCCCCGCAGGGACAAAAGATGTCAGGTCATGCATCCCGTCCAGATACTCGTCCAGCTGCTTCTGATAACGCTGCCCCGCACCTGCCGCTGGCTCGTCCGCGACGGCCGATGGCAGGCACAGACTTAACGTGAGCAGGCAAAGACGGGCCAGCGTTCGGCCAGTGACACAGCGCTCAGTCTTTGGGCGCGTGTTCCACTGAGTAATTTGGGGATTCCTGAGTAATCGCGATGTCATGTGGATGGTTCTCCCTAACCGAGGCCGCAGAAATCTCGATAAACCGAGCCTTCGTACGCAGGTCACCGACGGTACCGACCCCGACATATCCCATGCCGGAACGCAGTCCACCAGTCAACTGATACATCAGCGGCTGCAGGGCTCCTTTGTATGGAACGCGACCTTCCACGCCCTCAGGAACCAGTTTTGTCTGATCCGTCGATGTGGCATGTCCCTGCCGGTAACGTTCACTACTGCCTTTGATCATTGCCCCCAGCGATCCCATACCCCGGTACCGCTTGAAGCTTCTTCCCTGGAAGAGAATCATCTCTCCCGGACTCTCGTCAACTCCTGCCAGCAGGCCGCCAATCATGACTGACGACGCTCCGGCCGCTAAAGCTTTCGTGATGTCCCCGCTGAAGCGAATTCCTCCATCAGCGATAATCGGAATATCGGTTCCAGACAGGGCCTTCGCTGCATTCGAAATTGCCGACAATTGCGGAACACCAATACCTGAGATGATTCGGGTGGTACAAATTGAACCTGGCCCGATTCCGACCTTCACGGCGTCAGCTCCGGCATCCGCAAGTGCTCGCGCACCCGCTTCCGTGGCCACATTCCCCGCGATGACGTCGATCTGCAGCGTTCTTTTGATTGCCCGAACCGTCTCAAGCACATTTTTCGAATGCCCATGTGCACTATCCACCACCAGAACGTCAACACCTTTTTCCACAAGTTGCGTGGCACGATCCAGATCAAAAACGCCGACCGCAGCGCCAACGCGCAGTCGACCGCGTGAATCTTTGGAGGCCCGCGGAAACTGCAGGTTCTTGTCAATGTCCCGGATCGTAATCAGCCCTTTCAGCTGAAAATGCTCATCCACCAGCAGCAGCTTCTCAACCTTGTTTTCCAGCAGAATTCGCTCAGCCCGCTCCAGACTGGTGTCCTCTGGCGCAGTGACCAGATTGTCCCTCGTCATGACCTCAGAAACAGGTCGCTCTTTCGATTCCAGAAATCGCAGGTCCCGACGTGTCAGAATACCCACCAGTCGGCCATTGACGGTGATGGGCACTCCCCCGATATTTCGTTCGTCCATCAACCGGGCCGCTTCGCCGACCGGGGTCTCAGGAGGCAGCGTGACCGGATCCACAATCACGCCATGCTCGCTCCGCTTGACACGGTCCACCTGCATGGCCTGCTGCTCAATACTCATGTTCTTATGGATGATGCCAATCCCACCCAGCTGGGCCATGGCGATCGCCATATCGCTTTCCGTCACCGTGTCCATCGGACTGCTGACAATCGGGACGTTCAGCGTAATGTTGCGTGTGACCTGCGAACTGATATCAACTTCCGACGGCATCAGTTCACTGAAGCCCGGCTCCAGCAACACGTCGTCAAAGGTCAATCCCCGATAGGCAATTCGATCCTGCATGTTCCGCTTCTCCCGCCTGCCAGTTCCCGATACTCTGTGATTTCCCCGAACTTCTGTCGCCCTGCTCACCCCTGAATCATGTCGTCGTCTTCAGCTGTGCGCGTCGTCGAAGTCCTGATCTTCCTCCAGCTCCGGTTCGTCTCCATCGTCCGAAACCCGCGTGGATCCCCCTCCACATAACTCCGCGGTACGAACCGCCGCGCACACATGATTCGCCAGCCTGATCAGCGCCGGCACATCCATCAGCTCAGCTCGGTTTTCCGGCTTCTCTCCCAGCTCCTGCAAAATGCGATCCACGTCCGGCTTGTCCAGCTGTCGCCGATACATGCCAATCAGCACGCTTCTCAGATGCTTACGCCGCTGGGAAAACATCCTTCGCAGAAAGTCCTGGAAAAAACGGCGATCCTGAATCCGCGCCGCGGCTTCCTTGTCTCTCCAGATACTGATAATCGCTGAGTCCACTTTGGGGCGAGGCCAGAAGACGTTGGGACCCAGACGCCGCAGAATCCGTACTGTGGCCTGAGACTGGATCCACACCGTCAACGCCGCATATTTGCTGGAAGCCGCTTCGGCAGCCATCTTTTCTGCCAGCTCCCACTGAATCGTACAGACCATCCGTTCCCATGGCAGTTCTGAGGCCAGCAGGTTGGACATCACCGGAGTCCCGACGCTGTACGGCAGGTTGGACACGAGCTTCAAACGGCCTCCGGGAATCGCAGCCACTTTTTCCAGAATCAACGCCGTGATGTCCGGCGACAGCGTGTTCTTGTTTTTCAGGATGTCCTGGTTAACCAGCGTCACGTTGCTGCAGTCCTGAACCGCTTCGGCGGCCAGTCGTGACATGTTCTGGTCAATGTCGACGGAAATCACATGACCTGCATCCCGCGCCAGAAACGCCGTCATTCCACCGGTGCCAGTCCCCACTTCCAGTGCGACATCCCGGGGCCCGAGGTCCGCGTGCCGAACTACGAACTCAATCAGATTCACATCGATCAGAAAGTTCTGGCCAAGATCGCCGCGCGGATTGATGCCGTGCTGCCTGAACAGCGACATCAGATAAGAACGAGTCTGACGTTGAACGTCCTTCATTGCGGGACAGTGCTTTCCGGAAGAGTCTGAGAAATCACGGGGACAACCGGGGACGCGTGCATCGCTGCAGAACCAGCCAGCTGCAGTCCGGCAAGTCTTCCCTGCAACAGGTGATCCACATACTTGCCCAGAATGTCGTTTTCAATGTTCACAAGTGACCCGGGGACAACCTGTCCCAGTGTGGTCACAGACAACGTGTGAGGAATCAGGGCGACCGAAAACCGATCCTCCTGAACCTGAACCACCGTCAGGCTGACTCCATCGATCGCGACAGATCCTTTGGGCACCAACAGCCGCTGCTGCGCCGCCGCAGGCTGAAACCACATGTCGATCCAGTCGCCATTGCGATCAACCGCCAGCACCCGAGCTTTCCCGTCCACATGCCCCTGCACAAAATGCCCACCAAGTCGCGATTCCGCCCTGAGGGATCGTTCCAGGTTGACACGCGTACCCGGCTGAAAAGTCCCCAGCGTCGTCTTCGATAACGTCTCTTCACCCGCTTCGAAGTCGAGAACCGTGTCGGTTTGTGAGACAACCGTCAGACAACAGCCACAGATCGAAATGCTGTCTCCCAGAGCTGCCGATGAGGCCGCAAAGCAAGCTGAATCCGGTTCGATCGTCAAGCGCAGTCCCACCGGCATGGGTGAGACCTTCACGACAGTGCCCTGTCCTTCGACGAGACCGGTAAACATGGATGATTCAGTGCAACGAAAATACGGGGGTTTTCAGAGAAAGACCATCGCGGGAAAGGCTTCGCAGAGTCATCACGTTGCGAAATTTACTTCCGACGAATCGTTGCGAGCACAGTGTATCAGGTTTGCACCACAATGCACGCGCAGAATAAAGTTTCCGAAGTTGCATAAATTGCTGACCATTCGGTGTTCCCTGTGCTGCCGACTACCGCCCGCAGCCGCCGATTTGCCGTCCTCCCCGCCGGACTCAGAATGTCCGGATTTCCCATCCAAATACCGCTTATTCGCGGCTCCCAGAGGCTCTCTGCACCGCCTTCGAAACAGCTTCCCACCCGGCATGCCTCCGCCATCCCGGAAAATGTCGGCAGACCAGCCTCAACGGATTGCCTCACTTCAATAAACCTGCTACTATTCGGTGAAGCTCGGGCTATAGCGCAGCCTGGCTAGCGCGCTTGACTGGGGGTCAAGAGGTCGTGGGTTCAAATCCCGCTAGCCCGACTCAAAAACGGACAACAGCTCCTTGATCTCAGGATCCAGGGGCTGTTTTCGTTTCCCCCCCCGGCGACAGCAGCGTCGACAGCCGTCGCTGCTCCTTTCGCTCCCCTCCACGCCAGAATCTACGTTCGCTCGGTGAAGTATTCGCCGTATGCCATGCACCGATCAGATGCCCGCTGGATGGATCTGGACCTCACTGTCGCTGCCCACGCCCTTCGCCGCGACTATTCCACCGCTGAACCACCCTTCCCGGACACAGACTGAGCCAGCCGCTCTACACGGTCGGATTGCTCCCGAAAGGCAGGTGCCGCGGCATTGAAGTTTCGCAGTAATGGCAGCAGCGTGTTCGGAGTACTGCCGGAATCCAGAAAGTGATTCGTCAGGCTGCCGCAGTTGGCCTGCAACGCCGGACCGAAACATCCATAACAACCACGATCAAACGACGGACAAATCGCGCCACAACCCGTTTGAGTGATCGGTCCAAGGCAGGGAATACCACGCGCCACTTCAATACAGACCGTCCCCTTCCGTTTGCAGTCCAGACACACCGAGTGCGCAGGCAGGCGCGGCTTGCGACCGGCCACCAGCGCCAGAATCACCTCAAGCAATTGCTGACGATTCACCGGACAGCCACGCAATTCATAGTCCACTGGAATGTGTTCAGCAATCGCCGTCGAAGTTGACAGTGAGGAGATGTATTCAGGCCGCGCATAAACGCTTCGCAGAAAGTCCTCATGTTGACCCCAGTTTCGCAGCGACTGGATTCCACCCGCCGTGGCACAGGCCCCTATCGTCACAACGGTGGTGCAGTCTCGACGCACAAGTCGGATCCGCTCGGCATCATGAGGCGTCGTAATGGATCCTTCGACCAGTCCAATGTCCCACGGGCCCGGCTGCATCCGACTGCTGGCCTCCGGGAACATCGCAATCTCTACCAGGCCTGCGACAGTCAGTAACTCATCCTCACAGTCCAGCAGCGATAACTGACAGCCATCGCACGAGGCAAATTTGAAGACGGCCAGTCGAGGTTTTCGCGTCGGTGCGTGCGTCATGTGAACTGTTCCCCACTACGATTTTGCAACATACGTCACTCGCACTGAAGCGGTTGTCGCCACGCCGATTCCACGACCCCGTCTGCAAACAGCTCTTAACTCTTCGAATCCACGGCCGTGGCCAACGCACTCTCCGCCTCGCATCAAATCGGTACCTGCTAAAGGTCGTCAATCCGCAGGATGGACCGCAGTTGCTCAAAGTGAAACACGGGGCCTTCACGGCACAGAAAATACGGACCAAACTGACAGTGCCCACACAGGGCTATGGCGCAATTCATGTTCCGCTCCATCGAAAGGAACAGCGATCCGGCGGGAATGCCGCGTCCCAGCGCCGTCTGGATGGTATACCACATCATCACTTCCGGACCACAGGTCATCAGCATCGTATCTGCAGGGGAATGCAGCGACAGTCGCTCTAGCACCGTCGTGACCACGCCGACGCCGCCCCGCCAGCTTTCGTCCGCGTGGTCAACCGTCAGCATGATGTTCAGTCCCTGCGTCCGCCAGTGTTCGTATTCTCCAGGGTACAGCAGCAACGCGGGCTCTCGCGCCCCCACAATCAGTGTCAATTCCTGATACTGCTGTCGATGATGCAGCATGTGATAAATCACCGGTCGCAGTGGCGCCAGTCCAATGCCGCCAGCCACAAGAATCACGTCCCGTTCATGACATTCGTCGACCGGCCAGCTGGAACCGAAGGGGCCCCGCAGTCCAATCGTCGTCCCCGGTGGAAATCCGGTCAGACTGTGAGTCACATTGCCGGCATCCCGAATCGTCTGCCGAATGCGCCCGGTGTCGGTTGCATCACCACTGATGGAAATCGCCGACTCTCCAACCCCCGGAACATACAGCATGGTGAATTGACCCGGTCGGAATGTCCACGCCGCTGCCTGCGCCGGGTCTTCGAATTCAAGGTCGAGTGTCACGACACCGGGGATCTCCCGTGTCACTGCGGTGATGCGCACGGAATGTGATCGCCATGGATCCTGATTCTGCTCGCAGGATTTATCCATCACCCGCGCCCCTTCTCTGTCTGCCGTGAGGGGCCCTGAGGACCCGGGTCCGCCACAGTCACGCCAGCGGTCTCCGCCTCTGCCAGGTGCCGCAGCGTGCGAACTTCCTCGGTCAGATCAATCCCCGGCGGACACCAGGTAATACAGCGCCCACAACCCACACATCCCGAGGTTCCAAACTGATCCTGCCAGGTCGCCAGTTTGTGCGTCAGCCACTGTCGGTAGCGGCTGCTGATGCTATCACGCGACGGAATGCCGTTCACACGACTGAAGTCCACATTGAAGCAACTGTCCCACTGACGCTCACGCTGCACTCGATCGCCCGACAGATCTGATACTTCTGTCACACTGGAACAGAAACACGTGGGACAGACCATCGTGCAGTTGGTACACGACAGGCAACGCTCCGCAACTGTTTCCCAGTGCGGACTTTTCAGTTGCTGCAGCAGCAGGTCATGCAGTCCCTCAGTATTCATCTGCTTTGTGACTTGTCGTTTCGCGTCGGCACGACCCCGTTCGCCCGCTCGGATCTCCTCTGACACCGCAGGCCGCAGTGGCAGCGTTTCCGCCAGTAACCGACCTCGCTCGGAACCGATTTCCACCAGAAACCCCGTATCAATTTCTGTGAGGGCGATATCGAAACCAGATTGGCATCGAGGACCTGTTTTCATGGAGGTGCAGAAACAGACCGGAGCAGCCTGGGTGCAGTTCACTGCGATCAGCAGGACCGCAGCACGTCGCCGCTGATAATGCGGATCAACAAACGCACCGCCCAGAAAAACTTTGTCCTGAATCGCAATCGCTGACAGCTCACAGGATCGCACGCCGAGAAACGCATACCGGGGAGCTGGCTCATCCGGAGTGCTCATTTGCCAACTACTTCCCACACGCTGAGCCGTTGCCACAATCGCCGCCGGTGGAAACAGAAACTGCTTCCACGAATGCGGACCCGGCACGTAACCAAACATCCGCTGATCGTCTCGAGGCACCAGGCGGTATTGACCTGGCTGCTGCTGATCCGTCCAGCCCTGCGGCAAATCAGACACCCCGGTCAGCTCTCCATACACAATGGCGCCCTGATCCACTTTCGGTCCGACAATCGTGTATCCATCCTCCTGCAGCCGCCGCATCAGCCACTGCAGATCGTCCCGCAGCAGAAAACTTTCCGGCCGCCTGTCGCTCGTGATCTCAGAGCCATCGTCTGAGTCCATGGCCGGTACGCTGAAACCGGGGCCCGCCTCTGACTCGGTCATGAATGGTTTCTCCGTTCCGCAAACACGTCCAGCAGCTGGATCCGAGTCGCGACCAGTCGGCGAGATATCACCTGGGACAGACGCTTCATCAACACATATCCCAGCTGCGGATCTGCATCACACGACTGCTTCAGCTGCTGACTCGACAGGGCGATCAATCGCCCAAAATCAGTCATGGTGGCCGTCGCTGTCATGGTCCCGTCGCTGATCAGTCCCGACCAACCAACAAGATCTCCCGGGCCAGCCGTCAGGATCGTGATGTCACCCCGCCCCGGAACTTTCATCGACAATCGAACATGACCTGAGAACACCACGAAGACGGCATCCTCCCGCTGTCCCTCACGAAACAGAACGTGGCCCGCCGGCACCTCCAGTAATCGCGCCGCACGGCCCAGACTCTGCAGATCCTGATGTGTCAGCCCTTCCGCAAAACGCGTGGAGGCCAGCATTTTTAACAGATTGGGAGCATCCAGAGTCATCAGACCTCTCCGATTCCATAGCCACGTATCTCATTCAGCTGCTGACAAAGTTCCGCTCGAAAGTCGGGGTGCGCAATCGAAATCAATCGCTCACCCCGCTGGCGCAGCGATAGTCCATGCAGATTCACTGCCCCATACTCCGTGACAACCCAGTGCACATGCCCCCGCGTTGTCACCACGCCCGCTCCTGGTGTCAATTCCATCACAATTCTTGAGTAGCGGCCTTCACCCGCCGTGGATGGCAACGCAATGATCGGACGACCACCCCGAGACATCGCTGCCCCACGGACAAAATCCATCTGACCGCCAATCCCCGAGTAAATCCGGTGGCCGAGCGAATCCGCACACACCTGGCCCGTCAGGTCAATCTGCAGTGCGGAATTGACCGCAACCAGATGGTCAATCTTCCGCAGCAGGTTGGTGTCATTCGTCATGTCGCACGGCAGAAAACACACCTGAGGGTTGTCGTTCACAAAATCAAACACTCGCCGCGTTCCATTCACAAAACTGGTCACGATCCAGCCCGGATAAATCTTCTTCCGACGATTTGTGATGACTCCCGCTTCCACCAGATCCACCACCAGATCCGAAAACATTTCCGTGTGAATGCCCAGATCCCGCTTGTTCTTTAGTCGCCGCAACACCGCGTTCGGAATCGTTCCGATGCCCATCTGCAGCGTGGCTCCATCATCAATCAACTGAGCAATTTGCTCGCCAATCGCACTGTCAATCTCCGATTCTTCTGACGCCTCGTGTTCAAACAAGGGTCTGTCTGTGGCCACCCAGGCGTCAAATCGCTGGGCCGGAATCGCTGTCAGGCCAAGTGTTCTTGGCATCTGCTGATTGACCTCCGCAATCAGAATTCGCGCTGAATCCGCCGCCGACCGCGCAGCGTCCACCGAGGTCCCCAGCGAACACATGCCATGACGGTCCGGCGGCGATACCTGCAGAATCGCGGCGTCCAGCGGAATCGTGCCGTCCCGAAACAAGTGCGGTATGTCCGAAAGAAACACCGGCACAAAATCGGCAACGCCCTGCTGCACGGCCTTCCGAACCGGCTGGCCTGTAAACAGCGATACCGAACGAATTCGCTGCTGGCAGTCAGGAGCAATAAATGCCGCCGGTCCTTCCGTATGCAAGTGAAACAGCGTGATGCCCGTGAGGTCACTGCGGCGGCTTAAGGCTTCCAGCAGCGGAGTCGGCGTGGCAGCAGCCCCATGCACAAAAATGTTCATGCCGGATCGTAGAGTCTGTACCGCTTCGTCCGCCGTGACCGGCCCGCGCTGATTTGTCGCCATCAGTTCGCTCACTCCTCCCGGATCGTCCCGCCGCCCGTGGGCCCCCGAATTCAACGCACTCTGAACAGACACCTTGTTCTATCAGGCCGCTGACTCCGTATCGACAAATGCAGTTCCGATACCACCTCGTTCTGTCCGTGTTCCCGGGGAGGATAAACCCGCAGCAGCAGCTTGCGGTGAACTGCGTCCGAATGAGGAACAGGGGCAGCAGTGTTCCATCCGGTGGGGAAATTCGACGCATCCAGAGTCGCACCGAAAATAGACTTCCCCGACCAGCGTGTCTGAACTGACTGACTGTCCCCGCAGGTTTGCTTAGGGCGACAAACTGAAGCAAACGCGCGCACAATCGCCCCCCATCAAACGAAAAAAGCTGCCATCCGAATGAATGGCAGCTTCTGGAAAATTCGACAGCACCTGGAGCCGCTTACGACGACCGGCGGGACCGCCAGGATCGTGTTCGTAGGGCGCCGCAAATGCCGATCAGCCAACAAATGTCTTCTTCTTCAATGCAGCAAGACGGGACTTGGTGCGTGATGCGGTGTTCTTATGAATCAGCTTCTTGGCCGCTGCCTGGTCCAGTGCCTTGGTGACCAGTGAAAACTGAGTGTCTGCGGTTTCCTGAGTCGGCTTGGTGGCCAACAATGCTCGGAAACGCTTTACGGTCGTACGCAAAGTGCTACGCTGCTGACGGTTCCGTTCGCGGCGAACGTTGGACTTCCGGAGAGACTTTTCTGCAGACGCT
>CAIYBH010000225.1 GCA_903924405.1 uncultured Planctomycetaceae bacterium | reverse complement strand
TTCTGTGATTCATTCCGTGTCTTTAGTGTATTCCGTGGTCGAAATTTCGCGTGAATCTCGGTCGCTCAACATGGTTTGCCCACTTCCGCCTCCTTCTCCCTCACAACGGCTCTTCCTTCCTGAATCTGCCTTCGACCGCAGAGTATTTCCGGCACAAGTTCGGTAAGATACTACGGGTGTTCCCATCACTGTCCCATCCTGCGGCTGATCCCCATCATGTCCACAACAATCGCTCCACCGTCCCAGCACCAGCTTCGTGCCAAACTTGAAGCCATGGTGATCCGTGATCTGCTCGGGCCCGGGGACAATCCGAATGAAGAACTGACCGAACGCTCCGTTCGCGAACGCTACCTCGTCGGTATCCTCGCCCCCAGTCGCAAAGGATCAGCTGACCAGTCCACGGTCCCCGGTTCACGCACCACGGTCCCCGCCCCCGCCCCCGCCCCCGACGAAGACGAAGACGACGACGATCCGGAAATCAACGATGAGTTGTCCGAAGGCGGCAGCGATTCGATCGATGACGGCACCACCGATGCCGACGTCGCGGTGTCACAGGCTCACCTGCCTTCGTCACTGGGGCTCAGCTTCTGCGTCGATGACGCCGCCAAAGAGATCGTGGTGACGGCCGAATGGGGGTACTACAAACGAGAAGTACGCGAAGAAAAGTCCGATCATGAGGGAAAGGCACAGAAGGTCTGGAAACGCTACCCGCAGTCGGGCACTGTGACGATCCCGCTAATCGATGGCTCGGTGGCTCTGCGATCGCCCGTCCCCGAATTCCGGGATGTCCAGATTCAGGGGCTGATCCGCAAACGACAATCGCACCTCATCGTGACGCTCTTTCTGGTGAACAACCAGCAGGAACGTCGTCCAAAAGACGAATGTCATCTGTTTCAGCCAAAGCTGAAGGTCAGTGGCAAAGACGGTCAGGCGATTTTCTGTCGCCGAGCCACCGTCAGCAATCAGGATGATCCCGAAGAACGATTGACCGCGATGCTGTACCGGCATCAGGTCGAATTCGCCGTCGGCCATGGTGTTGGAGTGCATGCAGAAGTCGCTGGCGCTGAATCGGCGGATGCCCATGATTCCACCGCTTCCCCAGCTCTCACCACCCGCCACTCGCCCCCCGCCACCCACCGCGCGATCTCCATTGAAACTGTCGTGATCCCGACGTACGAGGTGCCTCGGACCGCACCGCCCACCGACAGGAACGCAGACGAAAATCCGGCGTTCGGCAAGCTGCAGGGGCTGGTGCTGGACATGAAGGTGCTGGCGGAATCCGATGCGAAAAAGCTGGTCAAACAGCTGGAACCGCTGGTGGTGGCCTATCGCGACTGGATCAACCGGGAAGAATTGCGACTGCAGGATCCGGCTGAGGGACTGGCGGAATTCGGGGATGCTGGTCCGGTGGCGATTGCGCACTGCCGCATGACTCTGCAACGGATGGAAGAAGGCCTGAAACTGCTGGCGAAGGATCCGAAGGCCTGCGAAGCGTTTCTGTTTATGAATCGGGCGATGTGGAAGCAGCGCACGCACTCGATTTTTTCCGAACGCATCCGTCGCGGTGAGCAGGTTGATTTCGACAGGGATGTGGATGAGCCGAAGAACCGCAGCTGGCGACCGTTCCAGATTGCCTTCATTCTGCTGAATATCCCCGGTGTGACTCGGCTGGATCACCCGGACCGCAGCACGGGGCCCGAGGCATTGGCGGACCTGCTGTTCTTCCCAACCGGCGGCGGTAAAACCGAAGCCTATCTGGGTTTGTCGGCCTATACGATGGGGCTCAGGCGGCTGCAGGGGACTGTGGACGGTCGAGTCGGGGATGAGGGGGTGGCAGTGCTGATGCGGTACACGCTGCGACTGCTGACGATTCAGCAGTTTCAGCGAGCGACTGCGTTGATCTGTGCGTGCGAAGTGATTCGCAGGAAGGCTTTGGAGCATGGCGACACTCGCTGGGGCAGGACTCCGTTCCGCATTGGACTTTGGGTTGGCCGCAAGACGACTCCGAACCGCACGGACGAAGCGGCCGAAGCGATTAAGCAACTACGCGGCAATGAATATTTCAGCGGTGGTTCGGGAAGTCCGTATCAATTGACCACATGTCCGTGGTGTGGCAGCGCCATTGAAGCGGGCAAGCATCTGGCGGTGGACACGTATCCGCATGGTGCTGCCAGAACGCTGACCTACTGTGGTGACAAATTTGGCAATTGCCCGTTTAGTCAGCGGCAGGCGGCGAAAGAGGGGCTGCCGATTGTGGTGGTGGACGAGGAGATTTACCGGCGTTTGCCGACGTTGCTGCTGGCCACCGTGGACAAGTTTGCCCAGATGCCCTGGAAGGGCGAGGTGCAGATGCTGTTCGGTCAGGTGAACGGCTATTGTGATCGGCATGGGTTCAAGTCGCCGGAGATTATGGATTCGACGTCGCACCCGAAGTCTCGCACGGGCCTGCCAGCGGCCAGGCTGCATGAGCACCCGCCACTGCGGCCACCCGATCTGATCATTCAGGACGAATTGCATCTGATCAGCGGTCCGCTGGGAACACTGGTGGGGCTGTACGAGACCGCCATTGATAAATTGTGCACGTGGGAGGTGAGCAATGAGTGGCGGGTGGCGTGTGGCGGGAAATCGCCAGCGTCGGGATCCCGCGATTCTTCTTCCGCCACCGGCCACGCGTCACCCGGCACCTTTTTAGTTCGACCAAAAGTGATTGCATCGACGGCCACGATCAAGAACGCCAACGTACAGGTGCACAGTCTGTTTCTGCGAACGGTGAACATCTTTCCCGCGCCCGGTCTGGATATTCACGACAATTTCTTTTCGGTGCAGCGGCCGCCGTCGGAGCAGGAGTTTGGGCGTCGGTATATGGGGCTGTGTGCTCCAGGCCGCCGGCTGAAGGCCGCCTTGATTCGTGTGTACACCGCCTACCTGTGTTCGGCTCAGGCGTTGTATGACACTTATGAAAATCTGGCTGACCCGTGGATGACCCTCGTGGGCTATTTCAATTCCATGCGAGAATTGGGTGGCATGCGGCGACTGGTGGACGATTCGGTCACGTCGCTGTGTCTCAGGCAGGATCGCCGCGGTCTGGCCAAACGGCGGCTGTATAATAACAACCTTGCCGAACTGACTAGTCGCATGCGTTCCGAGGACATTCCGCAGATTCTGGACCGGCTGGAGGCGGTGTTCGATCCCAATCTGGCACAGCAGCGAAAGTCGGGTGGCAGCAAGGAAAGCCGAAACGCCACCAAATGGCCGCTGGATGTACTGCTGGCGACGAACATGGTGTCGGTCGGAGTGGACGTGAAGCGGCTGGGACTGATGATTGTGGCGGGCCAGCCGAAGGCCACGGCCGAGTACATTCAGGCCACCAGCCGTGTGGGACGAACGTTTCCAGGCCTGGTTTGTACGGTCTTCAACTGGGCGAGGCCTCGTGACCTGTCGCATTATGAAACTTTCGAGCACTACCATTCGACGTTTTACAAGCACGTGGAGCCGCTGTCGGTGACTCCGTTTTCGCCCGGAGCCCTGCAGCGTGGTCTGTCGGGATTGCTGGTGTCGCTGGTGCGGCTGGCGGGGGAAAGATTCAATGCCAACAGTGGAGCTGGTCGGGTGTCGGCCAGTGATCCGGTGGTTCAGGAGGCGATTGAAACGATTGCGAAGCGGGCTGAGCTGATTGGCTTGAATGGTGTGGCCGACGGTGAGTACTGCCGGGGGCAACTCAAGCAAAAGGTGGATTTCTGGCAGCATGAGGCTCAGAACCGTCCGGGCGGTGGCGTGCTGACATACACCCGGTTTTCGGGAACGGAAGACGTCAACAAGGGTGAGATGGTGGATTTGCTTTCGCAGCCATCTGTCGAGAAGTGGGAGACATTCACCTGTCTGAATTCGCTGCGGGACGTGGAACCAACGGTGAAATTCATCGTGGCTGACAGCGGGCTGGATGACCTGGACGGACGGTACGGGGGCAGCGAGGAAGACCAGTCGACTGAAGGCGGTGAAGGCAAACAGGCAGCGGGAGAGGCGTCATGAGCAGACTGAAGCAAATGCCGAAATGCGAAGTCGGTGAGGCTCGTCCCAGCCAGATGCTGACGACCTATGGTGTGGGTTCGATTGTGGACCTGCCGAACATGTCGGCGCTGGTGATGGGCCTCGACGACTGGCC
>CAIYBH010000224.1 GCA_903924405.1 uncultured Planctomycetaceae bacterium | reverse complement strand
GTCAATCCAGGGGAAGAAAACTCAGCAGCGCGGTAAGGAAAGCTGGAAGCTTTGAGGGGACCTTGCCGCGCTGCTTTTTACACAAAGTGCAGGGATGCGATCTGACCTGAAACGCTCCTCCGATTGTCGAAACACGGCAAGAATGATCCAGCAGCAAGTCTGTCGGATGCAGGGCGGTCACTCTGGACGCTCGATTTCTCGCGTGATGCCTGAAGTCAGGCTCCCGGAAAACAGAAAACTTAAACAGCGCGGTGAGGAAAGCTGGAAGCTTTGAGGGGACCTCACCGCGCTGTTTTTTTGCGCGCACGCCTGAGGGTGATTGGTCATCGCCAACTCGGCAAAACCGTGCTCCGCCCGCCGGATTGCCGTCAGTCTGCCTGCCGAAGCGTGGCAGTCGTCATGGCTCCACGAAGCACTAACGACTCTGCACCACCGACGCTACCCTGAAAAGCCCCCGGAAAAAACCTCCCATCCATCCCCCTCGCTCTTACCGCTAAAACCCCGAAAAACATCAAAAGCCACCGCAACCACGGTGCCAGGCACCTTGAAACGCCACACGCCAGCCAAACCGGGGACACACCACCATCCGGGTCGGGGACACACCACAAGCATCATTCCCCCCAACGGAATTGATCCAAAAGTGGTTGGAATTCACCCAAAAGTGCCTGGCACCTTAACGCTGCACCCTAAGGCTCACCACCGGTGCCTGATACCCAGGACTGCCCCAAAGCCCCCGGAAAAAACCTCCCATCTATCCTCACCGACTTAACCAACCAAAACCCCCAAGCCCCGAAAATCAGCACAACCCACCGCCATCCTTTGTACCTGCCACCCCGTAAAGCCCTGCTCCAGCCAACCGGGGACACACCACCAAACAGGCCGGGGACACACCACAAGCACCATTCCCCCGCCGGCGTTCATCCCAAGGTGCCCGGCATTCATCCCAAGGTGCCCGGCATTCATCCCAAGGTGCCTGGCACCTTAAATCCACAGGTGCCAGGCACCTTGCAACACCAGGCACCTTGCAACGTCGTGCGTCAGCTAACCGGGGACACACCACCGAGTCGGTGCCTCTCAACGGCTGGGTGGACCCCGCGCATGTGGTTCAACGAGCCCGCAAGACCCATCCAAGCCGCCCATTCACGAGCACCGCTACAAGGCGAAAAGTCGTTAAATCCTCCATTCAAACGCGGTGACTGGCACCTTGTTGAACCGGCCGGGGACACACCACAGAACCTGGCGGGACACACCACCGAGTCGGCGGCGTTCGAGGGTGGGTGGCACCTGCGAGGGTGGTTTGAAGCGATGGTGTCGGTGATAACGATTGGGTTGACTTCTCCGATTTTTTACGAGATGGCAGTTAAGTCGGGCTCAGCGGTCAGACGATTTCTCTGAAACGTCGCTTTGCGGACGGGGCCCCGCGCCCCGATGTTCCCTGGATTTGCAGGGTTCTGCAGAACTTCGGCAGTGACGGGGCCGGCAGTCGCCGGTCTCCGAATCGCGGTAGGCCTTCACTTCAGGCAAATGACGATGATGCGCAACGCATTTACGATTTTTTCCGCCGCCAGTGTTTGCTGCCTCGGTGTTGTTGTGTTTATTTCTTTGCCCCCGCATCTCAAAATTGGCGGTGAGCGGTCGAAGTTGAATTCTCTGAACCAGCGACCTGCCGTTTCCAACTTTTCCCAGCTTTTCGCAAACCATGTTGCGCCCGAGGTTTCGGTCGCGCCCGTGAGCTCGACAAACTCACCACAGCCACCCAGCCTCGAGCCAGCCGACAATCCTCGGGAAACATCGCTCAGAGCCGTCAACACCCTGACATCCGGCCGTGTCGCTGCGCCGAGGACGCTCGCCCGCACCCCGCAACTCGCGAATCCCGCCGAGAAATCCACAAAAACGCGTGTCATTCAGCCGACGCGAGCAGACTCGGCTGCGGCATCGATTCCAGAGTCCACGGCCAACTCCCAGCTCAAACACCTCTTAACGAATAATCCCACGCCGCCCGGATTCCGTGGTGACAGCAATCACGCCACCGCGGTCAGCAACTCATTCCCCGCGGAAACACCGGCGAGGATCAACGTCGCGACCGCAGCGTCAGAAACTCCTTCGAAAACAGAAGCGCTGTCCGACCCGGAATTCCACGAATTCACCGAGCCCAGCGAAACTTCCCTGTCCCTGTCACCTCCAGCACACACACCCGACGCACCGAGTGCTCAACCGACTGAACCCACGTTTTCGGCCGTCGAAAGTGCGAAGGACGCGGCCACCGAATCCACTGGTGCCGAACTGCCGGACAATCTGTTCGACCGGAGCGAACAGCAGGAACCGGATGCTGAATCTCCAACAACAGCAACCACCTTCACACCCGACTCGCCAGCAACCGCATCATCCGACATGGATGATTTCCAATTTGACGCGGCGCTGAGTTCGAATGCACCCGTGCCAGCCGAATCACCTGCGGAAATTCCGTCCTCTTCGCAGTCAGACGC
Source organism: uncultured Planctomycetaceae bacterium (assembly GCA_903924405.1). Classification (GTDB taxonomy): domain Bacteria; phylum Planctomycetota; class Planctomycetia; order Planctomycetales; family Planctomycetaceae; genus SXXK01. The sequence goes on along the minus strand of CAIYBH010000224.1, from coordinate 11,356 downwards.
CATTGTCACATCGAACCTCACCCAGCAGAACCCCGTGGACTATCAGCCAACAGTCGGTGAGATTCTGGTCGAAGAACCTGAATTGCCGAGTTTTCCAGACGAGACGGACGAAGAGGACCTGTTCGCATCCGACCTCTCTGCCCCAGGAATGCCCAGTGCCGACCTGAACGCCTCAGCCGAAACGATCACAACGGCGCCCTCGGCATCCGCAGTTCCACAGCCGCATGCTGAAGAGGCTGTGCAGACAACCGCCGTTCCCAGTGACCAGCGAACAGCATTCCATCCGAATGATGACCACGATCAGATTGAAATCCTTTTCGATGTTTCGGAACTCGCCAACACGACCACCACGTTGTCGCCATCAGCCGGCAATCAGCCGACACAAATCACCGCGTCTACACCTCAGCGACTTTCCGTGGTGGAAGACCCATTGCCAACTCTGGAAATTCCTCAGCGAATCACACTGAAGACAACACCCGGAATTCTGCTGCCGGAACTGGAATTTGAAGAATGGACCAATTGCGGAATTCCCCGGGGTGGTCCAGCCCACGGCGGAACGCTCGTCCGTCCTTTCTTTGCGAAAACGGTTTCACCGACAACCCGTACGGTTTCGCGAGTTCGAGGATCTCTGGAGGACATGTTTGAGAAGTTCACGCGAGTCGACTTCTCCCTGCCCGGGTGGCGTCGTCCACGAAGTGCGCAGCCGATGGCGCATCGCTCAGGGAATACTGCGACTGCGGCAGCGACCAACAGCCCACCAGTGGTTCCCTCCCGCAACTCAGGAACGCACGCCCACAGGCCACCCGCGCCGTCCGGCAATCGTCGCATGCTGACGTCTGCCTCGGGCAAGCCGGTCGCTCCATCCGGGGTTGTCCAGGCCGGCTGGAGTGTTGAGGATGAACAGCAACGCCCGTCGTCGATGTCTGCCGCTCGCCGAACCGGTGCTGCTCGCTGACCGGTGCTGCTCGCTGACCGGTGCTGCTCGCTGACCGGTGCTGCTCGCTGACTGTCAGGCTTAGTGAAATTCACCGGCATTGGTTCGCGCTGCGGGATCTGACAATTCCGTCATCGGCACACACAGACAACGGCAGCGTTCGCTGCGGACGCATCGCCATGACGGCAGCGCCTATGATGGCGGGCGTTGATCTGCGACATCCCCGCCACTGAAGGTACCCGCGGGAACAGCAGGAGTCGGCGTCTGAGGAATTTCTCAGCAGACCGCGGCGGCACCGCCAGCACGCTTTCCAGCCTGCCCGAAAAAGTGCACAATACAGTTTGTGATACAAGTTGATCGCCGGAGCCGCTGGATCTGACGTGTCACCAGCACACTGAGCCACGAACAAGGTGACTCATTCCAGTTTGAGCCCCGGCATTTCGTATCCGAGGGCGTATCTCAACCTTCTACCGTTTCCGGCAATTCCTTTTCCTGTCTGACCTTATCTGAAAGCAGGACCATGGCTCAATTGGCATCAGGCGTCTCTGTCGCCGGCCTCGCGCTGTTGACATCTCTGACGTGTGTCCCGGCAGGCATTGCTCAGGAAGCAAACTACGACGAATCGCGGGTGCCGAAATTTGTTCTGCCCGATCTCCTGCAGACGGAATCCGGCCAGCCTGTCACAACTCCAGAGCACTGGGTCGGACAGCGTCGTGCGGAAGTGGTCCGACTGTTCGAACAGCATGTCTTCGGCCGGTTGCCCACAGGCGACGTGATGCTGCGAACACAACTGCGTTCCAGCGTCCCCGACGCCCTGCAGGGACTGGCCCATCGTCGTGAAGTCACGGTTTATCTGACGCCGGACGATGCCGGCCCGAAGATGGAATTGCTGATCTACACGCCGCGCGATGTCAAAGGCAAAGTCCCTGCCTTTCTGGGACTGAACTTCAACGGCAATCAGGCAGTTGAAGCGGACCCCCGACTGCACATGACAGAATCGTGGGTTCGAAACAATAAGGAACTGGGAATTGAAAACAACCGCGCGACAGAGGCGACGCGGGGATCCGAAGCCGATCGCTGGGACCTTGAACGTATTATCAAAGCGGGCTATGGCCTTGTGACCATCTATTATGGCGACATTGATCCGGACTTTGACGATGGATTTCAGAATGGAATTCACGCCATTCTGCGGAAGACGGCGGCGGAACGTGAGGGCGATGAAGGAGGCTCGATCAGTGCCTGGGCATGGGGTCTGAGCCGAGCCCTCGATGTGTTGCAGACGGACTCAGAAATTGACGCCTCCCGCGTTGCCGTGTTCGGCCATTCGCGTCTGGGAAAAACATCGCTGTGGGCTGGTGCCACGGACGAGCGATTTGCCATGGTGATCTCCAACAACTCGGGCTGTGGCGGCGCGGCACTCAGCAAGCGTGCCTTTGGCGAAACCGTCGGGCGCATCAATCGCGTGTTTCCGCACTGGTTCTGCGTGAACCACCGCAAGTACAACGAAAACGAACAAGCACTGCCGCTGGACCACCATATGCTGATCGCTCTGGCGGCACCTCGCCCGGTGTATGTGGCCAGTGCCGTAGAAGACGAATGGGCTGATCCTCGGGGCGAGTTTCTCGGGCTGTATCACGCGGGCCCGGTCTATTCTCTGTTTGGCCTGAAGCCTCTGCCATCAGACGTCATGCCCGAATTGAACCAGCCGATCATGACGGATGTGGGCTATCACATTCGCAGCGGCAAACACGATGTCACGGATTATGACTGGGAACAGTTTCTGAAGTTTGCAGACAAGCACCTCAGATAACCCCTCCCCGGAATCTCTTGAACACACTGAAATCTTCATGACTGTCAATCTGACTGATTCGCAACGTGCCGCAGTGGAGCATGTTGAAGGCCCGTTACTGGTCCTCGCAGGGCCGGGATCCGGCAAGACCCGGGTGATCACACACCGAATCTCCCGCTTGCTGCAGCATGGGGCGAAACCGGAGCAGATCCTGGCGCTGACCTTCACCAACAAGGCCGCCCGGGAAATGTCGGAGCGAGTGGAAAAGCTGCTGGGTGGCCTGCGGGTGCGCGTCAGCACGTTCCATCGCTTCTGTTCGCGCCTGCTGCGACGCTGGCCAGAGCGGGTAGGGTTGAAGGAAAACTTTACCATTCTGGATCAGTCGGACCAGACATCCATCGTGCGTGCAATTCTGAAGGATCTGAATCTGGACCCCAGCGTGCACGAACCGGGCCGCGTGCTCAGTCGTATCAGTCGCGCACGAAACGACATGATCACCTCAGAACAGTTTCGGCGGCAGTATGAACAACGGGCCTCCGGACCTCTGGAAGCCGCTGTGTACCAGGTATTCCCGGAATACGAGCGTCGGGTTCGTGAGCAGAATTCAGTGGATTTTGACGACTTATTGCTGCACGTGGTCACGATGCTGCAGGAAGAGGAAGAGCTGCGCAGCGTACTTGACGAACAATTTCGTTACATTCTGGTGGACGAATACCAGGACACGAATCTGGCGCAGTACCGCATTGTGCAGGCCATGTCGCAGGACTATCGCAATCTGTGCGTGACAGGTGACCCGGACCAGTCCATCTACGGCTGGCGTGGCGCCCGTCCTGCGAATATCACAGCCTTTGAACGTGACTATCCCGAGCGTCAGGTCGTGACATTGGATCAGAATTTCCGGAGTACCGCCCGCATTGTCACCTGCGCAGATCAGTTGATCTCCTTCAATCGTCGACCTCACCGCGGCAGGCTGGTCACAGACAACCCGGAGGGCGAACCGGTTCGTCTGAGGGTGTTTGAACATGGGGACGCAGAAGCCAACGGCATTGCGCTCGAAATCCGGGAGCTCGTCGAATCCGGACAACGGCAGTACAGTGACTTCGCCATTTTTTATCGAGTCAATGCCCTGTCGCGTCTGTTTGAAACGGCATTGTCGCGGCACGAGATTCCCTGTCAGATCGCAGCGGGCTATTCTTTTTTCGAACGAGCCGAAGTGCGTGATCTGATTGCATGGCTGCGACTGATTGAAAATCAGTCTGACAACGCGGCACTCGAACGCGTGATCAATCGACCGGCTCGTGGAATTGGCAACACCTCCATGCTGCGGCTGCGAAACTTCGCCGATCGGGAAAAGATCAGTATTTTCGCAGCGGCCGAACGCTGTGCGCAGATCCCCAGCCTGTCAGCCCGCTGCTGCAAGGCCCTGCTGGGATTCACAGATCTGATCAATCGGCTGCACGAACAATCCGCCGCTGGACAAGTGGCCCCGGTGCTGGAGCGGCTGATCGCCGAGATTGACTACCTTGCGTTATGGCGCGAGGTGGATGACGAAGTGGACGTGGACCGCGAGGCCAACGTGTACGAACTGGTGTCAGCAGCCCGACAGTATGACTCGGCCGCGGAAGACCTGCTGATCGTCGGAGACTCCTCAGAATACACACTCGAGCATCCGGAAAAGCCTTCACTGCAGGGATTTCTGGAAATGGCCACGCTCAGCAGCGAAGCGGACAGCATCGATCCCGAGAAAGGCGCTGTCACGCTGATGACCCTGCACGCCTCCAAGGGGCTGGAGTTCCCCTGCGTCTACATCACGGGACTGGAAAGCGGCCTGATTCCCCATGAACGGGCGGTCAGGGAAGGCGACCCTTCGTCCTTCGAAGAAGAACGGCGACTGCTGTTTGTGGGGATCACGCGCGCCATGCAGAAACTCACACTGACGCAGACATCAGAGCGAGTTTTTCGGGGCATGCGCCGAACCACAATCTCCAGTCCCTTCCTGCCGGAAATTGCGTCGTCACTGCAGCGTGAATTCAGCAGTTCAACGGTTCGAGCAGCATTACCGGCGGCGGGTGACCAACGCCTGGAGCAGGCGCGAAAGCGATTTGAAGCCGCTCAGCAGAACAGGGAACGTCCGCTGCTGATGACCGGTGCACAACTGGCCTTCCAGCGGCAGCAGCCAGAGACCGACGTCACCGACGACACCACACAGACTCATCCGTTTGAAATCGGCATGAGTGTACGTCATCCACGGTACGGGCGTGGTGAAGTGGTGGAAGTATCCGGTGGTTCGCACCGCGCCACCGTCACTGTGCAATTCGAGAATACCGGGGAAGTCCACACCTTTGTGGCCTCACGTTGTCCTCTGCAACCGATTGGCGGCTGAACTTCGGACCCCTGATCGGGAACACGCACAACGGGAACACGCACAACGGGAACACGCACAACGGGAACACGCACAACGGGAGGGCGCGGCTCCTGCCAAGCCGCAACCCTGTCCATACGTAACGGGAAACGCGCGGCTCGGGTGGAACCTCGCCCTCCCAAAAATCGCACCCTCCCAAAAATCGCACCCTCTCAAAAACCGCACCCTCTCAAAAACCTCGCCCGCCCGGAACATTCGCCATCGCGAGCGAACGCCGCGATCCGCCGGCTTAACCCCCCACGCGTCAATACCCGCAGCACGACCTGCCCAGGCGAACCCCATGGCTGGGCGTTTACAGACCTCGCAGAAACTTGCGCAGTTCAGGCTCGATGTCACCGGACTGAGTTTCATCATCAGACACGGTTTGACCAGCAGTCGCGGGCTCCTGCAGTGGTGCGGAGGCATCTGTTGCTGATCGCGACGCGGCGAGAAATGCGTCCTGCACCAGTGCCAGCGCGGGGGACTGCAAATCGAGACTGGTCGTCTCGTTGCTGACCGCTGGCTGCTGAGCCTTCGCGGAAGTCAACAGCCCCGCCTGCAGGATATCCACGCTGTCCGGATTGGGCAGTGCGACGGTATTTCCGACGGGAATGGCCGGACCAGCAACGGTCAGGGGCGCCACACCGGGCGCCGCGGGGGGAACAGCAAACTGTTCGGACTCTTCCAGAGCGGACAGTCGCAGACCCAGGTCCACGATTTCCGCGCGACTATCGGCCATGGGCAGCGGGGCAGGGTAATTCGGCCGCGGGGTTGAGCCAAGTGGACCGCCGGAACGCTGAGTCCCATTTGAAGGAGCGGTGCTGGTGCTGGACGCATCGAGCAGATCTTCGCTCAACACTCCACTGGGCAGCAGATCAGACGACACCGTTTCAGCCCGGACATGCACGAGGAAACGAATGGGACCCAGGGACAGAAAGCTGCCATCCACCACTTCGCAGCGAACACCGGAATCAATCCGGCGTCCCTCGACCCAGGTTCCGTTACTACTGTCGAGATCGGTGACGGAAACGCCATCGCGTCCTACACGTAAAAAGCAGTGCCGGCGACTGATCTGCGGCGCGGACAGGCGGAGATTGCAATCCGCGCCGCGGCCAATGACGATGTCATGACGTACGGTGATCTTCCGGACGTTGGACATCTGATCCTGCAGTTCAAGCACCACCTTCATAGTCAGGCCTGTCACCGGAGAGCATCAGAGGGTTGACAGAGAAACGGATGTGAGGCTCGCCGGGAGTTTCTTAGCTTTTCAAATCTTTTCGTGAATGGCAAGCCGAGTCACGAGTTTTCCGAAAATCCATGAAATTTGGGGAAAGAAACTTCAGCGGGGCAAAGGGGGACACAACGCGTCTGTGCCCCTCCAACAGCCACCCTGATCTTCACCTCAACACTCAGAAAACATTGATTTTTCGGCACTTTCCGGGCGAAGAATTGGAAAAACTTCGGCACTGAGGTCTGTGTCGCCTGGAATCAGAGCCTGACGCCAGCACCACCTGTTAAGAATCGGCTGTTTTCAGTGGCCCGGGTGATGATGGCTGGTGGAATTCCCGATACCCGAACCGATTTTTGTTTGGTTTTCACCGCTTCGCAGATTTGCGAGAATCCGCGCACCAACGGTGGGAATGCTTTGCGCTTTTGAAACGGATCCGCTGCGGGCATCCGGGGCATGGCGCCGAAAATCAGGGCTGCTGCTCCACAGGTCGGCTCACGTCGTGGGCAGGCAGTCTGTAACTGGCGTAGACGGCAACAGGCGTGGGCTGGGGAATCTTCAAAGGGGCATTGGAAACATGGTGATTGATTCCCATCAGCATTTCTGGCAACTCGACCTGCCGTTTGAATTTGGTTGGTTGCACGAGCCGCAGCATCAACCGATTTGTCGGGACTATCTGCCTCAGGACCTGCTACCGCACCTGCAATCGGCGGGCGTGGAACGTTCGGTGTTCGTGCAGACGCAACACACGGTCGCGGAAAACCGCTGGGCTCTGAGTCTGGCGGAAGAGCACTCGTTTATCGCGGGAGTTGTCGGTTGGGTGGATCTGGCAGCGGAGGACGTCGAAGATCAGCTCAGCGAATTCCTCGCATCGCCGAAGTTTGTCGGAGTCCGCCACATCACTCAGGGCGAACCGGATGAAAACTTTATTGTACGTCCGGAGGTTGTTCGCGGGCTGAAGGTGCTGCAGAAGCATGGCGTTCCGTTCGATCTGCTGTTTTACACTCAGCATCTGCGTCATGCGACGACTCTGGCACAAATGCTGCCCGACCTGCCGATGGTCATCGATCACCTGTCGAAGCCTCAGATTCGCGAGCAGAAACTGGAGGCCTGGAAAACGGACCTGCAGCGCGCGGCCCAGTTTCCCAACCTGCACTGCAAGCTCAGCGGCATGGTGACTGAAGCGGACTGGCAACACTGGAAGCCTGCCGATCTGAAACCCTATGTGCAGACGGCGCTGGAAGCATTCGGACCTGAGCGATGTATGTTTGGCAGTGACTGGCCGGTATGCGAACTGGCCGCCAGTTACGCAGAGGTTTACGGGACACTGCAGGAACTGCTGGGAAGCTTATCTGCAGGCGAGCAATCGCAGATTTTTGGAAAGACGGCTGCCCGCTTTTACTCGCTGCCGGAGTTCACCGGAGCGAATGACACGGGCATTGAACGGGAAAACGGGACATGACAACGACACTGATTCGCGGAGCTCAGGTGGTGTTTCCGGAGGGAGTTCGAGCTTCGAACATTCTCCTCGCCAATGGACGGATCGCTGCCGTGGATGTGACGGCTGCTGTGGAGGCCTCAGAAGTCATTGAAGCCGCGGGCCTGCATCTGCTTCCGGGGGTGATTGATGACCAGGTGCATTTCCGGGAACCCGGGCTGACTCATAAAGAAGATCTGCTGACCGCCACGCGGGCCTGCGCCAAAGGCGGCGTGACATCATTTCTGGAGATGCCGAACACAAAACCCACCACCACCTCGGTTGCAGCGCTACATGAAAAGCTGGAGCTGGCGGCATCGAAGTGCATCGTCAACTTCGGCTTCTACATCGGTGCGACGCCGACAAATCTGGAAGAACTGCAGAAGGCGGAACGCACGCCGGGTATCAAGATCTTTATTGGATCCAGCACCGGCGACCTGCTGGTGGACGAACAGCAGGCACTGGAACGGATTTTCGGCGAGACGTCGCTGCCGATCTGTGCCCACTGTGAAGATGAAGCGACGGTCCGCGCTAATGCAGCCGCCATTCAGGGCGGCCGGGACTATGCGGACCACAGTCGCGTGCGTGACAATCGGGCGGCGATCATTGCGACGCGTCGCGCGGTGGATCTGGCAGAGCGACACCGTCACCAGTTTCATGTGCTGCATGTGTCCACGGCGGAAGAAGTGGCCTTTCTGAGGGACACCAGTGCCCTGATCTCGGCGGAAGCCTGCCCGCATCACCTGTTCTTCAGCACAGACGACTACGCGCGACTGGGATCATTGATTCAGATGAATCCCTCCATCAAATCCCCCGCCGATACCCAGGCCGTCTGGCAGGGACTGCTGGACGGGACTCTCGAAGTTGTCGCGACGGACCATGCTCCGCACACACTGGAAGAGAAACGGCAGCCTTATCCCAAATCACCCTCCGGACTACCCGCGGTCGAAAATTCGCTCGCCCTGCTGCTGCATCAGGTTTCGCTGGGGCGGTGTACTCTGTCACAGGTCGTCTCATGGATGTGTGAAGCCCCGGCACGCATCTGGAAACTGAAGAACAAAGGCGCCATCCGGATCGGTTATGACGCCGACCTCGTCCTGGTGGACCTGAAACGCACAGACACCATTCTGAATGAACGACAGCTGACCAAATGCGGCTGGTCACCATGGCATGGCACCACGCTGACGGGCTGGCCTGTTCGCACCCTGGTGCATGGAAAAACGGTCTTTCAGGATGGGCAGGTGCTGGACGGGGCCACTGGGCGCGAGATTGAGTTTCAGCGTTAGTGTGGGGGTCAGAAAAAGGGGCCAGGAACCGATAGTGCGAAGCACCCTTTGGGCCATTTGGCTATTGGTTCCTGGGTCAGAAAAAGGGGTCAGGAGCCAATAGTGCGGAGCACCCTTCGGGCCATTTGGCTATTGGTTCCTGGGTTCAGAAAAAGGGGTCAGGAACCAATAGTGCGAAGCACCCTTCGGGCCATTTGGCTATTGGTTCCTGACCCCTTTTTCTGACCGCTTATGTTCGGGAGGTCGCGTCCGTTGCGCCCGCCCGAAGATTTTTCGGTTTTTCTGCTGATTCCTGGCGCGACGCGGCTCATAATGACCAGAGCCGCGAAGTGGTCTCGCGGAGCGTCACCGTCCTGCAGAGAACACCTTCGATGTCGCCGGAATCCCAGGACGATCCCATTGCTCCGCGATACCTCGTGCAGGATGCTCTGCGTTTGGCGGATGTGGAAGAGAAACACCGTCGCGTGAGGGCGCTGTTGAAAGCCCTGGAATGCGATGCCCTGCTGCTGCAGGACCCGGCCAATTTGTCGTGGATGACAGCCGGCGTGGACCTCAGCCGCAACGCAGCGGACGGTTGTCAGACCAGCGTGTTTGTGACAGAAGACGCGCGGCTATTTGCCACCAACGCGGTCGACGCGATTCAGTTGTTCGAGCGGGACGCCTTTGGCCTGGGCTTTCAGCTGAAACAGCGGGAATGGTTTCAGCCACATGCGGCGTTGATCAGTGACCTGTGTCGAGGGCGTCGAGTCGCCAGTGACACGGGCCTTGAAGGCACACGGGCGGTCGCTCGACAGATTGCCGCCCTGCGACTGCCGCTCACGGAACTGGAAACAGATCGCCTTCGGCGGTTGGCGCGCGTTCTGGTGCATGCCGTGGAAGTCACCTGCAGCCATGTGCGTCCGGGCCTGACAGAAGCGGCGATTGCCGGCGAACTGAGCCACCGACTTTACCGGCGTACGGTGACCCCGGTGCGTATTCAGGTCGCAGCGGACGGCCGAAATCAGCGTTATCGCCACTGGGGATTTGGTGAGGATCCGGTGGAGCGATTCGTCAGTGTGGGCTGTGTCGCACGGCGCTGGGGACTGCACCTTGCCGTCCATCGCACGGTCTCCTGCGGCGCAGTTCCACAGGAGTTGCGTGACGCGCATCAGAAATCCGTCCTGATGCATGCCACCGGGCAATTTTTCTCCAGCCATGGCGAACAACTGAAAGCCGTCTGGCCGAGAGTGCAGCGGATTTATGAGAAATTCGGCCTGCCGGACGAATGGCTGCTCAACGACCAGGCCGACGTCATCGGATACCGCTTTCCTGAGCAGCAATTGACGCCCATGGCGGAGGCTGTGCTGACGGGTCCTGTTCCCATTTACTGGCATCCCGCGGTGGGCGCGGCAATGCCGGGCGACACAATTCTGGTCACGGAGCGTGGGCAGGAACGACTGACGGCGTCTACCGCGTGGCCGGAGCTGCTGGTGCAGGTCCGTGGACATGCCGTGCCCTGTCCCGGGATTCTGGTGCTTCCGGAACACTCCACAAGCGACGCTCATCAGCCCACGGAACCATCGTTCTTTTCGCTGCAGGACCTGCCGGACGACGACATTCCTGCCGGGCGAGTGGATTCCATCTGGGAAATCCCGCTGGAACTTGGGCGGACCATCCGCATCTGACGACTCGCAACCGGCCGCCCTGCGACGTAGACTGCCGGAAGGAAGCCACACGACGTCGGAAAGGAGCTTGGACCATGCTGGTCGTCAACGCGCAGATTCAGATTCCAGAACAGGAATTGCAACTGACCTTTTCCCGCAGCAGCGGACCGGGCGGCCAGAACGTCAACAAAGTGAACTCACGTGCGATCCTGACGTGGAGTTTTCAGGAATCCAAAGCGCTTCCAGGAGCCGTGCGGGATCGTTTTGTCGCGAAGTACGGCAAGCGACTGTCTGTGGAAGGGCACTTACAGATTGCCAGTCAGCGCTACCGTGACCAGCCGCGCAACATCGCCGACTGCCGTGAGCGACTGGTGGCCATGATCCAGTCGGTAGTCGCCCCTCCGATCAAACGCAAACCATCGGCCCCGTCCTACGGCGCACGTCAGCGTCGCCTGCAGGAAAAACGCGTCCGCTCGGGTCACAAAGAATCCAGACGCAAACCCGGCATGGATTGATGGGCCAAGAGCATGTTTTCGGGTGGGCCGATTTTCGGGAGGGCACATTTTCGGGAGGGCGAGGTTCCACCCGAGCCGCGTGC
>CAIYBH010000223.1 GCA_903924405.1 uncultured Planctomycetaceae bacterium | reverse complement strand
CCCCTACGCAGACATGCTGCAGTCGGCCGGAATTCCTCTGCATATTCTCTCCAAACGCTTCCGCCTTGATCCCTTTGCCTTGCTCTCTCTCCGTCGCATTCTGCATTCCATTCGCCCTCAAATCGTGCAGTCGTTTCTGTTTTCCGCCAACGCGTCGGTGAGGCTCCCTGGCATTGCCCCTCCACTTTCAAAGATCGTCGTCAGCGAACGCTGTGTCGATTCCTGGAAAGCTCCCTGGCAGCTGCGACTGGATCGCTGGCTCAGCTCACGCACTGCGGCCCTGACCGCTAATTCAGCCAGTGTGGCCGACTTCTATCGCGGGGCAGGATTCCCCCCCGACCGCATCACCGTTATTCCCAACGCCTTCGTTCGTCAACACCCATTGCTCCCCCGGGAAGACGCCAGACAGCAACTCGACCTTGCCCCCCATCACCGCGTTGTGGGTTTCCTCGGTCGACTCGCCCCGCAAAAACGCCTGAGGGATCTCATCTGGGCCTTTCAACTGCTCCATCAGATTGTCGACCACGCACGCCTCGTGCTGATCGGTGACGGCCCGCAACGCCAGGAACTTGAACGACTCGCCGAACGCTTCGGCTGCCGTTCACTCGTCCACTTCGCCGGACATCGCTCCGATGCGGCACAACTCCTCTCCGCCTTCGATGCGTTTGCACTCCCCAGCGCATTCGAAGGCATGTCCAACAGCCTGATGGAAGCCATGAGCGCCGGGTTGCCCTGCGTTGCCAGTGATATTCCCGCCAATCGGGAATTGATTACCGCCGGAGAAACCGGACGGCTCTTCCCGCTCGGAAACTGCCCGGAACTGACCCGCCAGCTGGCGAGGATCCTGTCAGATCCCGATTCCGCTCAGACTCTCGGAACACAGGCCGCCCGGCAGATTCATGACAATCACACCCTGCAGACTCTCGTTCAACACCATCTGTCTCTTTATCAGCAACTTCTCCGTTGAAATCCCGCGGAATCCAGGGTGTAATAGAAGACCTCCTGCCTGTAAGAATTAGCGACAAGTCGTCCTCAGGAAACTTTCAACAGGAATTCGGCTTATGCAGCATCCTCAGGACAACTTCGACGAGATTCCGCCCGAAACGTCTGGAGATTTCCCAAACCACAGGGAAACAGTATCCGGTTTTCCTGATGACTCCCCGTCCAACTCACCACACCAGTCACCGCCTGGCCGCCGCGATGATCCCTGGCAGACACCGCAGGCCGCAGCTCATCGCAACACTCCGCAGCAACGCCCGCCTCGAAAAAAGCAAAGCGCACTGTTCGTCATTGCCACTGTCGTAATCGCGACGGTGATCGGCGTTATCGTGTTCGGGGTCACCCTGTTGTTCACCTGCGTTGGTCTCTTCGCAGCCGTCAACGATCCCGGGTCCGCCAGCGATTCCCTAACACCGTTCACTTTCATGTTCCCGGTCATCACGGCAATCGCGGCAATTCTCCTCACCGGGGGCATTATGCTGGGACTGTACAGCCTGTTCCGTAAATGAACCTGAATCAACAGCCGAGACGCTCACGCCGGAATTCGCTGCAGCCCGTTTGCTCCGCAGAACCTTACCCCGCCATGCCGTCAGCGGTATCGGCACCCACGAATTCTTCGAACGCTCAGCCTTTCAACACCTCACGAACAACGACCCCTTCCACATCCGTCAAACGGCGCTCCAGCCCGTTGTAATAAAACGTCAGCCGCTCATGATCCAGTCCCAGCAGGTGCAGAATGGTGGCATGAAAATCGTGCACCGTCACCACGTTTTCTGAGGCCTTGTATCCAAAATCATCCGTAGCCCCCCACGAAAACGGTGCTTTCACCCCCGCCCCGGCCAGCCAGCACGTAAACCCTTCCGGGTTATGATCCCGACCACTGGCGCCCTTCTGAAACGTCGGCATGCGTCCGAATTCTGTGCACCAGACGACCAGCGTATCCTCCAGCAACCCACGCTGCTTCAGATCTTCCAGCAATGCAGCCGTTGGCTGGTCAAAGACCGCTCCATGCAGGCTGTACTGCTGCTCAAGTGCCTTGTGGCCATCCCAGTTGCTGACACCCTCACCACCGGTCTGGTAGGCTCCGTTGAACAGCTGCACAAACCGGACGCCCTGTTCCAGCAAACGCCGAGCAAGAATACAGTTTTTCGCGTATTCCGCCTTCAGCGTATTCTCTGTATCTGTGGCCCCATAACGCTCCAGGGTCGTCTGCGATTCAGAACTGAGCTCCGCAACCTGCGGAATGCTCAGTTGCATACGAGCTGCCAACTCATAACTGGAAATCCTCGCTGCCAGCTCCGTATCACCGGGAAACCGCTGCAGATGCCGATCATTCATGCGTTTTAGAAAGTCTCTGGTGGATCGATCCCGGGACTCAGAGATCTGCTCGGGGCGCGACAGATTGCGAATCGGTTTCGAGGTGTTGAAGTCCGTGCCCTGAAAAGCTGCCGGCAGAAACCCGGGCCCCCAGTTGTTCACAGAATTCTGCGGCACTCCCCGCGGATCAGGTATCGCCACGTACGACGGCAGATTCTCGTTCTCTGTGCCCAGTGCGTAGGTCGTCCATGATCCCACACTGGGAAATCCATCCAGCGTAAATCCAGTGGACATGTAGTTTTCCCCGGGACCATGCGTATTGGTTTTTCCCTTCATTGAATGCAGAAAACACATGTCATCCACCAGCGATCCCAGCTGAGGCACCAGCTCGGAAATCATCTTGCCGCTCTGACCCCGCGGTCGAAATCGCCAGGGACTGCGAGTCAGGTTGCCCTGCTCTCCCTGAAACGTCACCAGCTTGTCCGCCCCGGGCATCGGTTCACCATGACGCTTCCAGAGCTCCGGCTTGTAGTCAAAGGTGTCGAGGTGACTGCAGGCCCCCGAACAGAATATGACCAGCACTCGTTTTGCAGCCGCTGACAGATGCGACGATCGCGCCGCAAAGGGATGGGCCGGATCAATTGTGGGGCGTATCGGGAGCTTTCCGCTGACCGTCCCCACCGGTGGCTCCTGAGCCTTCAACAGCCCTTGTTCAGACAGCATTGCAGCCAGCGCAATACCACTGAGTGCTGTAGGAGTGCTGCTGAGAAAACCGCGGCGATTCAGCAGGTGCAGGTTGGCAGGAACGGTGGCAGGCGCTGACAGCATGAAAGTCACTCACTGGTCCCGAGTAAACACCGGGGAAACCCTGTCCACAGCCCGGGAAACTCCCGACCGCAGGGCCATCAACCACCCCGTTGCCCTCCTGATCATAGCGAAAAAACTCAGCCCTGAATACCACCCGCCCGAACTGTGGCTCCCGAATCGTTTGCAGACAACGAGCATCCCCTGCCCCGCTCCCACTCCGAAGAATGCCCGGGCCCGCAATCCAGACACTCACCGCTCACTGTCCGAATCGTCCCCCAGCCGCTAGCATTCCCCGCAGACAATTTCTACCTGCCTTCATGCCCTCCCGGAGGCCCTTCGCCACGTGCGTTTTCAGCGACTGGAACTTGATCACCACCTGCCGATCGCCGAAACCCTCGCGCGATTTCAGGCAGACCCCTGCCTGCTGCTTCTGGACAGCGCCGCCCGGCATCGTGAACGGGACGCTCGCTACAGCGTTCTCACGGCAGACCCGGTGGCTCTCCATCGTCTTGATCATGCCTCCTATCCATCGTCACCGTTTTCGCCACTCCGCGCATGGCAGCAGCATCTCGCCGAACTCGCTTCCGACGCACCTGCGGATCTGCCCCCCTTCGCCGGAGGTATTGCGGGCCTGATGAGTTACGAGCTGGGTGAGGCCTTTGAACGACTGCCTCGCCCGACACCCGCAGATTTCCAAACCCCCGCCCTGCTCGCCGGACTCTTCGACTGGGCTATCGTCTGGGATCACCTCGCCGGAACCGTCACGGCCTGGGTGCTCGACCTGCCCCCCGCAATTCCTCATCCGTTGTCCGCCACTGAACGATTGAACTGGATCCGGCAGCGATTGGCACAACCGCCAGCACCCTCACACATCGCCCCGACAACAGCCACCGCCACCTCGCCCTTTCATCCGTCAGGATTCCGGCATCAGATCGACCCTGCCACAGCCATCTATTCTGATTTTTCACGTGACGAGTACGTTGCTGCCGTCGCTCGGGTCATCGAATACATTCGGGCGGGAGATATCTTTCAGGCCAACCTCTCACAGCGACTGTTCGCTCCGTGGGAAGGAACGGCCATCGAACTTTACCAGCGTGTGCGACAGCGCAACCCCGCCCCGTTCTGCGGCCTGCTGCAACACGAAGACGTGGCGATTGTCAGTGCATCCCCGGAACGCTTCCTGAAAGTGGATCGACACGGACATGTGGAAACCCGCCCAATCAAGGGGACTCGCCGGCGTCAGGCATCCCCCATCGCCGATTTGTTCGTCGGAAACGAACTGGCTGGCAGTGAAAAGGACCGCGCCGAAAACGTCATGATCGTGGACCTGCTGCGTAACGACCTGTCTCGCGCCTGCCAATCCGGGTCCGTACGCGTCACAGGACTGTGCGAACTGGAACGCTTCGAAACCGTTCTGCACCTCGTTTCCACTGTGGTCGGGCAACTGCGTCCTGATCGAGATGTCTGGCATCTGATGGCTGGATGCTTCCCCGGAGGATCAATCACCGGAGCTCCCAAGATTCGCGCCATGCAGATTATCGCCGAACTGGAGCGATCAATCCGCGGAGCCTACTGCGGCAGCCTGTTCGCCTGCGGGCCCCGTGGAGATTTCGACAGCAGCATCCTGATTCGCACCTTTACACTCCGCAATGGCTGGGTGCAGTTTCCCGTCGGTGGCGGCATCGTCGCAGATTCCGACCCACTGGACGAATACCGCGAAACCCTGCACAAGGCGTCCGGCATGATTCGAGTCCTGCGTTAGTGACGACTGCGTCACCGGGCCAGGCCCCGGAACATCGCACAACCAGCGCCTTCCGGGGCCTGACAACCGCGCGGAAGGCCATCCCGTACACGTCCCACGGAGTACGGCAAGCGAAAATTTCGAAAAAAGGGCCTGCCGACAGCCGTTTTCCCGCACGAACAGGCAAGTGGCGGATTGCATTGGACTCCGGAAAGCCGTTAGCATGCCCTGCCCACGGAAATCCACCCGGAATCTGTCTGCGGATTTTCCTGAGGGCAACCGCGCCTGCCGTTGATCCCGGCAGCTCACGCCGCGACTTTGCGGGCTTTTTATCCCACCTGTTGACATGAGGTACATTAACGATGACAGAACAACAATCCACGGGGGCCCCAAACGGCCAACGACTGCTGTGGGCCGGATTCATGGCCATTCTGGCGGCCGGTGTCGGATTCTCCATCCGCGGCGGAATTCTCGGCCAGTGGGCCGAGCAATACGGCTTTACCATGACTGAACTGGGCGGCATCACCGGTGGCGGTTTGACCGGCTTCGGGATCATCATCCTGCTCAGCTCCTTCCTCGCCGATACTGTAGGCTATGGACGTCTGATGGGGCTGGCGTTTCTGACGCACCTCGTCTCCGCCGTACTCACACTGGCTGCCGGTGCGGCCTTTGCCTCCGGTGGCAAAGATGCGGCTTACCTGTGCCTGTTCTGGGGTATGTTCCTGTTTGCCATCGGCAACGGAATCGCCGAAGCCGTCGTCAATCCCCTCGTAGCCACTTTGTTCCCCGATAACAAAACTCACTATCTGAATATTCTGCACGCCGGTTGGCCCGGTGGACTGATCGTGGGTGGGTTGGCGTCGTACTTCATGAATCCAGACGGTGCAAAGCCCGTTTCCTGGCAGATTCAGATGTCTCTGTTCCTTGTACCCGTGGTGCTCTACGGCGTGATGCTGCTCGGCCAGAAGTTTCCAAAATCAGAAGCCAGCCAGGCTGGTGTCAGCATGGGCACCATGTTCGCCCAGGTACTGGCCCCGCTGATGATCGTCCTGCTGGTGATTCATGCGATGGTCGGCTATGTCGAACTCGGTACCGACTCGTGGATTTCCGCCATCACCGGATCAATCATGGATTCCAAGCAGAAGGGGCTGCTGCTGTTCGTCTACACCTCAGCCCTGATGTTCGCCCTGCGATTCTTCGCCGGTCCGATCGTCCACCGCATCTCACCACTCGGCCTGCTGTTTGTCAGCGGCCTGCTGGGTTTTGCTGGTTTGAATCTGCTGGGAGCTGCAACCTCGGGATTGCTCTGTGTGATCGCCGCCACCGTCTACGCCGCCGGAAAAACCTTCCTCTGGCCGACAATGCTGGCTGTGGTTTCAGAGCAGTTTCCACGTGGCGGTGCTATCACCATTGGTGCAATCGGCGGTGCAGGTATGCTGTCGGCCGGTCTGCTGGGTGGCCCCGGCATTGGTTTCAAACAGGACTACAACGCCTCCAATACTCTCAAAACGGCTGATGTCGCAGTGTACGATCGCTACAAAGCCGCTGGCGAAAGTGCGTTCATGGGCTTCAAGGTCGTCGGACTTGACGGAGCCAAAGTGGGCGTTCTCAACGACAACGGAGCTGAGCTGGGACGCGCTGGGGAATTATTGAAGAAGGAAGGCAAGTCCGACAAGAATCAGGAAGCACTGGCTGCGTGGTGGGCCGAAGCTTCCACGACTGCCGAAGCTGACAAGAAACTGGTCAACGACGCCAGCCTCGAAGGTGGTCGTCAGGCACTCAAGCTGACCGCTTTCGTTCCACTGACTATGGCCGGTCTGTACCTGCTGCTGATTCTCTACTTCAAGGCTCGCGGCGGCTACAAAGCAGTACAGGTTGAAGGCGCTGCGAACGCAGGGCACTAAGACCGTAACAGTCCGAACCCTGGTCGGTCCGGCAACGCCCCAAAAAGGCGGCCTGAGATCATCTCCCGGATTCGGGCTGGTTTTTGAACGATCATTCAACCCCTGGTCCCCGTTACGGAGACCAGGGGTTTTTCTTTGCCCCCTGAACTCATCCGGGAATGGTGCGGGAATGGAGGGAATGGCGGGAATGGCGGGAATGGTGCCATCCACCCGGCAGATTGGCTGAAATGGTGCGGTGCCTGAAATGGTGCCATCCACCTTGAATGGTGCCACCTTGAATGGTGCCACCTTGAATGGTGCCACCTTGAATGGTGCCACCTTGAATGGTGCCATCCACCCGGCAGCGCAGATGCTGGGCAGCGGAAAGTGTGCCGTCCACCGGTGCGTCTGAAAGGGTGCGGTGCGCCTGAAATAGTGCCATCCAACGGTGACACCCTTCATGACGCGGCTCAGGTACGGCCAGCAATGCGAACCGTCACGCTCAGGTCATGACGCGGAGACTCAGCAGCCACCGCCGCTCTGGTCACATCGCAGACATGCCCCCCGGTTAAAGCGAGCTGAACACTGCTTGCAAGCTTAATCGCGCCCCACCCTATCCACTCCAGGGAGTCGAATCACTGAGCCTGACTCAGATTCCCCCCCGCAACAAAACAACTTCCTAACCACTCGACATCGGCGACGTCACACAGACCACGCAAGGGCACACCGCGAGGCCCCGCCCAATTGAGCACAATACTGCACGCAACAGTAAGCGGGCCTGACAGAAAACTACCACATGCGTGCGATCCCATCGCACAACAGGCACCTTCAGAATTCTTCGATTCTGAAACAGGAGCAAGCGGCAGACTCGTTACGTCACTGCATACGCGTTCGCTGAATATCTTCCACCCTGACAGCGCTGCGCATGCGGGTATATGGCAGAGGACGGCTGCGAAACTCCTGCCGTGATTTATCACTGCTGAACAAATAAAGCTGCCCGTCGAACCACAGTCTCAGACGCGCATCCCCGGGAACAGCTCGATGCTCTTTTGTCAGTATCACGGCATCACAGCCCAGATTCTGCGGAGCATACTTCGCAGGCGATTCCAGAAATTTCCTGTGGTTCTCCCTCGACGAAAATCGATACATCACTCCCTGATACACTGCAGAAAACTCCGGACGTCCCGCCTGCAACGTGTCCTTCAGTCGCAGCGTCACCGGACAATACCCGCCCATGCCGGGGTCGTCAGAATTCACAGCCGGTTCCACTACCAATTCCGCTGTTCCTGATTCCTCTCGAGCAATCTCAGAACCGGATGCGGCTTCAGTCTGCACCAACCGCTGCTGATCCCGCGGAAGCGGACGTGCTTCAGAATTCGCTGGCCTGCGTGGCGGAGTCTGACGACGCTGCCCAGCCCGCGACAGAATCTCCAGGTACTGGTCTCGCCCCTTGCGGCCCACATGTTGGTCACGCTGCCCATCCGGATAGAGAATCACATCCGCCGGAACTCTATCAATGCCAAACTTTGCCGCCACGGCTGCATCCAGATCCCGATTCACCAGCACAGCCGCAACATTCGAACGCAGGGATCGCTGCACAACAGGATCGGAAAACACCTCCCGATCCATGATCGTGCAGTGAATGCAGTTCAACCCGGTAAAATGAATCAAAACCGGCACACCCGTCTCGGCAGCTGCAGCTCGCGCTTCCGCCAGAGTTGGTTGCCACACCGGTTGCTGTGCCAGACAGGCAGCTGCCTGAATCAACACTGCACAAGCTGCCAAGCCGGTCCCGTATCGCATCTCTCCCTCCTCCGAAACACATCAGCGCTACGTTCTGCTACGAATCGTGCCTCCTTGAAAATACGCTGCCGCCCCGCCAACAGAGTTCGGGAAACCAGAATTTCTCCGACATCCCGGCGAATGGCTGCCACCGGCCTTGCACATTTTGCCATCCTGCACCATTTTCAGGGCGATTCCGGATAAAAACCAGAATTCACCCCGAAAATCCAAAGGCCCTGTATCCTGTTGCCGCTCAGTCACGCAACCTCAGGACGGCCAGACCGTCTCGTGACGGCACAGGACTGCTCCTGGGTCCCCTGCCCGGTTCTCCTCCAGCCATGACCGGTCAGTTCGGTATGGACACTCGAACTCGCCACAGAACTGCGTTTTTGCACAGCACACCTGCGGGATGAGCTGTCCAGACCGTCTGCCGGACAAGCAGCGGCAGCACAGATGAAATTACGTGGATCCCGGCCCTGCCCCCCCGGAGATTCTAAACGTCTGCAGAACGAGTTCAGCCCCACGGGAATGGACACAGTTTTCGAGGGATGGACGTACCAACTCAGTTGGGCCACTCCCCCCAAAGTCAACAAAAAACCGTCGATTCATAATTCCGGGAATTGAATCCTCACTCATCGATTCTACTTGCGAGGCAAATCCCAGCGCCACTAACGCTGACCGCGTGTCACACAATTGAAGTGGCTGCAACAGGTCAGCTTCACGCTGTCACCAGCGCGGGGGCATGTGGTTCATTTCGGCGAAGCAGCGCCATGACCGCTTCCACCAGCATCGCAACGGCCAGCACCAGCAGCAGCACAGCAATCCAGATCACGGGATCGCCCGTCTGCTCTCTTCTGGCCAGAATCATGGTGATCAATGCCCAGGAGCTCATGACGTACATCAGCAGTGCCCCCAGCCCGGTCACGAAAAATGTCCACATAGCACGCCGTGTTCGCCAGAGCCAGACAGTGACGGCGATCAGCGTCAACGCTGCCAGCAACTGATTGCTGGCGCCGAACAATCCCCAGAATTCCTGCCACAGCGGTTTACCGGATGACGACTGGCGAGTCACAAAGAACACCGGAGCCCCGGCGGTCAGCAGCGTGCACACCCAGCGTCCCGCATTGCTCTGCCACCCCATCAGCTCCTGAAGAATCATGCGTCCCAGTCGAGTACAGACATCAAGCGTGTCATAAACAAAGGTGTTGAAGGCCATCAGGGCAAAGGCAAGCCCCACGCTGCGTGGAATTCCCACAAACTCCAGAAACGTGCTGATCCCATTGGCATAGATGAAGTTCGGGCTGGCCTTTGTCAGTTCAGAATTCAGGGGCAACAACATGACACAGCACAGCGAGACGATTGCCACCATGGCTTCAAGCAACATCGCGCCGTAACCAATCGTGCGTGCGTCCCGCTCCGTACGCAATTGTTTGGATGTGGTACCGGAGGCAATCAACGCATGGAAACCGGAACAAGCCCCACAGGCGATCGTAATGAACAAAAACGGAAACATCGGACCAACCTTGGCATCCACCCAGCCACGAAACATCGGCTGCTGAATCGATTGTCCGCCGAGAAATCCACCAATGATCAATCCCAGCGCCCCGGCCCCCAGTGCCCCGTAAAGAAACAAGCCACCCAACTGCCCCCTCGGTTGCAGCAACAACCACATCGGAGTTACTGACGCGATCGCACAATACACGAGGAGAAATACGTCCCAGCCACGAACCGCCACTACCGCGGCTTCCTTCGGTGTCAGGGAGGGATCCCAGGCCCGGACCAGTTCATCCACATTCAATGGAATCATCGGCCCCACAAGAATCGCGAGGATGACCAGCGGACTGAAGACCAGCGTGGCCGTCCACATCGACATCCGCCCGCTGCGCACCAGCAATCCCATCACCAGCGGCAACATCAGATACAACAGTGATGACGTTGCCACACCACCAGACTGCACCAGCAGAGTCGCCTCGGAATCTGCCCGCGCTTCCGTGACGGACGAATAAGTTCGCCCGGACTGCAGATCCAGAGCGCCCACGAACATGTTCGCCGTAATGTCAGTGAAGGCGACCACAATGTAGACCAGCGCCATCCAGACGAAGACCAGAAACAGGAGATACGCCCGCTGGCTGATATGCACCCGCACCACATCAATAATGGAATTGGCTCGATGCCGAATGGATGCCACCAGTGCAGCGAAATCCTGCACTCCTCCAATAAAGATCGATCCAAACAGAATCCACAGCAGAGCCGGCAGCCAGCCAAAGGCAATCCCCGCCAGAATGGGGCCCACAATCGGACCCGCCGCGGCAATCGCTGAAAAATGCTGATTCAACAGCGGCCCGGCATCGCACGGCAAATAATCCACGTCGTCTCGCATGGACACCGCCGGCGTTGGCACCCGATCGTTCAACTCAAACAAACGACTCAACACCCGGCCGTAGGTAAAATAAGCAATCGTCAGCAGGATTCCCGAAATGACAACTATTCCCAGCATTTCCATGAGCACTCAACTCCTGCAAACCGAGCTCCCCGGCCCAGCAATACTCTCATTCGACAACGGCGCACGCTGTGCACGCAGTTCCCGTTCAAACAACATCTGTCATCATCCCGCCCAGGTGAACCTGAATGGTCTGAACGACAATCACCACCTTTGGTCCCGCGCAGCCCCGAAGGCCACCCTGAGATATCCTGCACGTTCAGACGCGTGTGAGTCTACTGAAATTCGCGAATTCCGCTATCAGAATTAAAAACGCCAGATCGACAGGCCATCAGGAAGACGTTGCCACTCGGCTGGTCACAGCACTCGCAGATTACATTCATGACTTCAGGCCTCCACGATCACAGAGACACCGTGCCGGCCAAAATGAACCGCAACAAATCCGAAAACCGCGAAAACACTGCAGAATCCCGCAGGAAAAGACAACCCCGTCTGACGTGCATCTCAAACGGAAACCGATAAACTACGCGGACTATCGGGCGGACATCAAACACCGCTGGATCGCCGGTTCCGGTGTCTCCAGACCGCCCTGTGCCCAGGTTCGGTCTCGCCACGAAAACGCTCAGATCCGCCTGGATTCACTTTTCTAAACTCAGGACAGTGACGCACAAGGTGTGTCGACCAAAAACTCTGCTGGTAGTGCCCGAGAATCCTCGGCTATCCAGCGGCGGGACAACATTCCGGCGGACCAGACAAAACACAGCTGCGATACTGCACACAACAGTTTCCGCGGCATCAAACATCGCTCTTCTGCCAAAGACTGTGAAAATCATGAAGACTGACGAACTGCGTGAAAAATATCTGTCCTTCTTCGAAGCTAAAGGCTGCGTTCGTCGTCCCAGTGACGTGCTGATTCCGAAGGATGACCCAACGGTCCTCTTCACTCCAGCTGGCATGAATCAATTCAAAAACCAGTTTCTGGGCATCGGCCCCCTGGAATTCACAAAGGCCACCACCAGCCAGAAGTGTCTCCGCACGGGTGACATCGGCAATGTTGGTGTGACAGCCTACCACCACACGTTCTTTGAAATGCTCGGCAACTTCTCGTTTGGTGACTATTTCAAACGCGAAGCGATTCACTGGGCCTGGGAATTCCTCACCAGCTCGAAGTGGCTGCACCTCGACGCCTCACGACTGACGGTCACCGTCTACCTGGACGACGACGAAGCATTCAATATCTGGAATCAGGAAATCGGCCTGCCTGCCGATCGCATCAGTCGCTGCGATGAATCCGAAAACTTCTGGCCCGCATCTGCTCCGTCTCAGGGCCCCGACGGCGTCTGCGGTCCCTGCTCCGAAATTTATTACCTCGCTCCAGGCGCCACCAAACCGGTCGAAATCTGGAATCTCGTCTTCACTCAATTCAATCGTATGGGCAATCCGCCCAATAACCTCGATCCACTGCCGAAGAAAAACATCGACACCGGGATGGGACTGGAACGCTGCGCGTCCTGCCTCCAGGGGGTCCTCAGCAATTTCGAAATCGACATCCTCAAGCCTATGTGCATCGCAGCCGCAGATGCCCTGCGGTTGAAGTACTCCTACGATGCCGCACATGGCCGTGCCTGCCGACGTATCGCCGACCACGTACGCGCCTGCACATTTGCCATTCACGAAGGCGCTATCCCGGGACCAGACAAGGCCAATTACATCGTTCGCCTGTTGCTGCGACGGGCCGCCATGGAAGGTTACCTGCTCGGTCAGAAAACTCCCTTCCTGCACAGCCTCGTACCCGCAATTGTCGAAGGCATGAAAGTCCCCTACCCCGAGATCTCGGAAACAGTGGAAACTGTATCCAACGTGATCCGGGCTGAAGAAGAACAGTTTCTCGATGTCGTCGACCGAGGTCTGCCACGCTTCGAAAGACTCGCGTCCCGAGCTAAATCCACAGGCATCATCTCCGGCGAGGATGCTTTCGACCTGCACCAAACCTACGGTTTCCTGATCGAACTCACCGAAACTCTCGCTTCGCAGAACCAGTTGTCTGTCGACCGCGAGGGTTACGAAAAAGCACGACGTCGCCACGAAGCGACCAGCGGCAGCGGCGCTTTTGCAGATTCAGTCATGAGCGCCGGGCCCATTGATTCGCTGAAAAAACAAGGCGGGACAAGGTTCCTCGGATACGACACTCTGCAGGCGGATTGTCGCGTCGTCGGCATCATCTCCGGGGGTGAACTGGTTTCCGATTTCTCAGCCGCTGGACACGAAGAACCCATCGGTGTTGCTCTGGATCGCAGCCCCTTCTACGGAGAATCCGGTGGTCAGGT
>CAIYBH010000222.1 GCA_903924405.1 uncultured Planctomycetaceae bacterium | reverse complement strand
CCGGTGACGAATCTCTTCCCGGCTCTGGATGGTTATGACACGAATAATCTGAACGGTCCCACGAAGAATGCCTACAGCGATTACTACAGTTCAGTCCATCTGTCGCCCCTGTTCGAACAGTCTCTGGTCGCGGAAGTGCCGCTGTTCAGCCGAGTGCCTGTGCTGCAGGACATGAGACTGCTGGAAGATGCGAAGTTGCGACTGGGCTGGCAATTCCTCTTCATCGGACAAGTTGCTGATCCGGTTCAGTCGGTCAACTATGTGTCTAATCCGCAGCTGAATATGTTCCCGAAGGTTAAGCCTGAACGAGACAGCTTCACGCAGCATACCCTGAGCATCGGTGTGAACTGGAATTACTGATCCGTTGACTGGTCGGCCCGGTCGATCGCCTGCGGCACGACCGGAGCCGTCGCCCTGCCCTTTGCGGTTACACGCAACACCAGGGCGAAGTTCCACCTGAGTCACAATCCATTCGTGTCCCTGCTGCAGGCCCCACTGAAACCAGTGTGGGCCTGTGCTGTTTTCGGCCCTGAGCCCATTCTCTCCCGTCCTCTGTCTCCTGTAATCACGGACCTGCCGTATGACTCTGGATGAACTTCAGGAACTGATCTCCCGGATGTATTCCCGCAAGGACCAGGCCCGAGGTGTCGAGGGGACCTTCATGTGGCTGATGGAAGAAGTCGGGGAACTCGCCGCCGCACTCCGCGAATCCTCAAAGGAGGATACGGCGAAGGAGTTTGCTGACGTGCTGGCCTGGCTGGCAACGATCGCGAATGTGGCCGGGATCAATCTGACAGAGGCCGTGCGTTTGAAATATGGCCACGGATGTCCGGGCTGTCACCAGATGATCTGCGTGTGCGCTGACACCGAGAAGCCGTGAGCGTTGGTCAGAAAATCGCGGCAGTTTCGGGCGGGCGGGCGTCTCGGGCGGGCGGGCGTCGCGGGAGGGCGAAGTACCACCTGAGCCGTGCGTTTCGGGAGGGCGAAGTTCCATCTGAGCCGTGCGTTCCGGGAGGGCGAAGTTCCACCTGAGCCGTGCGTTCGTTCAGAAACAAAATGGGTCAGGTACCAATAGTGCGGAGCACCCTTCGGGCCTTTTGGCTATTGGTACCTGACCCCTTTTTCTGCCCCTTGAACGCTCAGCGGCTGAGCGGGGCGGCGATTTCCAGCAGATCGATGGCCGGAGTTCCATTGCAGAAGATGGTGGCCAGTCGTCCGTAGGTGACTTCTTCGGGCTGCATGTGCAGGTATCGCTGCAGGCCGGGACCGGCTGTGAACCGCAGAATGGCACCCAGGTCGACGTGCCGGAACACGTTGTGTTGAATCAACACTCGCCCGAGCGGAGTTTTTTCTTCGAGGATCTCCTGGCGGACCTGCGGTGTGACCAGCTCAAGATTGAATCGCACATAGCCGAACTGCACTGGCTGAGCCGTGCCGCTTTTCAGCAGCACAATTTTTCGCAGATACAGTCCGTCTTCAAAGCGGGAGTCGAGGACGTTCACGTCCACTCGACACTGGTACCAGGACTCCATGCTGACGGTCATGTGGTGTTCGTGCACCAGCATGTGATGGTAGGGTTCCGGTGTCGCCTCTTTTGCGACGTGGTCCGCGCGGAGGTACAGCGGTTGTTCGGCAGGTTCAGGAAACAGGCCAGCCAGTTCTTCCAGTTCTCTGAGCGGATTCACGTGATTTCCCCGGCGGCAGTCTGGCCACTGAAACGATTGGGTACGAAATGGCTGAAATCCTGAATGTTCGCAGGATTTCCGGCAGGCCTGTTCGAGTTTACCGTCTGTCGGGGTCTGAGACAAAGGGATTTGTTTTCTGAATTCGCCCGTCTGCCGGCCGCGGATCGTATGGACGGAATCAGGGAATCTGCAATGATCCCGGAAGTCGACCACGAATCCTTCGCCCCGCAACGGGCAGCGAGGGAGGCATTGTTCGACTGTTGCTACAGTTGGCGGCAGCGTCGTGTTGGTGACCCGCGGGTTGCCAAACCAATGGTTGTGATGCCGGGGTTCCGGCGTCTGATACCGATCTGATACGTGGTCCGGCCGTCATCTTCGGGTGATTCGATGTTTGGGCAGGGGAATGGCAGTCATGAACCCGATAGTTTCCATGGTTCGTCTTCGCAGCGATCTGTGTGGCGTCCTGTGCATCGCGGCAGCTCTGGTTGCGGGATTGTGGTCGGCCCCGGTGGCGGCGCAGTCCAGCCCGGCGATTTGGGGATTGCGGACTCGTGACGTGTTTTCCTGCAACATGGTCACCACGCGTGAGACGCAACTGACCTTTGGAGAGCAGCCGGCAACTGTGCTGAAATCCCGCGATTTTCTGCGTCTGGAATACAGAGTGGAATCGGTGGAGCCCAACGGGGATGCGGTGCTGGTGGTGCGAATTCAGGAGCCACAGCGAGAGACCGGTGGTGAAATGTCCCGCACTGCGCGGCTTGCGTCCGGGGCATTGTCCCGGCTGGCCAATATGACGATTCGGTTTCGGGTGGATCCATTTGGTGTGGTGTCGGCGGTGTCACCTGCGGGACATCGTGAATTTCTGGCGGCAGCTGCCGGAACGGACGAGGCTTTTCAGGCATTTCTGCGGGCGGCCTGTCCGGAAGAAGTTTACAGTTCGTGGCTGGGGCGGCCGTTTCTGTTTCCTCAGCGTGAGATGATTGTCCAGGGGCGGCAGCCATGGACGGCCTCATTGACAGACAGCGTGGGGGCCTTCGGCCTGCTGCGTTCGTCGCTGACATTGAAACCGGAGTTGCTGGAAGATGACGCACTCGTGGTCACGATCAGCGGCAAGCCTGAGTTTTCGCCCCTGGTACTGCCGTCGTCGTCAACAGCTCCCAAAGACGGATTGCAGTTGCCCATCCGCGCGTTAACGATCGAATCGGGCAAGGTGAGCGGAAGGGCGCAGCAACGTCGGCGTCAGGCCCTTGCCAATCCACAGGATGCTGCGGCCCGGTTGGTGCGTCCGCCGTTCGATTTGATGGAGCTCACTCTTGAAGTCACCGGCACCGGGCAACTCGACGAAGCTTCAGCCGGGCTGCTGCCGGGCAAGGCCTTCCAGTTCCGCCACTCCAGCCGCTGTTCGTTGCTGATCACGGGCTTTGCGTTTTCAGAGAATCTGCAGAGGGAACTGCCAGTGGTACCGGCAGAACCCCGGTGAAGGCCCGCGGAAAGATTCCGCGGTGACCGCGAGTTGACCAGCAGATAGAGCAATCGCAGAGTCAGCGCTGGGCGAACGTGTTCAGGACACTCTCAGCAGGCGGCGCGTTCCGCTGACTGGAAGCCGCAGGTCTTGTGGGCACCGTCGCAGAAGGGGCGATTGGCAGACGCACCGCAACGGCACAGTCCGAAGGTTTCTTTGCCCTTCAGATCGAATGTGTTTCCGGCTGCATCGGTGACCGTGACTGGCCCGGTGACGAGAAACGGTCCGTTGTCTTTGACTACTATTTTAACATCAGCCATCAGTGAACTCCTGCGGGCAAACAGTAACGAAGTGAAACCTTTACACGGGGCATCGCCTGCATGATCCGAACGCCGGCGCCGCTGTTCGCGTGTACGTTCGCCGCAGTTTAGCGTGGTGGGCAAACCTGGACAATTCGGCTCTGTCGCTGCGTCGATTGGCCGGGAATTCCGGAAAATCCGATTGTTTTTCGCAGGAATCGAGCCTGAGAGCCGGTAAAAGTGTTGATTCCGGCCCGCAGAAACGTTCCACGGAATCGGCAGTTTCTGCTGAAATGGACTGGAGACTGGAAGACGGTTTTTTTACAGTTCGGGCAGAAGAGCACCCGGGCTGGAAACTCCGTTTTGTCGGAAGACGTGGATTTATGCCCGAGTGTCCGGTTCTGTCGCGTGGCTGTTTCATCGGTCGTGGCGGGCGCTCCGGATTGGTGCCAGGCGGCTTCGGGGCTCATTGAGGGGCCTTGTAGTTGACAGTCTTTGGGTGAGCGGTGTTCAGGTGGACGTCAGTGGTCCAAAGCAGGGAGGCTTGGATGTCGGTGATCAGGTTTTTGCATACGGATTCGCTCCGGCTGGGCAGTCCGGTTGTGGGTCTGTCAGAGAGCCCTGAGTGGCTGCGGCGGACCTCCGCGTCTGCTGTGCGTCAGGCCGTCACGAATCTTGTCGACCTGGCGATTGCCGTTCGCAGCCACTTTGTGTTGATTGCCGGGCGGTTGACGGAGAGTGCGGACGATCTTGAGCCGGCCGTCACGTGGCTGTGTTCTCAGGTGCAGCGATTGGCGCAGCACGGCATCGTCACAGTGGTTGCAGGGCACGATGTTCAGGAGCATGCTGCGTTGTCGCGGCTGAATGCGATTCTGCTCTCACCGGGGCAATGGCTTTCAGCGAATCTGCGAAATGACAAAACAGCTGAACTGCTGGTCGGCAGCAGTGGGCAGGCGTCGCGTGGCGGTGACCTGCGAGTCGACGTGGGGTTGGCCACCCGTGGATCTGCGAGTATGGTCTATTCTGCCATGCCGGGGCCGGTCGTGTCCGGCGCGCTACAGTCGGAGGATGGAAGCGTCGTGGCGCATCAGCAGTACCTGCGTCTGACTGCGGGCCCCGTGCAGGCTCTGGATCTGTCGGAGCGTGGTCCCTGTGGTTGTGTGGTGGTGGAAGCTGATGTGGCACAGCAAAAACTGGTGGGGCGGTTTTGTGCTACAGATGTGCTGAGATTTGTTCAGGAGTTGGTGGTGTGTCCCGCGGGAACGCGGCCATCTGAGTTGCTGCAGAAGTTGATGGAACACAGTCGCCGGATTGCGTCGCGCCGCTGCGTGACTCTGGCGGAATGGATTGTTGACGGTGCGTTTCTTGCGGACGGTCACGACGAGCAATCGATTCTGGAAGCCGACTTGCTGCGTGACCTGCGGCAGGGTTTGAATGCCGGGCATTCGGGTGCATGGCCCTGCCGCATTCGATTTTCTGAACGCAGTCAGCTGGATATGCAGGCAGGGCAGTCGCTGCTGCTGCGTTCCCTGGCGGGTGTGATTCACGAGCGTCGTCAGCGTACTGGCAGTGCGGGCAGCGGTGGTTATGAGTTTCGGGGCTTGCCACTGGGGCAGGGAAGTGAAGTTGCGGAAGCACTCAGCGTCCTGCGTCGTGTGGCCTGAAAGGCTGTTGAAAGCGGTGTTCGGAATCCTCCGGCACGAATTCAGGGGTGATGGAATCGCGGGGCTCCGGAAGTCCCGGCAACGTTTCAACAGGTTGTGAACAGACAGTCAAAGGGGCTTGAAATGATTCTGCGTGATCTTCGGTTGAGTCAGTTTCGGACGTTGCGGAACTTTGATGCTGCGGGACTGTCGGCGGGATTGACGGTGTTCTACGCCGCGGGACGTCAGGACAGTGCCGACTGGGTGGAGTCCCTGCGGCAGATTCTATTCGGTCACAGCGCCCCTGGTGCCGTTGACTTTCGCGGTAGACCCACCGTGGGTTTGAGTGATCGCGAAGCGGAGTTTGTGGACGGTGAGGCGTGTGTCGAGCACAGTGCCGGTGTGCTGTCACTTCGTCGGGTGCCGGCCGAGGGCCGGGATCGGCTGCAGGTCACGGATGCTCAGGGGCACAGTGTCTCGCTGCCAAGTGGCTCGCCATTGGCACGCTGGGTAACGCGGGATGTGTTCCAGGACGTCTGCACTCCCGGGCCTCAGGAAGCCGAGCAGTTCGAAACGCTGCTTGCAGCATGTCGAGAAGCCGGGGGCTGGCAATCTGCGGAAGCGGAACTCCGCCAGGCGATGGCGGCAGTGGAACAGGTGCGACGAGACCGGGATGGAAATGGGTTGTCAGGCGGGCTGATTCATCGGATCTCGCAACTGCGGTGTCAGCAGGGGGAACTGCAGAGCCGGATTGCGGTGTTGCGGAAGCCGGTCCCGGATTTCGCAGAACGGATTGAGCAGCTGCAGTCAGAGCAGACGAGCGCGCTGGAAAAGATCCGGTGTCTGGAGGTTCGTATCACTGAGCTGGATGCGGACCTGTTGGCAGTCGAAGCAGAGTCGGTCGCGGAAATCTCAGAGACTTCTCCTTCGGCTGTCCCTGTTGGCCGGAGCGTTCAGGCCTTGACGGATTCGCTGGAGCAGTGGCGAGCCATTCGTTCTCTGATCCGTCGGGAATGTGTGGCTGGACTGGAAGACGGCAGCTTGCGTTCTCAGGTGGATGAAACCGTAGTGGGGCTGCGGCGCACGATGGGACAACTGGAACAGCAACTGCAGCAGGTGACCGAGCCGGTCGTGGAAACGACTGACGGGCTCGAGTCAGCGGAGAACGGTGTCAGCTCTGTGCAGCTGATGAAGGACGAGCTGTTGGCGCTTCAGCAGCGTCTGGAAGATTACGAGACGCAGCTCAAACGACGTCAGTCCTCCCGGACAGCGATGCTGATGAAACGCAGTCTGCAGGATGTCAGCGATCTGGTGAGTTTGCTGGAGTCGGAATTGAACTCTGCTGCACCCGGAGAGAGCGGGCTGCAGGTGGGAGGTACCGGGACAGCAGGTTCGGCGAATGGGGCATTCGCTGAACGACAGGCCGCACTGCAGAATGAATACAGTGTGTGTCAGCAGGAACTGGTGCAGAATCAGCATCGGCTTGCGGAAATTGAATCGACGATTGTGCGTCTGCAGGCCGAGAACTCGGTCACGCTCACTCTGGAACAACTGGATCAGATGCGTGCTACCTATGCGGAACTGGAGACTCAGGTGACGCTGCTGGAAGAGCAGCGTCGGCAGCTGGATGCGGCGGAGGACACGCTGCTGGAGCTGATTGTGCGATTGCAGACGCGGTCGGCTTCGGGACTGTTTGATGCAGCGTCTGAGTACCTGCGTCGGATGACGGCGGGCGAATTCTCCGCACTGGCACAGGATGCCGCCGGGGGATTGTGTGTCCGTCTGCAGTTTCACACGGAGCTGATTCCTGTGCACGCGTTGGATCAGTCTTTGCGTTGGATGTGCGGGCTGGCCCTGCGACTGGCGTTGCTGGTTGAGCAGGCGGAGCATGCAGCGGCAGCGCCGTTGATCCTGAATCACTGTGTGCCTCAGGTCGATGAGCCGCGTTTGACGGCAATTCTGAAGTTACTGGCGGAGGTCGCCGGGCGTGGTCAGCAGATTGTACTGCTGACGGATGCACCGGGAATTGAACGTCAGGCCTGTTTGAAGTCTGCGGACCTGCGTACCTTTTCCCCAACAGTGGCGCCCGTTGCGGCGGTTGCCCCTGTGCCGGAACCTGCGGCTGCTGAAGTCGCGAAAGCGGAAACGCCGGCACTACAGATTCATGCGTGGGTGGAACCGGAAGTCGTGGAACGTGATGGAGAGACAGGACACGAAGCAATCACAACACAGCAGACCTCGGCGGTGATTGCTGACAAGACCACCAATTGGTTGTTCTACCTCGAAGCGGACTATGGTGTGGAAGAGTTGGCGGGGATTAGTCTGGGAGAACTTGAGGCCTTGCGGACATCGGGCATTCTGACCGTGGAAGACCTGTTGACGCACACCGTGCCCCAGTTGGAAGAAGCCACTCGTCAACGTGGATTTCTGGTCTCGGTCGAACGACTGCAGAGTCTGCGGGGGCAGGCTGAGTTGGCGTCGCGGGTGCCGATGCTGCGTCGCGGCGATGCAGCCTTGTTGTTCGCTGCCGGAATTCTGAGTGCGGATGATCTGCGTCGACTGCGTCCTGAAACGGTGTATGAACGTGTGACGGAGTTTCAGCGATCCGAAGCTGGTCTGCGCTATCGACGTTCCGGGCGTCTGATTGATCGACAGCAGGCTTTGAACTGGGCGCGATTCGGACAGTTCTCGCGGACTGTCGCGGAAGTGCGGGAAAGTCGTTCGCGGTTTGGTGTGCGAACAGTGCCCGTGACGGCCGCGAAGCTGCGCGTGGCAACAGAATCCGGTGGACCTGCCGTGCGACCGGCTACAGCGGCGGCATCGACAGAGACGGGCGCCGGGACGGTGGTGACGAAGAAGCGTCGTCGTCGGACACCGGAAGACGGCGCCGTGCAGGAGCGACGGGCGCGCCGTTCGGCACGCCGGGAACAGCTGAGCAATCAACTGCGGGTGGATGCGGAAGTGACTGACGTCCGGGAGGCGGCGGCTGTGGAACGTGTCGGCGGGATGCGGTTTTTCCTTGGTCGCACCAGTGATGTGAAATCGGCGCCCTCGATTGGTCCGCGGACGGCGGAATTGTTTCATGCGGCTGGCGTGCGAACGATTGAAGAGTTTCTGAGTGTGCCGTCTGAACGTCTGGCCGAGAAACTGGGATCAAAACGCATTTCGGCAGCACTGGTGCGGCAATGGCAGACGCAGGCGCAGCTGATGTGTCAGATTCCGGAACTGCGCAGCAATGACTCACAGATTCTTGTGGCCTGCGGCGTTTCAACACCGGAATCCCTGGCGGGTCGCACCCCGGAGGAGCTGTTGGCGAAGGTCCTGCCGTTCGTTGATTCCGGGGAAGGCCGACGGATTCTTCGCAACGGTCGCAAGCCGGATCTGGCCGCCGTGACCGAATGGATTCAGTGGGCCGCCAATGCTCGTCCCTTCCGCGCCGCCTGATGTTCTGTTGGGGGCGCACATCGGGAGGGCTCGGCTGGGATGGTGAAACGGTGTAAATCGCCGGAAGAGTCGCGTTTCGCTCCGCCGAAACGATCATCCTGGATTTTGCCTCGCGAATTCAGCCAACAATCGTCTCTGGAAAATCAAGTAAAAACCAACCTGATTTTCCATATTGCCATCGTGTCGCCATCCCAGAGCGCGGCTCCTGCCAGGCCGCAAACCTGGTGTTCGGCTCGGGTGGAACCTCGCCCTCCCGTTCATCCGCCGTCCCTTTCGTTTACCAACGGCGGGCTAACGGCGGGCTGAGTTCACGCTGACTTTCCGGCATTCTCAGCGCGTGTTCGGGCTGGACTTGATTCCGAACGCTCTCCCGGGGAGAGTGATGGCTGTGACGATCACGGGTTGAGTGAGTTTTTGGCTGGCGATCCTGATCGCGAAGTTTTCAGGCGCGGAGTGAATGCATCATGCGGACGTGGCTGTTCTGGATTGCAGTGTTGGTTTGTTGTTCGGGCTCTTTGTGCAGGCCTGCGGAAGCGGCTGACGAAGCTGTGGCGGGGGCTGCGTCGCATCCTAATATCGTGATGATCGTGTCGGATGATCAGGCATGGACCGACTATGGATTCATGCAGCATGCCGCGATTCAAACCCCGCATCTGGATCGGCTTGCGGCCCGCAGTGCGTTGTTCCGGCGCGGGTACAGTCCCACGCCGTTGTGTCGTCCTTCGCTGATGTCCATGATCACCGGTTTGTATCCTCATCAGCACGGAGTGACTGGCAATGACCCGCGGCAGTCCCCTGCTCTGCCGGCGGCGGAGTATGCGGCGTTACGCGGCCGATTGATTTCCCGAATTGACGAGACACCAACTATTCCGCGGCGGCTGGCGGAACTGGGTTATGTGAGCCTGCAGACGGGCAAGTGGTGGGAAGGAAATTTCACGCGAGGCGGCTTCACGAACGGCATGACTCGCGGGTTTCCGCAGCCTGGCGGTCGGCATGGCGATGATGGGCTGGAGATTGGTCGTAAGGGAATACAGCCGATTCGCGAATTTGTGGACCAGGCAGTCGCGGATCAGAAACCGTTTTTTGTCTGGTACGCACCGATTCTGCCACATACGCCACACACACCACCACCGCGTTTGCTGAAAAAGTATCAGACCGCGGAACGCCCGATCGAACTGGCTCGATACTTTGCCATGTGTGAGTGGTTTGACGAAACCTGCGGCGACCTGCTGAATTACCTCGATGAGAAGCAGCTCAGTCAGAACACCCTCGTCATCTATGTCACGGACAATGGCTGGATTCAGGCGACGCCGGAAATGCAACTGGGGCGGGAATGGAGTCATGGGTTTGCTCCTCGTTCCAAGCAGACTCCGTATGAGGGAGGGATTCGGACGCCCATCATGTTTTCGTGGCCGGGTCGAATTTCACCGACGGATTCCGATGTTGCCGTCAGCACGCTGGATGTATTTCCGACGGTGATGGCCGCCACCGGGTTGACTGCCCCGGCGACACTGCCGGGTAAAAACCTGCTGCCGCTGATGACCGAGCAGCAACCGCTGGAGCGATCATTTCTGTGTGGTGAAAGTTATTCCCACGACATTGCGGATCTGGAGAATCCCGAAGCCTCCCTGATCACTCGCTGGTGTCTGGAAGGGCGCTGGAAGCTGATTCTGACCTATCCCGCGCCCGAAGATCGCTACTCCTTTGTGCATGCGGTGAATGAACACAGGCCGCAGTTATTTGATGTGCAGGCCGATCCCTTTGAAAAGCAGAATCTGGCAACCGAGCATCCGGATGTTGTGCAGCGATTGACGGCAGCGCTGCAATCCACATGGAAGGTAAACAAGGCGGCTCTGCTGGAATGATCCGAGGCGATGATCGTTGCGGTTCTTCAGCGGCTTCGGCGGATTTCCTGCGGTCTTTTTTCCCGTGGAGTCGTCGGGTAACGAGTTTCAAGTCAGGAGTGAACTCATGCTGTTCCGGGTTCCGGCGGGAGTGCTGTTCTGTTGTGGCTTGACGTTGCTGCTGTGCAGCAGCGTGGTGGGGGCATCTGAGCGTCGTCCCAACATTGTGATTCTGCTGGCGGATGATCTGGGCTATGGCGACGTGCAGGCCAATAATCCGGAGCGATCCCGGATTGCCACTCCGCATATGGATCGCCTGGCCAAAGAAGGTCTGCGGTTTACGGACGCGCATTCCAGTTCCGGCTGCTGTTCCCCCTCACGATACACACTGCTGACCGGTCGCTATCACTGGAGAACATCGCTGCAGTCCGGGATTGTAGGAGTCTGGGGGCCGCCGCTGATTGCTGCGGATCGGCTGACTCTGCCACAGTTGACTCGGCGTTGTGGCTATCGCACTGGCTGTTTTGGCAAATGGCATCTGGGACACGACTGGCCGATCACGGCAGAACAGAAGCGCTGGTTGACGGGCTTCGGTGGCCAGCCGGGTGGTGGGGGCAAGGTGCTGAGTGAGATCACCGATGAGCATCGGGCAGCCTGGCGTGCGGTCTTTGAGCAAAGAATTCCGGGGGGGCCGACGGATCGTGGCTTTGATGCGTATTTTGGAACCGACGTGCCAAACTGGCCGCCCTACTGTTTTCTGGAGAATGATCGTACCGTTGGCATTCCGAGTGAACTGCTTTCGGCGGCTGCGCTGGTGAAGAATCAGGCCAGTCTGCAGGGACCTGCGTTGCCGGAGTGGTCGCTGCAGAAGGTCCTGCCGACCATCACCGAACGGGCCTCGGATTTCATCCTGGACAATGCCAAAGCCGGCACGCCGTTCTTTCTGTACGTGCCGCTGACGGCGCCGCATACACCGCTGGCCGTGAACGAGGAGTGGCGAAATCGCAGCGGGCTGAAGAGTGAGTATGCAGACTTTCTGATGGAGACGGACGCCGCCGTCGGCCGAATTCTGCAGGCTCTTGATGACAGTGGCTTGGCGTCAGAGACGCTGGTGATATTGACCAGTGATAATGGGTGTGCATCGTACATCGGAGTCAAGGCGCTGGAGGCTCAGGGGCATTTTCCCAGCGGCCCGTTTCGGGACTACAAGGCGTCCGCTTTTGAAGGTGGGCATCGCGTGCCGTTGCTGGTACGGTGGCCGGGTGTGGTGACACCACGTGCAGTGAACGGGCAGTTGGTGCATCACGCTGATTTCCTTGCCACGGTCGCTGATCTGCTGGACGTTGACCTGCCGGAGAATGCGGCTGAGGACAGTTTCAGCCTGCTGCCACTTCTGCAGGGTAAAGACCAGCTGATCCGAGCACATGCCGTCAGCACCAGTTGCAGCGGCATACCAACTTTGCGTGATGGAACGTGGAAACTGATCCTGCAGGCGGATGCCAGGTTGAAAACGGACGTCCAGTTGTACGACCTGTCGGCGGATCCAGGGGAGACGACCAACCTGGCAGAGAAATTGCCGGAGCGAGTGGAAGCGATGCGGGCGAAGCTGGAGGAGTTGATTCGACGCGGCCGCAGCACTCCGGGGAGTGATCAGAAGAACGACGTACGAGTGGTGCGTTACCCCAAAAAGGCGACCTCGGGGGAGATTCCGGAATCGCGGTGATGGGTATGGGACTGATGGGGTTAATGGGACTGATGGGATCAATGGGACTGATAGGACATATAAGACCGATGGGAAGTATTAGTCTCATCAGTCCCATCAGTCCCATCAGTCCCATCAGTCCCATCAGTCCCATCAGTCTCATCAGTCCCATCAGTCGCATCAGTCCCATCAGTCTCATCAGTCTCATCAGTCTCATCAGTCCCATCAGTCGCATCAGTCCCATCCGCTTCACAGCTGCCGCGGTCGAATAATCAGCAGATTCGCATCGTAGGTCAGGATCCCCAGCAGGATGGAATTGACAACTCGGTCCAGGGG
>CAIYBH010000221.1 GCA_903924405.1 uncultured Planctomycetaceae bacterium | reverse complement strand
CCAATAGTGCGGAGCACCCTTTGGGCCATTTGGCTATTGGGTCCTGACCCCTTTTCCGATGCAGCGGAGCACCTTTTGGGCCCTTTGGCTATTGGTACCTGACCCCTTTTTCTGACCCGGCGATTCGCTTGCCTTTCCTGCGGTTGGGGTAACAATGAAAGCATGTGACCTGGGATGAGAATTGCAACGGGGTCAGTTTGGCATGTGCCATAACGGTCCTGTTGAGACCGCTGGGTCGTTCTGTAATTCGATTAAAGATTCAAAGGGGCGATTTCATGAAGTTCTGGCAGACACTGGCTTTGGCATTGGCTTGTATTACCGGGGGAGCGGCGATGGCGGCGGATTCTGTGCACGAGTTCCAGATGAAGTCGATTGACGGCAAGGACGTCAAGCTGGCGGACTACAAGGGCAAAGTCCTGTTGATCGTCAATGTGGCCAGCCAGTGCGGATTGACCCCACAGTACACGCAGCTGCAGTCGCTGCATGAGAAGTACGCAGACAAAGGTGTGGTTGTCATCGGTGTACCGTGCAACCAGTTTGGTGGTCAGGAGCCGGGCACAGAGAAGGACATCAAGCAGTTTTGTTCCTCGAAGTACAGTGTCACGTTTCCGATGATGAGCAAAGTGGACGTCAACGGCGCCAAGCAGGATGCCCTTTATGCATTCCTGAAGAGCAAGTCTGAGAAGACTGACGACATCAGCTGGAACTTTGAAAAGTTCATCGTGGGCAAGGACGGCAAGGTGGCTGCCCGCTTTGCTCCGCGCGTCAAGCCGGATGCTGCTGAAGTGCTGGCGGCGATCGAAGCTGAATTGAAGAAGTAGTTGAGTCGAATTCTGTCGGGGCGAACAAGGCTCGGCATACTTTGAAACAGGAAGCACGTGCGATCCTTCGGGTTCCACGTGCTTTTTTCGTTGACTGACCTTGTTTCAGTGAACTCGGGAACAGCGGTCACCCACGATCGGGAGATTATCTTCGTGATTCCGGGCGAGTTTCCGGGGGCTGGTGCCTGGGATCAGGTGCGCAGCAGGCCCCGAGCCAGTGGATCAATTCATTGAAGATCTGATCGCGCTGTGGTTCGAATTCGAGCGTATGTCGGGCATTCGGCCATGTGCGAATGGTCCGTTGAGACGTGCGTAGTCGGGCTGCCAGATTCTGCGTGGCTTCGTTGTCCACGATCTGATCATTCTCCGCCAGCATCAGCAGGGTCGGAATCTGCAGCTCGTGAAATCGACTGTTGATGATTTGATCAAGGTCCCGGCCGGAATTCAGCAGAGCGCTGGTGACGGTGTGCAGCGCGAGGGGGTCATCTTCGATGAACTGCTGCCACTCGCGGACTGAGGTGAAGAGCGCGGGATCATCCAGCGGGATGGGGATGGACTTGCGGACCACCTCCAGTTTTCGGGCGAGCGTCAGTTGGATTCTCTGTTTGACGGTGAATTTCAGATGGGGGAGTATTCCCGGGTACAGCAGCACGAGGCGATGAAATTCTTCGGGAAACAGGCAGGCGGTGGCGGCGGCTGTTTTTGCGCCCCAGCTGAGTCCGAGGAGTGTGACGGGCGTATCGGGGTCATGTTCGGCGAGAGCAAGTTGTCGGAGTGCGCGGACATCCTGCACAAGCCTCAGGCCATGAGCCGCATGGCCTCGTTGCCGACCATTGAACCCGGATCCTCGGCGATCCGCGAAGTACACATCGAATCCGGCCTCAGCGAGTCGACGGGAGGAGTACTTGTACCAGCCGGAGTGGCTTTGAATTCCGTGCAGTGCGAGGATCACTCCGTGACGAGTGGCGGACGGCCAGTGACGGAAGCGAATCGGATATCCGTCTGACGCGATGAACTCGCGAAACTGGGCATCGCTCATCGCGGCACAACTTCTTCGACAGCGCGAGCAAAAGCGCCCCAGGTGCCCTGATCAAACAGCACGAATCGGACAAGTGCAGGCTTCTGGTGCCAGCGAACAAAATCCATGGTGGTCTTGATCAGGTTATTGGCGGCAAGGTCCAGTGGGTAGCCGTAGGCGCCGGCGCTGATGGCGGGAAAGGCGATGCTGTCGCAGTGATGTTCGATGGCGTGGAACAGACAGGCGCGGCAGGCGGAAGCCAGCTGCTCGGGTTCTCCCTGTCGTCCCCCTTTCCAGATCGGGCCGACCGCATGAAAGATAAAGCGTGCCGGCAGGTTTCCGGCGGTGGACACGACAGCATTGCCCGTGGCACAGCCTTCGGGGTATTTGGCGGCTGTTTCGCGCAGGATTTCCGGACCACCGGCCTGATGGATCGCTCCATCGACCCCGCCGCCACCGGCCAGCCTGCTGTTGGCGGCATTGACGATGGCGTCGACATGCTGTTGGGTAATATCGCCCTGAACCAGTTCCAGCCGGCAGGGACCGAGTTTTACGATCATGAGTCTGTCGTTTCTTTGTCAGAACCTGAGTTTCGCTGCAGGGAATTGTTCACGGAGTCGGAAGGAAGGGGCCATCGGGGGAAAGTTCAACTTCGTGTGTCGGAAGCATGGCTTTTGTCAGGGCCCACGACAATTGTCTGACCGCCCTGGCCGGAGGAAATTCCGAAGACGAGATACTGAGCTTCCGAGGCCTGCAGATTTCGCATCTGGTGAATCTCACCCGGGTCCACGATGACTGTGTCTCCGGGGCGCAGGACACGACATTCGGTCGCGACCTGCATTTCCACTTCCCCGGACAGCAGAATAAAGACTTCCTGCATATCCTGGTGAAAGTGTCGCTGGAAGGACGAATGTCCGGGCAGGACCGCCCAGTTCAGCATCTGCACGTGGCCCTGCTGGAACGCATTGCGGGTGGCGATGACCCGTTTGAGCACACCGGGGGCACGGGGGTCTTCGTGTGATGCCGGGATCAATCCGGAATCTGTGGCGGCAATCCATTTCATTGCAGTTGTCGTCCAGAAAAAGTTCAGCGGATGGCAATCGATGGGGAGGCCGAGTCGACGGAGTTTCGGCTTTGGAACGCTGACACGGTTTGAGTGACCGGCGAGCGCCTTGTCCGGCGATTGCCGCCCGCATTGAACGCTGCAACACGGGAGAAACTCCTGAAAGCCCTGCTTGTGGCGAAATGGTGGAGTTTTTCGGATGAAGAGGCGGTTTCGTCCCCAGCAAGGCTGACAGTTACCGTCACCAGTGTAACCGTTAGGGGCACAAAATTATGGATGTACGGCCGGGGAATGGGGGGATTTCGACTTTTCCGGGCGGGTCATGACGGCAGTCGCCGCATCCCGGGAGTGGGGCTGATTTCCGGGAAGGCTGACTGGGCCCAGGGTGGTGATCGATGGCAATGGAGCGAGCGGATCAATGCTGAGGGGCTAACTTGAAGATGTCACGCAGTTTTCCGGGAAATGTCGGGCTTCAGTTTTCAACAGCGGGGTAACCCGGTAGACTTTCGAGGCGTAGAATCCGTGGGTCACGCAGGAGAATTTCAGGCCTCTGTAATTCTCGGGGTTCCGTCAGTCCGGTTTGACATTCAAGTTGATCAGGGCTGAATACGGGAGTGGTTCGGGAATTTTCGCACAGAATCCTGTAACCACACGATGTGGCAAAGTGCTCAGGCCACTGAATGGTGCGTGCAGGGTGGGTCACGTGAACGCCTGAAGGATTCTGACGACGGCATTTTTTCCTCTTGCACAAATCCGTCGTGGGGGAAGTTTTGTCGTGGCTCAAATGTGCACAGCGTGTGTTGACCGACCGCAGGATGTTCACTTACCGGCATCATGGATGAGGACCTCGAATGAATTCCTCCACAACCGAATCAGTCGACGTGTCAGACGCCGTGATTGATCCCAGGAAGGTAATTGCAGCCTTGCAGCCGTCTTCAAAGGAAGTGCCTGCCGACGACGAGCCGCAATTGCGGTTTCGCAGAACGGACCGGACAGCTCGACTCACAGGGTTCCAGATTCATTCTCTGGGAGCGTGGGTACCGGGACGCGTTGTCACCAACGAAGAACTGGAGCAGCGATACGGATTTGAAGAGGGTTGGGTCAAGCGTCGGACTGGAATCTGCGAACGTCGATTTGCTGGTGAGGGAGAAGCCACCAGTGACCTCGCAGTTCAGGCGGCGCTCAGGGCGCTGGCAGCTGGAAATGTGCGTCCGAGGGACGTAGACCTGCTGGTTGTCGGGACATTTACTCCGGACTACACCTGCCCTTCGACGGCGTGCCTGGTTCAGGATAAGCTGCAGCTGGACGCACCGGCGATGGACGTGCAGGCAGCGTGTTCCGGCTTCATGTATGCTCTGGTCACCGCAGCTCAGTTTGTCGTGACAGGAAATGCGCGGTGTGCCCTGGTCATCGGTGCCGATGTCAACAGTCGCATCGTGCGTCCGGACGATCAGCGGACTGCTCCGCTGTTTGGTGACGGTGCCGGAGCTGTGAT
Organism: uncultured Planctomycetaceae bacterium; assembly: GCA_903924405.1. Classification (GTDB taxonomy): domain Bacteria; phylum Planctomycetota; class Planctomycetia; order Planctomycetales; family Planctomycetaceae; genus SXXK01. The sequence goes on along the minus strand of CAIYBH010000221.1, from coordinate 11,561 downwards.
CCTGCAGGCTTCAGACGACAGTCACGGATTGATTTGCTACCAATTGGGGGCCGATGGGTCCGGCGGAGCCATGCTGGACCGTCCCTCTGGCGGCACCAGTCAGCCACTGACACCGGCGGCTGTGGCTGCCGGCGAGCATTTTCTGCGAATGGACGGACGCAACGTTTTCAAGTGGGCGGTTCAGGCCGTCACAGAATCCATTCTGACAGTGCTGGAAAAATCCGGCTACACCACAGACGACGTTGCCCTGTTTGTACTGCACCAGGCCAACATGCGAATCATTGATCACGCCATGAAGGTCCTGGGAATTCCCGCCAGCAAGGTTTACAACAACCTCGACAGGTACGGCAACACCTCTGCGGCCTCCATTCCACTGGCGCTTGACGGCGCCTTTAGCGAAGGCCGGATTCGTCAGGGTGATCTGGTGCTGATGTGTGGGTTCGGGGCCGGTCTGACCTGGGGAACCGGTTTGTTCCGCTGGTAGCCGACGATTCGGCATTCGCGAAATGCCAGTTGAATCAGATGGCCCGCTATGAAACCGTCGTTCGGCGGTTTCAGTTCCATTCCGGATTTCGGACGGGAACGTTCAGTAGTCTGGTGTGCCGCTGGATTCTTCGCATACAGACGTCCCAGACGCCATAAGGGTCGTCCTCGAACACCAGTTCCGCATCGGCCTTCAGGATATGCCAGTCGCCGCGAGCCAGTTCGGACTCTAACTGCCCGGGACTCCAGCCAGCGTACCCGGACAGCAGTCTGAACCGTTGCTGAATGGGTTCTTTGGCAGGAGTCCTGACTACGGTTTCGAATGACAGGTCGCTACCGGCGAGAAAGATTCCGGGGCCGATTTCCCGATCTGCACCGGCAAGTGTGGTGCAGTTGTGCAGGATGAACAGAGACGTAGGTTCGACGGGGCCACCGATAAAGACGGGTGCATCGGCATCGTTGACGGGCCCATTTTGCGAGAGCGCCTTGCCGATGGTCATGGAAGACGGCCGATTGATCACGAGAGCCATGGCGCCATCTTCGCTGTGGGTCAGCACGAGGACCACGGTCCGAAAAAAATTCGGATCCCGGAGATGTCGACCGGCTACGAGGAAACAGCCCTGAAGGGATTGGATCGAATCGTCAGACATGGACACAGATCCGGAATGGGAAGGGATGCGCCGCCAAGGGTTTCGCGGCTGCAGGGGAAGTATACCACGTGGCAGCGGTTTCGGACACAGTGCGGAGGTCTGGAGAGACGGCAGAAATCCGGGAGTCTGCACCGGGCCTACTGGTGCCTGCGGCAAAGCAGGTGCCAGGCACCCTGGTGAAAAAATGCAGATTTTTCCGCGGTCCTGGGCCGCGGCAGGCGATGAGGTGCATGGCACCTGGAGTCAAAACCGGCATTTTTTCCGAGGTGGGTTGTTGGAGGGCAAAACGGTCATTTCGCTGAAATCCTCTGCCGGAATGCAGGAATCGGCGTCTCTGAGTACTTCTGCCTGGGATCACGGCGTCGGATCGGGTAGGATTCAGCACCGGTCAATTGTTGCAGTGGGCGTGACTGGACGGGGTGTGTCTTCTGAGTTTCCCTTTCTTTTTCGTGTCGACCAACCATGCGAGTCGCTCTGTTTATTCCCTGTTATGTGGACCAGTTTTATCCGGGTGTAGGGCTGGCGACGGTCGCAGTCCTGGAGGCTCTGGGCGTAGAGGCAGAGTTTCCGGTGGCACAGACGTGTTGTGGTCAGCCGATGGCCAACAGTGGTTGTATGGACGAAGCGCGGCCATTGGCATCGCGGTTTATCAGCACGTTCGGGGGCTACGACTACATTGTTTCGCCATCGGGAAGTTGCGTTTCGATGGTGCGCAATCACTATGATCACCTCGTGGATCCTCAGGATGCGGCGGCTGCCACGGTGCGAAGTCGTACGGTGGAATTGAGTGAGTTTCTGTTGAACGTGTTGAAGGTGGACGAGCTTCAGGGGCGATTTCCATTTCAGGTGGGATTGCATCAAAGCTGCCATGGACTGCGTGAATTGCGGCTGGGGCCATGTTCTGAGGTGATGACTTCGCGTGACAGCATGATGCAGCGATTGCTGGGTGGGCTGGGGGAGATTCGATTCTCGCAGTTATCGCGGCGTGACGAGTGCTGTGGATTTGGGGGCACGTTTGCGATCGCGGAAGAAGCTGTTTCGGCAATGATGGGTGAAGATCGGATCAACGATCACGTGCAGGCAGGGACTCAGGTGCTGACGGCGGGAGACATGTCCTGTCTGATGCATCTGGATGGCATTATTCGCCGAAAAAAACTGCCGATGCGGGTCATGCATTTTGTGGAGATACTGGCGGAAGCGATGGGACTCTGAGCGATCATCGTCCCCTGCGATTCCTGGGCGAAAACTTATTCCGTCAGCTGACGGGCTGACTGCGGGTTGGCTTTCTGATCTTTACGGGTGTGGTGCAAACGATGGGACATCCTGGACTAGCTGCCGAATTCACGGCCAATCATGAGCGGGCTCAGTGGCACGACAAGGCGCTCTGGTTTGTGCGGGAAAAACGCGACCGGATGGCAACGAGTGTGCCGGAGTGGGAATTGCTGCGTGAGACGGCTTCGGCGATCAAGCAGCACGTGCAGTCGCTGATGGCGGACTATCTGGAAGAGTTTGAGCGTAACGCGGTGAAGAACGGCGTGATCGTGCACTGGGCTGCTGATGCGGCTGAGCACAATCGGATTGTGCTGTCGATTCTGCAGAAGCATAACGCGACGCGTCTGGTCAAAAGTAAGTCCATGCTGACCGAAGAATGTCATCTCAATCCCTACCTTGAGCAGAATGGGATCGAGGTGATCGATACGGACCTGGGCGAGCGGATTGTTCAATTGCGTCAGGAGCCGCCCAGTCACATCGTGTTGCCGGCCATTCATATTCGCAAGGAAGAAGTGGGGGAATGTTTTCATGAGCATCTGGGGACTGAAAAAGGGGCCTCAGACCCGAAGTACCTGACTGAAGCAGCACGTAACCACCTGCGAAGTTGTTTCTGCCGTGCGGATGTGGGATTGACGGGAGTCAATTTTGCGATTGCCGAGACGGGTGGCATTGTGATCTGCACGAATGAAGGCAATGCGGACCTGGGAGTGGGCCTGCCGCCAGTGCATATTGCGGCGATGGGGATGGAAAAACTGATTCCCCGGGCGGCTGACCTTGCGGTCTTTCTGCGTTTGCTGGCTCGTTCTGCGACTGGACAGCCGGTCACAACGTACTCGTCGCACTTCCACGGTCCGCGGCCGGGTTGTGAGATGCACATTGTGATTGTGGACAATGGTCGCAGTGCCATTCTGAAGTCGGAGTTCCGCCGAAGTCTGGATTGCATCCGTTGCGGGGCCTGCATGAATACCTGCCCGGTGTATCGTCGTAGTGGCGGACACAGTTACGAGTCCACGGTTCCGGGCCCGATTGGTTCAATTCTGACACCACTGCAGACTCCGGAAAAGCACAGCACTCTGCCATTTGCCTGCAGTCTGTGTGGATCCTGTACGGACGTCTGTCCAGTGAAGATTCCTCTGCACCATCAGTTGTTTGCCATGCGTGAGCATCTGGACAAAAAGAATCTGATCGGGGCGGGCAAGAAGCTGCAGATGAAAGTGCTCAGCGCCGTGTTTTCGCGGACGTGGTTGTTTAATCTGGCTGGCAAGGTCGCGCGGACAGCATTGCGAGTGACGCCGCGTTTTCTGGTGTACAGCAGATTGACACCGGCCTTTCAGTGGGGGCGAAAGCGTGAAATTCCGCAGGCGCCGCCGAAGTCCTTCCGTGAATTGTACGCGGAGCGACAGGCGGCCAGACGTTCGGGTACGTCGGCACCGCCTGACAAACACTGATCGCTCAGCGTTGATTCCGGTTCTCGTCCCGTCTTTCTCCAGAGACATCTGACACATGCTGCAATTCGTCTCCTCTGTGACTCTGCCCTGCCCTGCCGCTGCACTGCGTGTGTATCTTGGGCGTCCACAAAACCTGCCTGAGATCAGTGACCCGGAGATTGAACTGGAGATTCTGTCGGCGCCTGACGAAGTCGCGGTGGGAACGAAAATTGTCTTCCGCATCACCGCCATGGGTTTGCGTCAGCGGATGACACACGAATACAAAGCCGTGAGTGACCTCGAGATTCAGGAGGTTCTGGTGGAAGGTCCGCTGCCGGCATGGCAGCATACGCAGCGGATCCGGGTGTTGGGAGATGGTGAATGTGAGCTGACTGATGAGGTGTTGTTTCAGCTTCCCGGAGGAATGATGAAATTCCTGCTGACTGAAGAGCGGATCCGTGAATCGCTCAGCACGGGGATGGCCCATCGGTATGCGACACTTCAGGAATTGATCCGTAGTGGAGCCCTGACATGACCCCACCGCTTCCGCGCAGTCCAGCCCCGCGTCGACAGCCGCCCACTGTCGCGATCGGGTTGATGGTTGTTCTGATGGTCAGCCTTGGTTTTCTCGCCATGGCTGCCGCCGTGATGCCTCAGTTCTTACTGATGGTCCTGGTAGGGCTGGGGATGGTTCTGTTTTTTGCCGTGCAGTACTTCGCGTGGGCTCGCTGGCTGTATCCGCGGCTGGTGCGTGCTGAGCAGGAGCGTCAGGCGCTGGCGGAATCGCGTGGCGAATCGAACGAACCCTGAGGAGGATCGGAGCTGTTTCGCAGAACGCCGACTTTTTTGCCAGGCCGTAGACCAGGTCGCTGCGTAAACCGCTGAGTTCAGGGCGTAGCCAGCTGGGCGATTGCCGTCGGCTGGACAGTTGCAGGCGACCGAGTTGAACGCAGCCAGGTTCGATGCTGGGAGGTTGAAAGCTGCTGCGTCAGTTCGCCACGCCCGCACAACTTCGGCAGTGATTGTGGAGGCAGACTGTCACTTCACCGTCCGTGTCCGCTTGTCGGATTTTCAGCGTTGGGTAGGGAAGGCGTTCGAGCGGCTGAAACTGCCCGAACGCTGCGTTCCCTGGCTGACCCGGAGTCCTGACGGTTCAGGCCGCCGGATTATCGCGGGTGAAGTCAAACATCGGTGACGACAGGTAGCGTTCGCCGGAGTCGGGGAGCACCACCACGATATTTTTGCCAGCGCTTTGCGGTCGGGCTGCGATTTTCAGTGCCGCGGTCATTGCCGCACCGCAGCTGATTCCGCAGAGAATTCCTTCTTCGCGGGCGACCCGTGGAGCCATTTCCATGGCTTCTTCATCGGTGACCTGCAGCACTTCGTCGACGAGCGACATATCGAGGATATCAGGTTTGAAACCGGCACCGATTCCCTGAATCCGGTGCTTTCCGGGGGCGCCGCCGGAGAGGACCGGGCTGGACGCTGGTTCGACAGCAACGGAGTACAGGGGCAGGCCTTTTTCCTGTTTGAGGTAGCGCGTCACACCGGTGATGGTGCCGCCTGTTCCGACACCGGCGACAAAGACATCGATTTTACCGGCCAGATCGGTGAAGATTTCGGGGCCGGTCGTGCGGAAGTGGATATCGGGATTGGCTGGATTTTTGAACTGCTGGGGCATGAACGTGTTGGGGCGGAGTGCCATTTCTTCGGCGCGGGCGATGGCGCCCTTCATGCCTTCAGAGCCAGGTGTCAGGATCAGATTGGCCCCGAATGCGCGGAGAATCATGCGGCGTTCGATGGACATGGTTTCGGGCATGGTCAGGGTGAGTTTGTAACCGCGGGCGGCGCAGACGAAGGCGAGAGCGATCCCTGTGTTTCCGCTGGTAGGTTCCACGACTTCCATGCCGGGCTGCAGTCGTCCGGATTTTTCTGCGTCCCAGATCATGGCGGCGCCGATTCGGCACTTGACGCTGTAGGCGGGGTTACGGCCTTCAATTTTGGCATAAACGGTGCCGGGGAGTCCCTGTGTCAGACGATTGACGCGGACGAGTGGGCTGCCGCCGATGGTGAGAGAATTGTCGTTGTAGAGGGTCATGTCAGGAGTACCTTTCGCTCGGAATTTCGTAGTCGCCAGCAGCGAGGTGATTTCCGTCGAGGACTGCCTGAATCAGAGTCCCCGGTTCAACGGCCATGCGCTGCATGGGGAGTGATAGCAAAACCGGGCAGTTGGGGAAATGCTGAACAGCGACGGGTTGCGGGGAGGGCCGGCGCTGGTTGATGGCGTGACATGGAACAGTTGGAGCGGGGGCAGACGGGGGAAACGCCGCAGGGGCGTTTCTCACGGTCTGGTGGAAGAGATTTTTACTGTGAGGGGCGGGACAACGCCCGGGCACAAAAGCGAACTCGAACGGGCCTTCGAGCAGGCTTTTGGGTGGCCCGGGCACTTCTGAGCGGCGAGGGAGATCTTTCGGAATACTCCGACCACCGGAGGGCAGGTTTCCCAACGTGGTAAGGACACTGATCGGGACAGGTCAGGCTTCGATGAGTCCTTCGCGGATGGCCCAGCGGCACAGTTCGAGTCGATCGACGGCGCCGACCACTCGCATGATACGATATTTGTGGCTTTCGACGGCTTTCTCAGAGATGTGCAGTGCCTCAGCCACTTCGGAGACTCGCCGCCCCTGCGCGATGCGCAGCAGGACTTCCCACTGTCGTTCAGTGAGTTTTTCGAGATGGGCGCAGCTGGTGCAGCGGAACTGCCCGCCGCCGAGGTGTTCGATGCGATCACGGAGGTGATCGGAGAGCACAGCTTGTCCGGCGGCGATCTGGCTGAGTTGTTCGCTGAGTCGGCGCATGGTTTCGTGGCGAGACAGGAGACCGGACACGCGATTGTGAACAACAAGATCGAGTTGTCGATCAGACAAGTCGTCGGCGAACACAGCGACGCGGATTTCGCCAAGTTTCACGGACAGCTCGCCGAACACCTCGCGGAAACATTTGATGACAACTTTTTCACCGAGCAGAATCAGGGCTGGCCGCTGGGATCGCAGTGCGGACAGGAGTTCTGTGCTGGAGGTGGCGGGGTTGACGGTTCGAAAGCCGCCGTAAGATTTCAGGCACCATGCGATCGATTCGGCATTGAGGCGATTGGCATCGGCAATGATCGCATCAAATCCTTCGGGGGGCATTCCTGCGGCATGGCGGTCCACATTTGTCTGCATCGGGTGCGTCCTTTCCTGTGTTCGTGGGCGAACGGAGATCCGAGAGGAGTCGGTTCGGGCTGACTGGGAGAAGTGGGTAATTCCCGGGTCAGTTGGTCGTGGCACACGGCACGCTTCTGTAGGGAAGGCTCCTCTTTAGTAACAGGTCATTCAGTGAGTGTCAAACCTGTCCTTGTTATATATACTGAATAAAAATTTATTTAAATCATTGGTTGCCACTGATGGAGGGCTGGATATTGGGTAGAGGTTTTTGAGGGACCTCCCAGGAATCAGGTGATGGAGCTGACAAGGGGCCACGGTCAAGGGGACCTGGCGGAAAAGCAGGTTGCCATGTTGATGCCGCCCCGGGAAGAAATCTCACGGGCCGTTGCGCCTGCGAGAGTTTGAAATCGGATCGGGCAGAATGATTCTCGCCCATTCTTCTTCAACGAGGCTGGATCGGGGGAGAGATGTCACGGGCATTTTCACCCGTGGTTGGACGGTGCTCCGAGGAAACAGCGAGGTCACCTCGCTGTGTTTTGCCCGGTCAGCCCCCCCCCAGTTAACACGTGGCCGCGGAGTCTGGCTTGAGTCTGTTTCATTGGCTGAACACTCCCTTCGGAATCTGTAGGAATCGGCATCAGGTAGTTCCCTGTCGCACGCGTGTCAGGATGAGTCCATACCATACCCTGCGCCCGCCAGCATTTCTTTAGCGATTGAACGAATTTCGCAAGAATTTTCTGCGACCATCGAGGCAGGTTCGGGGCAACCCTATGTGTACCAGGGGAATCACGCACGATGCCGACCCCGATTGAGCGAAAATAATTAAAACCACGGCTTGTCGCAAAAAACGATTGCTTATTTCGCGGAATGGAGGCGCCGCGAATGGTCCGCGAGTTGTCGTCGGGTGCTGCGGCGTCGACCGTTGAGCTGTGAGCGTCATCGTCGACACTGAGTCGCAGAAAAGGTCGATGATGGCCGTGTGAAGACGGACCAGATGCTGGAATCTTTCACGGTTTTTTGTGATCGGTTGACGACCCACTTGGCGCCCGTGCACGTTGTCGAGAGACTGTGAGACAGAACGCCAGTGCACCGGTGCGTGCGTCCTGTTCCGGAGGTTGCAGTTATGGTGAACCATCTTGTTGCCGTCCTCGCGACTTTGGTGTCGGAAATTCTGTGGATTGTGTGTTCTTCGTCCGGCTATGCGCAGGATTGTTCGTTACCAACGGGATTCACTGGACATCCAACAGGCGGAATGGTGCTGCACGCTGGCTTACCCACATTGCCACTGGCGGGGCGGCGGCACTGGTCCCGTCATCCCGGAGTATTCCGGTACACCGGCAGTCAGTTGCTGGGCAGTCCTTCTGCAACCTCGCTACTGCCCCTGAGTTTCAGGCCGGACATCGGCTGCGGGGACTCAATAATAAACAATAACTTATACTATAGCGGCTGGTGCCTGCCGTTTGGAGGAGTGCCTGTTTCGGAATTAAATTCGGGCTGGATGGTCGAGCGAGTCGCAATGCGGCGGGGTTGTTATGCCCGGAGGTATTATACTCATGGGGATATTTATCCGATTCCCGCTTATCGTGGCGTCTGGTTGTTGCCTGAATTTGCACCAGCTGTTGTGTATTCCAGCAGGTATCCGTCCGTATTGCCATGGCCGGGTGTGTTGACCATTGATCCGTGGACGGGTTGGCTGGTGCCTGTGAGTGGGGGAGTCAGCGGATTTTCGCCCTGTGGATTTGGTCAGGCTGGTGTTTCGATGGTGATTGGTTCGACGACAATATCGCGGGAGCTGGACGTTGTGAGGTTGTCCACGGAATTGCGGCCTGCCTTGATCTCGGACGGCGTTGCCGTACCGGATCCGCGCCTGCTGGACGTGATGGCTCCACTCAATCCACCGGATCAGGGTGGATTTCCTGCTGATCCAGCGCTGCCCCTGCTGGAAGAGTTCCCGGTAGCGGCAGTTTCTGACAAAGTGGGTTCACCACTGGAGCGAGTTGAAAGTCTGTTGCAGCAGACTCTGGGGGATCAGGCGTACCGGCAGGGAGACTATGAAGCGGCCGGTCTGGCCTATGAAGTGGCGCTGCAGCGGACACCACGGCGTGCAGCGGTCTGGTTCCGGCTGATGCTGCTGGCCGTTGCCCGCGAGGAACCGGGCGAGGCCGTTCAGTATTTGAAGGCAGCATTGTCGGTGCCCGCTGATGGGACTCAGGCATGGGTTACGGCGGCAGACGTGTACGGACCGGCGGGGGCGGACTCACCTGAGTCACTTCGGCATAGCCAACAACTCTGGGAGTGGTTGGCCAAGCGGCCGTTATCGGCGGACCGCCTGTTGCTGCTGGGGACATTTCAGCGAATGCGGGGCTATACCGGAGTTGCGGAGGATTTGCTGTCGATGGCCAGTCATGAGGGGGCTGAAGCTGAGCGGGTTCAGAGCGTCCGGCGATTGGCGGAAACCTCGGCGAATGAGCTGGAATCTGACAGGGCAGATCTGGATGGCAAAGCGACTATCGAGCTGAGCGAACCGGAGGTTGTGGGGCCTGCGCCGGAACTGATGAAGGCTGAGGCAAAGCTGGTTTCATCGAAAGCGCCGAATGCCACGTCGTTACCTCGCGGGGACTTCGCCACTGAAGGCATTGTGTTGCGAGGAAAACGCAAACAGCGGCCAGTGCCGGCGGAGTGAGTCATGAGTGGTCGTTCGCCCGGCTTATTGCTGCGGGGCTTTCTGTGCCGGCGGCAGCAGTCCCAATGCGTGCTGTAAACCGTGGTGGCAATCGTCGTATTGAAACGTGAGGCCGCAGCCTGAACGGACAACACTGGTGACTCGACGGTTACCGCTGCGTCCGCGTCCGGTATCGGGGCGTTCTGCGGCTGGGTTGAAGACGGGGGCTGGAGCGTTCGCGAGTGTCGCCAGAGCCTGATAGTACTGTTCCCGAGTTTGTCCGGGGGCGGATACCACATTCATCAGGGCTGGGGGGGAGTTGCAGAACGCGACGTGATCGAGGGTTTTCACGATGTCATCGACGTGCACCAGATTCAGCCATTCGTCGGGGTGTGCTGCGATGGGAATTCCTTTGTGAAGATCTTCAAGGCGACGCAGCAGTCGGTCCGGGCCATAGATCCCGGCCAGTCGCAGGATCACGGAGACATCACCGGACTGTTGCGCGAAGGACGTCAGCATTTGTTCGGCTTCCAGGCAGGCCTGTCCACCTTCCTGTAAAGGCTGTGGTGGAGTGGTTTCGTTGACCTCGAGGCCAGAGGAATCTCCGTAGACGCTGGTGCTGGAGGTGAGGATCAGTCGGCGGGAAGTGGTGGCTGGCGGAAGTGCCTGCAGAAAACGAGAGAGTCCATCGATCCAGACGGCGCGGCGACTGGTTCCGGAAGAACGATCGTAGCCGACGCACCAGACGACAACATCGGCAGCAGGAAATTCGGGCCATGCCGCAGGTTCTGCGAGGTTGAGTACGAGAGGCTGCAGGCCGAGGTGCCGGAACAGCGCTGCGCGATCCTGCGAGCGGCTGATGGCGGTGACAGACAGGCCTCTGGACTGCCACAGCTGTGCGGCTCTGAGGCCGGTGTAGCCGCAACCGGCAATCAGAATAGACGGGTTGGACGTGGCAGGTGCGGGCAGCATGCGATGGAGGTTTTCGGGCCTGGGTATGGAAATTGGGATCAGGGCGGCGGTGCGAAGGCGGTGGCGGGCCGAGTGTGTTGTTCCCTGAATGCGTGACCGATGGCGTCGGCCCTGATCGGCCGATAAGGGCCGACGCGTGCGTATTGTAGCACGGAGCGGCCGGAAAGCTTCATGTGCGGGCTTCGGACGGGGCATCCGGTGAATCTGCCCGGGCGGCGGATTGCATGGGAGGGGGCAGGTGTTGGAAAATCGCGACGAGTGGGGTCGTGTTGTTCAGGGATCAGTGGGGCGTTTCCTGTGGGATCAATCCGCATGTGCGGAAGAATGGGTGTTTTGTGACATTTGCCGTCAGAAATCGGGGCTCGGGGAGAAGACCGTGAATTGTGTATCCCTGATGGGCTCGGTACACTCGGGGCGTGCTTCAGGCGAATTGGTATTTCTGAAAAACCACTGAAGAATTCTGTTTTTTGATTGCATCAGGAAAGACTTCCCACATGAACAGTTTCAATTCCCGACGTTCATTTCTGGCCTCCACGGCGGCTGTTGCTGCGGCCTCATTGCTGGGGCGGACGGCATTCGCGGCCCCTGCCGGCAAGTTTGAGATTTCGCTGGCAGAGTGGTCTCTGCACAAGACGCTGTTTGGAGGCAAACTGAATCACCTGGACTATGCAGCCACGGCGAAGAAGGAATTCGGAATTGAAGCCGTTGAATACGTGAACCAGTTTTTCAAGGATAAGGCCAACGACGGCAAGTATCTGGCGGAGATGAAGCAGCGTGCTGCGGATCAGGGCGTGAAGAGTCTGTTGATCATGATTGACGGCGAGGGCAATCTGGGTGATCCGGACGAAGCGAAGCGTAAGCAGGCGGTTGAGAACCACTACAAGTGGGT
>CAIYBH010000220.1 GCA_903924405.1 uncultured Planctomycetaceae bacterium | reverse complement strand
GGGCCATTTGGCTATTGGGTCCTGACCCCTTTTCCGATGCTGCGGAGCACCCTGCGGGCCGTTAGGCTATTAGTTCCTGATCCCTTTTCTGAACTCAGGCATCCTCGATCCACGGTTCCACCGCTTCCTGCAGCAACTCTTCATCCAGAATCTCATGCGCCAGCAGGTGATCCGCAATCGCACTGATCGCTGACCAGTGAAAGTCGTCCCGAAACGCCTCGTACAACTCAATCGTGGTTCGCTCCAGTCGCGCCAGCCGACGCTGGACGTCCGCGATGCCCTCCAGAGCCGCAAAGGCCTCGTTCCAGTCCTGCCGCCACTCCGCCACTGTCCCCGGATGGAACGGCTTCCCGGTATACACCATCTCGGCCACCGGACCGGCCAGCGCGACCCAGGAGAGTTTCTTTGCGAACTCAGGCTGCGAAAATCGGCGACGGTTCCAGAGAATTGTCGTGTCGCCGAATCGCCGCGGACCGTCATCATCGTCCGGGGCAATCGAAACGGACTGCACCCGAGCCCCGACGTACAACGCGGCCCAGGCATGACCTGCCTCGTGATAGGCCGTCAACTCCTCCACGGAATCGCTCATGCCCACACCGCTCGCCGCAAACAGCTCATTCCGGTCGGCTTTCCGACTTCTCAGTCTTCGGCTGGTCTCCCGCGTCCGACTTTTCACCCGCTGCCGGCTGCTTCTCCGCAGTCTTCTCAGGAGCCGCCTCACGAGTCTCCTTCGGACTGCTGGACTTGCTGCGACCTTTTTTGCGAATCACCTCCGGAAACTTTTCTCCTTCCGGAACGAACTTCATCGACACCGAATTCACGCAGTGCCGAGTGTTCTTCTGGGTGAATGCTTCGCCGTAAAACACGTGCCCCAGATGCCCGCCACAGTTCTGGCAGGTGATCTCCACTCGGAACCCATCCGCGTCACGCGTCTGTCGCACGGCCCCTTCAATCTCATCATCAAAGCTGGGCCAGCCACAGTCACTGGCGAACTTGTCTTTGGCGTTGTACAGCGGAGCGTTGCAGCGTCGGCAGATGTAGGTCCCGGGATCCTTCAAATCCGTGTATTCGCCTGTGAACGCCCGCTCGGTGCCCTTCCGCAGAATCACCCACGATTCAAATTCTGTCAGATCGTTGTATTCCACTTTTCCCGAGGCTTCGGACATGGTTTTTTCCTTCGCAGCTTTGCTCTTCGTTTTCGCTACCGGTTTTTTCTCAGTGGCGTCCTGAGCCGGCGCAGTGGGTTCATCCGGAAGAACATTTGCCGCGGCCGCGGGCAACAAGGGATCCACGGCTTCGGAACATCCAGCGGCCAACAGTCCGGCTGTCAGCAGAACAATCGGGAATCTGGACATCTGCGTTACTCCTTGAACCTCACAGGAATCAGATCAACAGGGGACGAAGTCTGGTGCAGCAGAAAATGTCTGTCGCGTTATAGGCAGATGCCAGCAGGAAGACAAAGGCCGCATCAGCGGGAAACAGTTTTCGGTTTTCAGTTTTCAGTTTTCGGTGGTCAGCTTTCACTGGTCCACAAACAGTCAGGGCACGTTGTTCACACGTGCCCTGATTTTCTGAACATCACACCGATCAGATCGGTGGGATCAGTGCTTCAGCGGAGTCAGCAGGACGGAAGCCATCTTGCCGCTTTCCATGCGCGGGGCCTGTTCAACACCCGCCACATCCTCCAGCATCTTCACAATCTCGTGCAGCATCTCCATCCCACGCTCATGGTGCGCGTTTTCACGCCCCTTGAACATGACGTTGATCTTCACTTTGTCACGGCGTGAAAGAAAGTCTCGAGCCTGACGGACCTTCACTTCAATGTCGTGCTGCCCAGTCTTCGCTCGCAGTCGCAACTGCTTCAGCTGCGTCTTGTGCTGACGCGGACCGCCGGACTTCTTCTGACGCTCGTACAGAACCTTGCCGTAGTTCATGATACGACACACCGGAGGCCGCGCTTCGGGACTGACCTCCACCAGGTCCAGACCTTCATCCTGAGCCATACGCAGCGCGATTGCAGTTTCCATCTCCCCCAGCATTTCCCCGGTTGCACTGACAACCCGGATTGGAGAAATTCGGATCCGCTCGTTCATACGCGGAAGGTTGGACTGGGGAGCCGTTGTCGGACGAGTTCTTTTAATGGTTGCCTCCGTCAGGAACAAATCGATCACACATGCACGCGATGTGCGGGGACATTTTAAGCCTGCCGGTGACGAGATGCAGTCCTTCGTCGATGCAGCAGTCAGACCTCACTCTGCGAAATTTGCCAAAATCGGGGCGAAATTACCAGTCTTTTCCTGGCACACATCCACAAGGAAGCCAGATCCGCCGGAAGTTTTTCCCCGGAATCCGGTTTCTGCACCGTTTTCGCCCCAAAAACGACGCTCAATCACGTACTTCCGTTCAACCCGTCTGCTCCCGTTCCGCGTGTGCCCAAACACCCCGCTCAACGGCAACAGTCGCCATCAATATTCCCAGCATCCAGTGACGATCATCAGGCATGCTCTCAACATGGACTTCACGCTGCTTGTCAACTCTGTGTTCCACGTTGGTCCCGCCTCCATCGCACTGCGGATGACCACACCAGCCTTCGTAAAATCCCCGTAAATCCCCGCGTTTCTCAAGATCACACGGGACAAATCCCGACAACAAACAACTTCCCACAGGGTCAGGCGGAATTCATCCCAGAGCCCTCAGGTTCACTGAGTTCTCAGCCGTTCAACCAAATACGTTTCGCCGGTGTCCTGGCCCCGCATGGGCCCCCGCACTGGACGATTACTCCTTAAATTCGGAAGATTTCGACTTTTCTCTGGAATTGCTTTATGCTCAGGAGGGGGATTTGCCGGAATTTTCCAGCCCCGGTGGGACAATCCCGGCCCGGCGGTTCCGGGGACCGCCCACGCGGATCCCGTGCTGCCATCGTCAGAACGCCCTCTCCTTTCCGCCTCTCAGGACCAGGATTTCCCGTGCAATCACGTGCCCCCTTCCGTCTGCTGACCCTCGCTCTGTTCGTGGCACTCAGTCTCGGAACCCAGCCCGCGTTCAGTCGTCCCGCGAACCCGCTCGAACCTCAGGCGTCCAGCACCACTCCGGCCGTGACGTTGACTGAGCTGTCCGTGGGGTTTCAAAACGCCGGGCGAGTCGGTAGCTGGCTGCCCATCCGTCTCAAGGCCCACGGCCTACCCACCAACACCACGCTCTCACTGGTGGTGACCGCACCGGATCCACGCGGCGATCTCTGCGAAAGTCTCGTCGCTAATGCAACGGCGGATTCTTCCGGCTCCGTGACGTTCACCGGGGTCTTCGCTGTCGGACGCCTCGACGGACGCGTCACCCTTTCGCTCCGCAACGAGGCTGCTGTCACGGTCTGGGAACATTCCCTGCTCTGCGAAGCCACCTCCAGCCCTGCGCCCGAATCCCCGGCACCCACCGCCGCCACATCGGTCGCTGCTGAGACAACCACAACCACCGCCATCGCCGACTCTGCCCCCGGTGTCACGCTGCCCCGACGATTGCAGCTGCTGCGTCATGCCCCGCTCACTGTGCTCACCACGGGCCAGCCTGCCGGCTTAACCGAACTGCGTCAGCGTCTGCAGTCCAGCCCCGGCACTCAGGATGCCCTCGTGCTGCTCAATCTGAACTCGACCGCGCAGTTGCCCACGCAGTCCCGAGCCCTCGATTCGCTCGACACCATTCTGCTCGTTTCCGAGTTTCAGATGACACCCGCGCAGGCCGATGCACTTCGTGACTGGGTGCTGTCCGGCGGACATCTCATCGTCAGCTGCGGCAGCGCCGCCCCGGATCTGCTGGC
The DNA here is from genome assembly GCA_903924405.1 of uncultured Planctomycetaceae bacterium. Taxonomy (GTDB): domain Bacteria; phylum Planctomycetota; class Planctomycetia; order Planctomycetales; family Planctomycetaceae; genus SXXK01. Next base: position 2,873 of record CAIYBH010000220.1, on the reverse strand, counting down.
ATCCCCGCTGGGAGCATGGATTCAGCCTCAGTTTGAAATCCCCGCCGACAACAGCACCCGCGAAACGCTCGACCTGACCCCTGTGCAGAATTTCGTCATCGGGGCCACCGCCCTGCAGACCAATCGCAATCCCGTGACCGTCATGCGACTGCCCTCCTTCCAGCCCAAAGTGCTGGTGCAGTCCCTGAACGAACCGCTGATTTCCCGAGCTGCCGCGGGGGCGGGGTTGATCACCGCTGTCGGCATCGATCTGAATTCCCGCCCACTGGATCAATGGCTCTCACTGTCGCAACTGCACGAAACGCTGCTGTTCGGACGACTCCTGGATGCCACTACCGGGCAGGGACGCGTCGGCAGCCGCATTGCTTCCGTCGGCGTCAATGACCTTTCCACGCAGCTGGCGGCCGTCTCCGATGCGATTCCTCCGGAACAGCGCTGGTCCACCGGACAAATCATGCTGATGATGCTGGCCCTGATCCTGCTCGTCGGGCCGCTCGACTACTTCCTCGTCGTTCGCACCCTCCGCACACCACGACTCACATGGCTCACGTTCCCCCTGCTGCTGGCCCTCGCCTGCGGCGGCACATGGCTGGCTTCAGATTCCAGTCGCGGCCCGCAAACCGTGCGGCAGGTCAGCCTCCTGGATGTCTGCCAGGACCAGCAGAACCAGGCCCTCCGCGCTCGTACATGGAGCAGTCTGTCCACCACGGCCACTCAGGTCGCCACCATTTCCTCGGGCGATCACCCCTGGCTGGCCCAGTTGCCGGTCACCAGCAACGATCACGTGCTCGCCTGGTCCGGCCGTGCCGAAGATATCTACGGCGGCATGTATCGGCCGGGCGGAGTTGGGTTGGGGCAGTACCAAAGCCGCCGTCAGGATCCCGCTCCTTCCGGTTTCAACGCCGTCCCCCTGCTGGCCGATGGCTCCACGGCCTTTCTGAACGAAGTCCGGCAGCGTGTCACCGGAACCCCGGTGTTCCAGTCCGAACTGACACTGCCCCCCAGCGCCCTGCTGGAAGGCACCTTCACGCATCAACTTCCGTCCGCGATTCGTGACTGGATCGTGGTCTGCGGCAATCGCGTCTACGCGCCCTCTGACCGCGCCTCTGAGGACGAACGCACGCTGCTGCCCGGAGAAGTCTGGTCCCGGCAACAGGGAAATGTGCGAGTGTCCGAGATCCGGGACTTCTTACGCGGTGTCCGCCTGCTGGAAAATTCGAAGACGCCTGAGGGAACCAATCCGCTTCAGTCCAAGGTCACTCAGACCCAGACACCCTGGGACATCAACAGCCGCAATCCGCTGGAAATCCTGCTGATGACATCGTTGTATCAATCGGCGGGCGGCGAAGTCTTTGTGCAGCTGCAGAACGATCAGCTCCGCCGAGACGAAGTCAGTGATACCATCGTCCTGAACTCCGCACTGCTGATCGGGAGCATCGATCTGCCCCTGTCCACGCTGCGACTGAATGACCAGGAGACCACCCCCGAAGCTTCAGAAACCGTCGTCCGTCTGTTCCTCCCCATCCGCCGCCTGCCGCGCATCGGCAGCGACCAGGCAAATCCGAAAGAATAGTGGGCGGGGGGCAGTGGGCAGTGGGCAGTTTTCGGTTTTCAGTGTTCAGTGTTCGGTGTTCGGTATTTGATATTCCCCGCGACCCCTGTCCATAGTCGCGTTTCGCTCCGCCGAAACGCCCCCACACCTCGCCCCTCGTCCCTCGTTCCTATTCCCTAATCCCTATTCCCTAATCCCTATTCCCTCCCCATGTCTCCATTCCTCTCACTGCCAACCACAGAATGGATCGCCAGCAACGCCCTTGCGTTTGCTGTCTTCGATCGATTTCCGGTCAGTGAAGGACACGCGTTGGTGATCACGCGGCGGCTGACGCCCACGTGGTTTGACGCCACGCCCGAGGAACAGTCGGCGCTGATGACTCTTGTCAATGAGGTCAAAGTGCTGCTGGACCAGCGACTGCAGCCCAGGCCGGATGGATACAACGTCGGCTTCAATGCCGGGGATGCGGCTGGACAAACGGTGCCCCATGTTCATATTCACGTGATCCCGCGTTATCATGGCGACGTACCCGATCCGCGTGGGGGCGTGCGTCATGTCATCCCGCCAAGGGGAAACTACCTCGCTCCCCCAACACCCGTTGATTCTGCTCAGACACCACCCGCGAACCAGACCACACCCGATGTCGCCCCACCCGGTTCGGGGGCTTCGGATTCAGCAGAGTTTCGCGGTTTGCGAGCGACGGATCTTTCGAGCCTCGCGCCTCATCAACGCCCGCCGCTGATGCTGGCCGCTGGAGTTCCCCGGTCCCCGCTGTGGGATCACCTCGCATGGCGAATCGCCGGAGCCCGCGCTGTCGATATTCTCGCGGCCTTCGTTCAACTTTCGGGTCTGGACGTGATCGAGCAACAGGTGTTTCTGGCGCTCCGCAATCATGCCCGCATTCGCATTCTTGTCAGTGACTACCTCTGCATCTCGGACCCGCTGGCGCTGCGACGTCTGCTGGGCTGGTCCGAACTGATCGCTGACGAGCTTCATGAGCAGCGCCTGCAGGTGCGGCTGATTGAACTCGACCGACTGCCCGGTGCTCCAGCATCGTTTCATCCCAAGGCCTGGCACATTCTGGACGACCATTCAGGATTTATTGCGGTGGGCAGCAGCAATCTTTCCCGACCAGCCCTGCAAACGGGGGTGGAGTGGAATCTGCTGAGCGAAAGTCATGCGGCCCCGCTGGCGCATGCTCAGGTCGCTTCCGAATTCGCCGAGCTCTGGCAACTGGCGTCTCCCTTATCCTCGCCGCTGATCGACAGCTATGCCGAGCGTGTGCGGACGGCCCAGGCGGACCGCCCCGAATCCCCGGCGG
>CAIYBH010000219.1 GCA_903924405.1 uncultured Planctomycetaceae bacterium | reverse complement strand
CCGCCTGTGCGGGCTGAGCACGTGGAAGATGAAACCCAATACTCGGTTGCGTTTTGCGTTTCTCGTTCTTCGTACTTCGTACTTCGTACTCGTGCTCGTGCTCGTGCTCGTGCTCGCGAAGCCGACTGGGGACACGACACATTAGGGAGCAGCGATGTGTGGATCCTGATGGTTTCGGGGATTTGCGTGAGTTTGAGGTTTTTGCTGGTTGCTGGTTGCTGTTTTTCTGAAACACCGGCGGTGAGAGAGCAATTGCGGTGTCCCCGATAGCCGCCGCCTCTCCGGACTCGCAACCTCCAACGCAGGGTTCACCCAAGCGCGCGCTTCCAGGGCGAATCGAGTACGAGCACGAGTACCGCCCGCCAGGGCGGGCTGAGCACGAGCACGATGAAACCCAATCCTCGGCTGCGTTTCTCGTACTCGTACTCGTACTCGTGCTCGAATTTCCCGCCGACCACGCCGCAACTCCGCGTCGGGGTTTCGGGGGCGAAACTGGCGATTGTCCGGGAATTACTGGTAGATCACCACCAGAAACACGAGCGCTTCGGATTTGCCGGGGTTACGGATTTCATGCGGGACATCGGCGCGGTAGCTGGCGGAGTCTGCTCGATTTAGTTCTGTGGTTTCGCCGTCGGAAACAACGACGACTTTGCCCTTCTGGACGGTCAGAAATTCCCGTGTTCCCTGAAAGTGCGGAGCTGATCTGAGGGCACCGCCGGGATTCAGCATAACTTCGTAGAACTCCACATCTTTTTCCAGATGCAAAGGTGACAGAGTTCTTATGGAACTGTTTTGATCGGAGCGGAAGATGTGACTGCGATCGTCAGCCCGGATGACTTCGATTCCCGGGGCCACAGACGCCTGCTCGACCAGTTCGGCCATGCTGATGCCAAGGGCGCCTGCGATCTTGACAGTCACGGCCAGCGTGGGATTCGCCTGTTCCCGCTCAATCTGGCTGAGCATGGAACGACTGACCCCGGAGGCTCGTGACAAAACATCCAGCGACCATCCGCGATCCTGTCGCAGCTGGTGGATGCGGCGGCAGACGTGACGGCTGACATCGTCTGCCGAAGGCACACTTCCGGAAGCGTCTTCTGCGCGTTTTGCCGATTTCATGAGAGACCCCACTGGAATCGTGTGCAGTATAGTGGAAAACTGTCTTGCAAACTGGATGAGCGTCCGTTTAATATACCGAACAGAAAATCCACTATATTCAAAACCCGGGAAGTTGCCAGCATGAAAGCGCTCGTCAAACGCCACGCTCAGAAGGGTTTGTGGCTTGAGGATGTTCCGGAACCGAAAGTCGGCGTCAATGACGTGCTGATTAAAGTTGACCGGACTGGAATTTGCGGCACAGATGTTCATATCTACGAGTGGGATGCGTGGGCGCAGAAGACCATTCCGGTCCCGATGGTGGTGGGGCATGAATTTGTCGGAGAGATTGTCGCCGTCGGGTCGAATGTGGCAGATTTCCATCCCGGGGAAATCGTGAGTGGAGAAGGTCATGTGGTTTGTGGCCGCTGTCGTAACTGCCTTGCCGGCCGCAGGCATCTCTGCCCCAGGACTCAGGGCATTGGGGTTAATCGTCCGGGGGCCTTTGCGGAATACATCGCATTGCCGATGACCAACGTCTGGCATCATCACGAGAATATCAATCGGGACATCGCGTCGATTTTCGATCCCTTTGGTAATGCGGTGCACACGGCACTGGCGTTTCCGGTGCTGGGGGAAGACGTGTTAATCACCGGTGCGGGTCCGATCGGACTGATGGCGGCGGCAGTTGTGCGGCACGCAGGGGCTCGTTTTGTTGTTGTGACGGATGTGAATCCATGGCGTCTGGAACTGGCCCGAAAAATGGGTGCGACTCGGACGGTAGACGTTCGAAAGGAATCGCTGGCAGACGTTCAGTCGGAATTGGGAATGGTTGAAGGATTTGACGTGGGTCTGGAGATGTCCGGGAACGCTGATGCGTTCCGTGATATGCTTCGCAGTATGGCGCATGGTGGAAAGATTGCCATGCTGGGTATTCCCACTGCGGAAATCGCCATCGACTGGACTCAGGTGGTTTTCAACATGCTGACTATTCACGGGATCTACGGCCGTGAAATGTATGAAACGTGGTACAAGATGACGGTGATGTTGCAGAGTGGTCTGGATATCAGCCCCGTGATTACTCATCGTCTGCATTACACCGAGTATGAAAAGGGTTTTGAGGCGATGAGATCCGGGCAATCTGGTAAGGTGATTCTCAGCTGGAATAGCTGAATGCCCTGATTGCTGCGGGCACTGATGTGTCGAAGCCGGTTGGCTTTAGGGTCCCTTCCTCTGTGATTGGCCGTCGACCAGGTCGTCAGCGTTTTCCGCTGTCGGGGGCTGTGGTGCGGCGACGCTGCGATTGATGTTTCTATGGGAGAAAGTCATGTCCGGACTGACAGAAAATGCGATTGCGGAACTGGAATCGATTCGCAGCCAGGGGCTGTTCAAGGCGGAACGGACCATTGATTCGCCGCAGGACACAGACATTCGTCTTGCGGACAGCAGCGAAGTGATCAATCTGTGTGCGAACAACTACCTCGGTCTTGCCGATCATCCGGCCATTCTGCAGGCCGCCCACGCGGCTCTGGATCGGTGGGGATATGGCATGGCGTCCGTGCGTTTCATCTGCGGAACGCAGACCGTTCACCGGACTCTGGAGCAGAAAATCAGCAGCTTTCTGCAGACGGACGACACAATTCTGTACAGTTCCTGCTTCGATGCCAACGGGGGATTGTTCGAAACGCTGCTGGGTGAACAGGATGCTGTGATTTCGGATCAGTTGAATCACGCCAGCATTATTGACGGAGTTCGTCTCTGCAAGGCTCAGCGATTTCGCTATCGCAATAATGACATGGCCGATCTTGAGCAACAGTTGCAGGCTGCAAAGGAGTGTCGCAATCGAGTGATTGCCACGGACGGCGTGTTTTCGATGGACGGTTATCTGGCAAAGCTGCCGGACATTTGTGAGCTCGCAGACCGTTACAATGCGTCGATCTTCGTTGATGATTCGCATGCCGTGGGCTTTATTGGTCCGGGCGGTCGGGGG
>CAIYBH010000218.1 GCA_903924405.1 uncultured Planctomycetaceae bacterium | reverse complement strand
GTTGGGTGCTACGTCAGCAAGTATTCGCTTGTGACGCTGTGGGACACGATCGATCAGGCCTGACCGCTGGTCGCTGCGCGACGCTTGTTTCGCAGCGTTCGGAAGCCCAGTCCACCGAGAACCACAGCCATGATGGCCATAGAATTTGGCTCTGGCACAACGTGATAGAAATTCGCCAGTGAACCACCGGGATTTTGTCCCGAGGTGTGAATGTTGAAGTAGGCCATGCCACTACCGAGGTAGGTGACCAGATTATCAAAGGCCAGGTTACGCTCCGCTGTCGTGAACGAGGTGACGGTACCGGCGAGGCCATTCTCCTGACGAATATAGGCGGCCCCGAGATCCGTGATGCTGTAGTTTTTGGAGAATGAGCCCGATGCGGTTGTCGGAAAACCACTGCCGGTTCCCGCCATATTCAACGCTACGGCCCAATTGGAAGCCGGATAGACGTAGGGAGTAACGCCTCCCTTGGCGTGAATGTGGGAAGCCGAGACGGTCCCGTTCATGTTCGACCACTGAGTCTCGAAATACACCGTTCGAGCAACCGTGTCAACGATGGCCATGGAGTAGCCGGTCCCGGTTGGGACCGGAGGTCCAGCCACCTGTGGCTTCAGTTCGCCCGCGAACTGGATGATGGACGCCGAACAGTTTGAGCTTCCCATCAGAAGCCCCACGGTGGCCAACGCCATCGCAATCAATGAAGATCTGAAAATCTGTCGCACAATACACTCCCATTAAATGAACAAAACCAATGTGTAGTACAGAACAAAATTCCCCCGCCCTACGTAATGGTTTTAGCCAATTGAGTGTTGTGGGTTCAAGCAAAAAGCGAACTTATCTTTCCCAAACTCCTCAAATCAGTCCGGATTGCTTCAAGAGTTTTTTGTCTTGATTTGTTTTCTGCATTTATTGCCAACCGTTCTGCGACAAACGCAGTGAAAACGCCGTTTTTACTCACTTATAGTGCGACAGCAGTTAACGTGGTCGTACTGGGAATTCGCCGCGCGAGAAATTTGATCTATGGCGAATCACACCAGCGTCGTTCTTGCTACTGCCGTGGCAGGGAATAAGTGTAATTAATTGTGCGACAAGCGGTTGCGATGGGCTCATGCACGGCTGCATGAGGACGGCATAGAGTACGGCCGATGCTTATCCACCACGACCGCCGCGATCGATTTCCGTGGGCCCGTCTGAGTTTGTTTCCGCAGGGAGATTCGCGGCCCACGCTGGCTCGGGATGCCACATGGCAGCTGGAGTCGGAATGTGTCTGCGGAATTCTGTCGCTCCGCCACGTTGAGATGCGTGTATGCATCGTTTTCCATTCGCGGCGCGTTGCCTGCCAACGGCGATTCTCTGCCAGCTCCAGGCTGGATCGCACCTTGCCGTTACGCTGCCAGTCCTTTGCAGTGCGGGAAGGCATCGCCACGCTGGTTCAACACTTTTCGCAGGCAATTTTCAGGTGGAAGCGAGCCAGCAGGACAGAGCCATGAAACGGTGCCCGCCGCCGTGCGTTTCTCGTTGGTGCCTTTTCTGTATCGGTTCCTGCATACAGAACGAGGGAGGTCTCACAGGCAACGACAAGGTCGATGACTTATGGTAACATTCCCACGGCCGACGGGGTTGAACTGTGCCTGACACTTTTTTGTGTCTGACGGGATGTGTGCGTTATGTGGATCGGGTTCAGAACAGTGATTGGTCGGCGAATCAGCAGTTTTGGATTTGCCTGGCGTGGCCTCACGATCCTGCTGCGGACTCAGCCCAATGCGAGGGTGCATCTGCTGGCGACGGTGGCGGTTCTGCTGCTGGCCGTAATTACGAACAGAACGCGGCGGGACCTGGCGCTGCTGCTTCTTGCCGTGGGACTTGTTTGGGTCGCCGAGACGTTTAATACGGCGATCGAATTCCTGACGAATCTGGTCAGTCCGGAATGGCGTCCGCTGGCCGGGCAGGTGAAGGATCTGAGCGCTGCTGCCGTACTTCTGGCGGCGATGACAGCGCTGGCCGTTGGGCTGGTCGTTTTTTTGTAACAGTTTGTTTCCGGCCGTGCCGCGATCGTCCGGATTGGCGGACGGGAGTTGTCTGCTGGTTCAGTGGTGCGAAGCCCGGGGCATTAGGCCAGCTGGCCTACGCGGCGGCGGGCAGAAGTTCGCCAGCGATGGAATCGATATCCTCTGCGGAAATTGTGGTTTTCTGTTCCGCGAAGCCCACCAGCAGAGCCATATCGCACAGGCGATTGATGCGTCTGGGGTTACCGGAAGAGACATCGAACAGGCGCGACAGGGCATCCGCGGTGAAGATGGTGTGCGTGCAACCGGCCTGGTGGAGACAGATCCGAACATATTCGGCAGTCTCTGCGGCGGTGAAGCCATTCAACGGTGTCGTGACGGTGATTCGTTCGCTGATCTGCCCAAAGCGTCGGATGCGGGCCGTCAACGACGGCTGACCAGCCAGAAGTACCGTGAGCTGGATGTTGGCGTCGGCCTCGGCCAGGCTGAGCAGCGGCTGGATCACCTGCTGGAATCCGTCGTCTGTCATCAATTGGGCATCGTCGAAGAACAGCAGCGGCCGGCGTCCCTGGGCGGCGTGTCGTCGCAGCGCCGAGCGGATATCGCGCAGGACGGTATCGATGGGCCCGGAGTTGGGAACGCCTTCTTCGCAGAGCTCGGCCTGGATCATGCGGAGCTGTTCGTCGGCGGCGAGTGTGGGGAAGACGAGATGCACGAAGGGCCGCAGTTTAGGGAATTCCGAAGCGAAGTACCTGACGAGGCAGGACTTTCCGTTGCCGGAGAGTCCCGGCACGAGTACGGGGCCGCAGAGGTTTTCCACAGCATAGCGGATTCGCAGGAGCGCAGTCTGGCAACTCTGGCTGCGATAGAAGTACGCAGGTTCTGCGGTCTGCGAAAACGGACGGCCATTCAGTTTCCAATAGCTCTCATACATCGTGTTCTGTCCTCACTGACACCAGAGTCTGGTGTTTGATTATGTACCGTTGTCAGAGCGTGAATCGTGGGGAGGGGCTGGGATTTTCCTTCGGCAAAACAGTTTCATGTCGTCTTTGGCTGTCTTGTGAAGTTCAAAGCGGACGGACGGCAGTGGTAGCCCTTGCTGCGGGTGCTCTCTGTTGAAAAACGATTGTGGTGCCCCTGTGTTTTCCGTGGTTCTGTTGAGATTACCGGCAATGAATTTTGACTTCTGTGCTGAAAAAACTATTGAGCGGGTTGAATTCTGCCGCTGAATCGCACGGGTTTAGCCCTTGCGGGAGGTGCTGTTTCTGCCGGGTCGGTGGGACCATTTTCGTCGGCTGTCGAATCAGGGTAGACAGCAGAGTCCGGATAGACAGCGGAATCGGTGTTGGTTGTTTGCTGGTTTGACGGAAGCTCAGTATCGGCGACGGATTCCGGGTAAGAGTTTTTTGGGACATTTGCGAATTCTGGTTGGGCATTCAGGTCAGCCAGTTCAGCGGCGCGGTTTGCGTTCCTCTCACTGGCACGCTGATCGGCTGTCTCGAATTCCTTCAGGAGTTGTTCGATATTGATTTCGGTAGCGGTGACTTTGCTGCCAGTTTGGGATGTTTTCTGGCTGTCGCTCCAGACGACACCAACTACCATGACGACAACGAGTGCGGTCAGCAGGGTTCGGTACTCCTGGATGATTCCCAGTGAGTTGCGAAGTCGCTGAGCCATTGGGCCGGCAGTCTGGCTGGTACTGGACGTGTCAGCCGCGACTGGATCGGCCGGAGCCTGTGGGTGAGTTGCCGGAGCCGTGGGGGCAGAGAACTGGATCTGCGGACTTTCTGCGAGTTGCAGTGGGGGCCTGGGCTGAATTGTGATGGAGGTCATGGTCGTCGGTTCGCGGTAGCTTTCCGCGGCGGGGGCGGGTTCCGGAGCCATGTCGAGTCGTGCGGTGGCCGTTGGCTTCTGGGGCATTTGAAGAATTGAGGGGCCGGGATCCTCGTGTGGGGCCGCGGAAACAGCGGCGATGGAAGTCAGCGTTGCGGCGACTGCGGGTTCGGCTGGGATCTGCACCGAGAGGACTGGTGCTGCCATAACTGGTGCTGTGGCGGTTGTTTCAGGTGCCGGGAGCGGTGCATGGACTGTGTTTTGGGGACGAGCCTGTGCTCCTCCTTCTGCAATCTTTTGCAGAGCAATACTCAGTGCATCCGTCATGGTGGCAGCCTTCCGTAGCGTCACTGACCTGAATCCGCAGGTCTGATTTTTCTCTCGTTTCGGAGTCGATCCCCGGAGGTTTCCGGGAACGGCCGCAACGCGGACAAGGTTACTGAGTGGCAGAAACTGCGGGTTTTGCGTTTTCGAACCCGTCGCGCAGCCTCTCACGTGGACCTTTGGAAGGATCATCGACAGCCGAAAGTGGTTAACTTTACGATTCTTCTCAAGGCGCAGATTAGAGAATTCGGGAAATGCGATTTGGTGGGGTAAAACGTGGGGCTGTTGGCTGCCGTTCAGGTTTTCCTGTTTTCCGCCTTCTGCGAATCCACCACTGGATTTTGGATTCCCCTTGCTTCGTTTCTTGTACTCTGGGGGCAGCCGTGAAATACTGCGTCCCAGAACCCCGCCGTATTTGCCTGCGGCTGTGTTGAGCCCGTGATGGGCAGCGTTCTGGTGGCTGGGGCTGTTTCTCTGGCACCGCGTTTTTGTTTCCCTCTGTTCGGATATGTTCCAATATGCTCTGGGAAGTCGAAATCCTGCCGATTGGCAGTGAGAAGGACTATGAAGGTCAGCGGATTCTAGCCAGTGCCCGAAGTCAGGGCATTCCGGGAATTCGCAGCGTACGTGCCGCGCGGACCTTTCTGATCCAGGGTGAGCTGTCGCGTGAGGACGTGCATCAGGCGGCATCGCGATTGCTGGCGGACTCGGTAACCGAGCATTTTCGGATTTATGATCTTACCGGCGATGCACTGGTACAGGCAGCGGCCGCCGCTGCCGCGGCGGGCGAGACACTATTGAATGTCCTGTTCCATCCGGGGGTCACGGATTCGGTTGCGGAAAACGCATTGGCGGCAATTTGCCGGATGAATCTGGCTGCGACGCATGTGGCGACCTGCCGGCGATACTGGTTATCCGGGGAGCTGGATGCATCGCGTTTGAATCAGGTTTGTCGCAAGGTACTGGCAAACGACGCGATCGAGTACGTGGTTCGAGGTGCGTTGAAGATTCGCGATTTATCGCTGGGGTCTGAGTATCGGCTGCGACTGACCACGGTGCCGATTCGAGGGATGGACGACGTGCAGTTGATGGAGCTGAGTCGCAAGGGCCAGCTGTATCTGAGCATTGCGGAAATGCGAACGGTTCGCGATCACTTTGTGACACTGCAGCGTGACCCGACAGACATTGAATTGGAGACGGTCGCTCAGACGTGGAGTGAGCACTGTTCTCACAAGACGCTTGGCGGTCGAATTCATTACGTCGAGACGCAGAGTGGGCAGGTGGTGCGCGACCATCACTTCAACAGCATGCTGAAAGAGACCATTTTTGCAGCAACGGTCAGTATTCGTCAGTCGCTGGGAAGTGCCGACTGGTGTGTCAGCGTCTTTAAGGACAATGCCGGGATTGTTCGATTCGATGAGCGTCAGAATGTCTGCATCAAAGTTGAAACTCACAACCATCCTTCAGCGATTGAGCCTTACGGTGGCGCGAATACGGGTTTGGGTGGCGTGATTCGGGATCCGCTGGGCACTGGGCTGGGTGCGCGTCCGGTGTGTAACACCGACGTGTTCTGTTTTGCTCGGCCCGACTATCCGGCGGATCAACTTCCTCCG
>CAIYBH010000217.1 GCA_903924405.1 uncultured Planctomycetaceae bacterium | reverse complement strand
TCCCCTACTGTCCATCACCGCTGTATTATCGTGGAGCCCTGTTCATGATCAAGAATGGCGGCATCCTGACCGTATTGAAGGCGAACACCGGCGAAGTCCTGAAACAAAAGCGTCTGCGAGCGACTCAGGATTACTACGCCTCACCCGTGGCCGGCGATGGCAAAGTGTATCTGATGAATGTGAATGGTGAGTTGACGGTGCTGGATGCCGACACCTGGGAAGAACTGCATACGACGGCACTGGAGGGCGATGCCCATGCCACGCCGGCAATTGCTGACGGTCGACTGTATGTGCGAGTTGGTGAGACCCTGTACTGTTTTGGAAACTGACAGCACAACCCGACGCGATCGGTCCGAACTGTCGTTGTTGTCACTCGTCAGCAGCGAGGCGCAGGCTGGGATGGCGAAACGATGGCAACAGGGGAGATCAGGGGCGTTTTTTGCCTGATGGCAGCGAGACGTCTGTCAACATGGTGAGTGATGCGGGAGAACGCTGGACGCACGTTTCGGCGGAGCGAAACGCGACTATCTCCTCGTTCCACATCGTTTTCGGCATCCGAGGCTCAGGCCCGTAGACATAGTCTGCGCAGGATTGCTGTCAGTCCACTGACCCAGACGAGCACACTGACTACGGTCAGGGCCTGCATCTGCAGTAATTGCGACGTACCATGGATCAGCGATTCCACGGGCTTGCTGTCCCAGTGAAAAATCCCGTTGAATGATCCGGCAAAGACTCCCACCAGCAGTAGTCCGGCGACCGATGCCCCGATCAGCATGACGGGCAACCGGCAGACATCCGCGGAACAGTGATTGCGGCAGAAGGCCCACAGCATCAGAGCCATGGCGGTTCCCAGGGCACCACAGATCATGGATGTCATGGCATCCAGCAGGAGACAGCCAGCGGCCACCGCGGCCAGTCCGCTGCAGAGCCCGGCCAGCGGAGATTCCTGCTGACTTCGGCCGTCGGACAATAGTTTCAGCAGCGAACAGACAAAAAATCCGCCGGTGGCAGCCGCCAGACTATTTAATAGTATCACAGCGCGCAGTTGTGGCTCCGGGACTCGCAGCGAACACATCATGACGGGAAACGTCACCCAGAACAGTCCGATGCAGAGGGCCAGCAGATCACGATGTCTTCCGGACGTATCTGCGTCGCGTGTCTGTCGGGGAAGGACCATCGCCGAAAGGCTGAGCATCAGCAGCAGCAGGCTGCCACCGCCGTCGGTCGCATAGCGAATTCCCAGCCAGCCTTCTCCCCAGACCCAGTGCGCGACGGGGACATAGACCAGCATTCCCCAAAGCAGACTGAAGCACAAAACACGTCCGGGCGTGACGCCAGCCGAAGCGGTGATAGCACTGACACAGCCGATCGCGCACAGGTACACCGCCAGCTGAAAATAAACGAACGCGCTTAACGGAACGCTGTGATGGGGACGTCGGGAGGCAAACATGGGGGCGTCTGCGTTGCCCTGAGCTTCAAGATTTTGAAACCCGGCGAACTGCAGGTCCCCCACAAATCCGCCACGCCCGAAAAAGGCGCGCCGATCCACGATCTGTGCGGCTTCCTGGATCATCTCTTCCAGGGGTTTGGGGGCGGATGCAGGGACATCGGCAGGAGTGGTTCCGGCGGACGGTCCAAATGCGAGGCTGTAGAGAATCAGAATCCACGCGGCCACATGCAGCGCGGCCCCGGTCAGCCATTGTTCCACCGTCAGACGGGATTTCAGAAAGCATAGTCCTCCCGTGAACAGCCCGGCGCAGGCCGGGAGGAAAACCGCCGTCAGAATCAACGCGGCGGTCAGCAGCCACAGGACCTGCGCGCCGTCGAATTCACTGCCCCACTCCAGAATCATCTGACACTCCCGACTTGCTGACCACTGCCACGACGCAGGACTCGTAGCTCGTTCACACCACCACCCTCAAATCGCTCGAGACTCTGTTCAACCGGGCCATCCGGCCATTCCACAACGATCGCCTCGACATGCTCTGCAGCCCCCAGTCCAAAATGAATCCGGGGATCATGACTGGCGAGGTAGCTGCCTTGTGGAACGCAATAGCCACTGCTCTGTCGGTCATCGGCAAGCAGAACATGCACTCGGGCCCCGATGGCATCGCGTCCCGCAGCGCCGGTTTCGGTCCGAATCATCAACCAGTTTCCCTGACGTGGCAGGTTGTTTCGGTAGCAACGGGCCGGGCCACCGCAGTTCGTCACAAGCAGGTCCATGTCGCCGTCATTGTCGATGTCCCCCAATGTCAGTCCGCGACCGGAACGCTGAGCTGCCGTGAAGTCTCCACCGGGCCCCGGGGAATCAAGAAAACTGCCGTCGGCCTGTCCGAGCAGCAGCTTGTTTTCATCTCCATAAGCCTTCCAGTACTCCTCTGAATTCCGGATGACCTCCGTCCGCTGCTGAAATTCATCTTCGCCGTGAAACGGGAAACCGGAATGACAGGGAATAACCAGCCCATTCACGACGGGAACATCCAGTTGACCGTCATGGTTGAGATCCACGAGAGCGACACCCCAGCCAGTGTGCCGCTGCGACGCCATGTCGATTCCGGAACCCGGTGTCTGGTCCGTATACAATCCCTCCGCGTTTCCCTCGTACAGCGTTGCGGTTTCCTTTGTCAGATGTGTCACCAGCAGATCCGGCTGGCGATCGTGATTCACATCCCCCACAGCCACTCCCATACCGGCTTCGACAGCGCCGTTGCGATTGCGAGCCACCCCGCGCAACTGGGCTTCTTCAAGGAAGGTGCCGTTTTTCTGATTGACCCAGAGACGATTGGGGGCCCCGTCATTCGAAATGAACAGATCGGTCCAGCCGTCCCCTGTCAGGTCCATGCAGATAGCACCGAAGCCAAATGTTGTGGCGGCTGTCAGACCGGCTTCTTCCGTCACATCGCGGAACTGAACTCCGCCTCCGGCAGCAAGTGTGTCGGCGGAAACATTACGATATAGCCGATCGATCGTAGGCTGAAACTTGTGTGGTCCGCAGTAGCTGACAAGACCATGTGAGAATCCGCAGGCCACGGAATGACCATAGGTGGGATCTGCAGTGTAATTGACAACCAGCAGATCCAGCCAGCCATCGCGGTCGTAGTCCAGAAAGGCCGCGGCAGCCCCCCAATCAGATTCTGTACGTCCCAATGCGCCGGTAATATTTTCGAACTGTCCTCTGCCAGTATTGCGGTACAGCGCGTCCTGTCCATAGTTGGCAATAAACACATCCGGAAATCCGTCGTTGTCCACATCCCCGACTGCCACGCCAGCCCCATAGCCCGTATCTCCCAGACCGGACTCCGTCGTCACATCCACGAAGTGTCCCGTTTCGTCCTGGCGAAACAGGCGATTGCGCAGATCGACAGACGTTGGAAAGTCATGCGTGGCCTGCGGCGAACGACCGCAGTTCACGAGGTACAGGTCCATCCGGCCATCACGGTCATAGTCCAGAAAAGCGGCCCCGGCGCCAATGGATTCCGGCATGAACCATGTCCCCAGTGGCCCGACCGTGTGTGTGAACTGAATTCCCAGTTCGTCCGTCACATCCTGCAGAGCTTCTGTGGTGACGTCGGCTGAGGCCTGCCGATCCGTGTCATCGGGGCAATCATAATCCGGAAGTGCCGGGTCACGACGTTCTGCCAGTTCCTGCCGCGCACGTTCCCGAGCCCGATCCCACTGCAGCAGACCAAAGCCGGCCAGCAGGGCCAGTCCGGCAAGGCCGATCAGCATCCTGAGTCGTCGTTTCCATAGGGAATGGGATTCGGCAGTGTTCAAAGAAACCTCACGGGGGCGTTGGACTGGAGGGCGGGGGCGAC
Source organism: uncultured Planctomycetaceae bacterium (assembly GCA_903924405.1). GTDB lineage: Bacteria > Planctomycetota > Planctomycetia > Planctomycetales > Planctomycetaceae > SXXK01. The sequence continues at coordinate 7,929 of CAIYBH010000217.1, read as the reverse complement.
TGAGGTTTGTGCTGATCGACCAGTGACTGCAGGCGTTTCAATTCGGTCTGTGCAGCGGTCTGATCGCCATCCACCACCAGACTGGCAGCGACCAGTTGCTCCGCTGCTGCGACGTTCCTGGAATGTCGCAAGAGCAATTCCACGAATCCAAAACGAATCCATGGTTCCTCGGGGGAATCAGTGACGGCCCGTTGATAGGCCGCGATGGCAGCATCAACCTGCCCCTGCGAATCCAGCAGGTCCCCCAGTACGGCGCGTGCCATTCCGTAATCTGATTTCTGCGTGAGGCAGGTGTTCAGATGCTGCATCGCCATCTCGGTCTGTCCGGTTTGGGCCAGCGTCACCGCCAGATGAAATCGTACCAGCGGATCCGCAGGAAATCGCGTGGTCAGTTGTTCAAGCTCTGACACAGCCTCCGCAATTCGTCCCTGTTCACGGAGCGCGAGCGCCAGATTCAGAGTGGGCCGGGAGCGTTCCGGAAACCGTCGTGACAGAGTCGACAGCGTCCTGACGGCCTGATCCAGCAGCCCCTGCTGGCGTTGCTGATCCGCCTGCTGTGATGCCACGACACCGCTGACATCGAAGGCCCTCGATCGCTCAAGCCACGGATCCGGCAGGGGCCTTGGGAGTGGCGCGCGAGTTGCCTCGTCCAGAAGCGCTGCAGCCACTTCAGCGCGTCCGCGCTGCAGTTCGGCACTGGCTACTTCCCGCAGCAGGACGGACGTGACGGCCTGCACGCGACGAGCCTCCGCCAGCAGGGATTCCGCGAGCTCCGGCTGGCCACTCAGACGCGCGATCCGTACCCCCTGCACCCACCCTTCGGCGGCACCGGGCAGCTGACTTCGCACCTGTTCAAGATGTTCGGAGGCCTGCTGGAGCTGGCCGAGCGTCATCAGGGCCGAGGCCAGTCGCAGACGGGCCACTGCGGAGTCACGGCGCAGCTCTATGGTCCGTTGTAAGGCCGCTACGGCCTGCTCCAGACTGGTCTGTTCCAGAATCACCCCGGACAGGTAATGCCATGCGGGGTTGTCGGATTCTCGCTGGAGTGCCTGCTGGAAACACGTCAGAGCTTCGCGTGGACGTTCATGCTGCATCAGACATAAGCCATAGTCGCCCCACGCGCTGGCGGAATCAGGCTGCCGTTCAACGCGTGAGCGAAGATCCTGCAACAGATCGAGCACGGCAGGACTGGCCCCGGGAATACTGACCACAGGACTCTCAGCGGTTGGCACTGCACCGCGTTTGAGGAACACCAAAGCTGCTGCGATGAGCAGCACAGCAGCCGGCCCCACGATCCGGAAAATTCTGCGTGACGACTTTTTTCCGTTGGCTATCGGTGAATTCCGGGCAATAGGCGGATTGGCATCCGAGACAGGCTGGACTTCCGCGGAACCAGCAGGATCGGCTTCGTGATGACTCATGGAACCGCTCCCGCGACCGGGGCATCCAAATGCTGCTCTCCCGTACCGCGACGCAGCGTCAGGAACTGATCCACGGCGCCCCCGGGGAATCGTTCAAACCCTGTCTGTTCATCCGGCCAGTAGACATCCACATGGTTTAACGTGGTTTTCTGGCCGAGACCAAAGTGTACGCGAGGATCATGACTGGCCAGATAGCCGTTGCTGGTCAGAACATGGCCGACGAGCTGGACATCACCGGCGGTGACAACAATCCGGGCCCCACAGGCATCGCGATTCCAGCGCGGGTCGATGGCACGCACACTGAGCCAGTGTCCACGTCGTTCCGCAATGTTTTCATACAGCCGCGCTGGCCCGGCCACGTTGGAGATCAGCAGATCGACATCACCATCATTGTCGATGTCTCCGGACGCCAGGCCGCGAGAAACCTCTACGGGTTCACAAAACGGATCGTTCGTGATCGATTCGAAACGCCCCTTCCCGAGATTGCGGAAAATCTGGTTTCGTTCCGCATATTCGTCCCAGTGCGCGGCGGCCGCTGCGGGCTGCAGCAGCGGGGCCCGCATGACACGTCCGTTGACCACAGCCAGTTCCTGAAGTCCATCGAGGTCAAGATCCTGTGCAATGACGCCGAAACCCGTTGAGTTTCGTGAGGCTTCCCCCAGTCCACTGCGTGCCGTGTCATCCACAAAGACGCCGTTGCCCAGAGGGCGATACCACGTATTGGTTTCACCGCGCAGATGCGTCAGAAAAATCTCCGACTGTCCATCGCGATCGAGGTCGGCAAACGCTGTCCCCATACTGGCCTGAGGTCGTCCCTGCAGATCGACAGCACAACCTCGCAGCCCGGCTTCTTCCACAAATTGACCAGGAGCCTTCTGAATCCACAGGAAGTTGGGTTCCATATCGTTCGCCACATACAGATCCGGTCTGCGGTCACCATTCATGTCGGCACAAATCAGACCGAGGCCTTTTCCGATGGCCTTTGTCAGACCGGCGGAGACGGTCACGTTTTGAAACGTCCCGACAGCGCCCGCGGCTCCACAGTTGCGGAACAGCAGATCTGTGGTGCCGGTGAAGGACTGCGGCCCGCAGTAGTCGCGACGCCCCGAGCCGTCGGAACAGATACTTCCCGGAAAATAATCCACGTAGTTCACGATCATCAGATCCAGCCAGCCGTCCTGATCATAGTCCACAAAGGACGCAGCGGTGGACCAGCGGGATGATTCCACACCACTGGTCGCGGTGATGTCTGAAAACTGCAGCTGTCCATCACGAAGATCATTGCGAAAGACCATCACGCCCGTGGACGAGGTGGTTACGAGATCCCGATCACCGTCATTGTCAAGGTCGCCGGCAAAACATCCCATTCCGAATCCCCGAACGCGAACACCGGTCTGCTGTGTCACATCGGAGAATGCCCCCTGTGCGTCCTGCAACAGAATCCGGCAGAGCTCCTGCTGATTGGCTGCGGTATCCGCCGGAGACTCACCGGGAACCAGAATCAGGTCGAGTCGGCCGTCGTTATTGAGATCCGCCAGCGAGCAGCCGCTGCCCATGATCCCAGGCATCTCAAACGTTTCCGGATTGGAAACATGTGGTTGTCGAAGCTGGGGAATGTCGATTCGCTCGCGGAAATAACGCACCGTCGAGGTGGCCATCGACGAACTTATGCCTGTGCTGGTTGCGGTGTCCGGGACTGGAGGCACCAGCGTCGTCGGCGCGGGCTCAGGTGAGCAACCGCACAGGAACAGGCTGGTCAGCATCAGCCATGAAAAACACGAAACGGCGGATGACGACCTGTCCGGGCCCAGACACTGCTGTCCTGAACGCCAGCGTCTGATGCCAGGACACATCGGCGCGACGAGCCTGAGACGGTAACTGATTTGCATACGCATTCCGGGTGCCTTCGGGCCAGTCTTTGAACAGACTGGCAGACTTCTCGCTGCAGGTTTTGCAGAGGATACCGTCGGAAGGGCACTTCGGGAACCAGGAATTGAGGGCTCGCTGCGCAATGGACCAGAACGGCGCCTTGCAGGCCCATTCGCCATCAGAATCGACACGACATTACAGCCACAGATACTTCTGCAGAAACTCCACCACATCCCCGAAGCACCAGTAGGCCAGCGATGTTTTTCCGCAGTAGACCTTGACCGTGACTTCGGTGCCAATGCGCAGCGGCGGCAGCTGCTGCTGATCTTCAGCCACAGCGGTCAGTTCAAAGGCAGTTCCCATTTCAGAATCCGTGGTGGATCGACTGGAGATTTTTGTCAATCGACACTGGAAACGGGTTTCCGGATTACTGGCGAGGATGAAAGAACCGGGCAATTCAATGGATTCACCGGCTGCAAGTCGTTCACGTTGAGCACGGAGCAGGTGTCCCATGCGTTTTTCTTCGACCAGAAGTTCCATGTGCCATGGGCCGTTTTCATTCATCACATCGAACAGATAATCCCCGGTTCGGACTGGTCGATCTTCCAGCATCTGACGCAGCTGAAAATTGGGAATACTGCCGTCCGCAGGGGCCCCGATACGGAGCTTCTCAGCCTTGCGTTTTTCCAGAGTCAGGACCTGCTGACGGGCTATCATTCGATCACCGTTCAGACGTTCCAGTTCCACCAGTAGTCGCTGTCGAGTGGTTTCGCTGCCGCGAGCCGTTTCGGTATCGGTGGCGCTCCGCTGACTTTCCGCCACGTTGATTTCCTCAGTCTTGGCCGCAATCAGCAGGTTCTGCTTCTGCACGTTCGCTTTGGCCTCTTCGATCTGTCCATCCAGTTCATCATTTTCAAGCACCAGCAACAGGTCACCACGAGCGACTCTCTGATTGCCATCCACCAGCAGTCCTTCATGAGTGATCAGCCCGTCCCAGGTGGCAAAGACAGCGTGCTGTTCCACCGGCATCAGTTTGCCTTCCGCGGTGACAGGATAGTCAACGCGGATCAGTGCCATTGCGGCGATCACGATGGAGAGCACAGTCAACACCGCGAGGCTGATCATCAATTTTCGGCCGTGGAACCATTCCAGCGTGGAACCGAGAGCCGTCCAGAGGCGGAGACCAAAGATGCGTCCATGGCGTCGGGAGTTCCAGAGGGCCGCGCCGGCATGATCGGCAATGAGTTCGGCTCGCTGTTCCAGTTGGGGCGAAGGTTCTGATTCCGCAATCTGTTCGATGACGAGGCAGCCGGTGGCGCGGAATCGCTTCTTTTTCTGCTCGCGATCCGCTTCTTCTCCCTGCTTGCGAACCATTGGGACATTTTCGAAGGTCGGAACCAGCATCACCATGCGGGAACCGCTTTCCTGAACGAAAGCGGCCAGCGGTTCTTCGACCTGCGGCGCCAGTCCTTCGATGCGCCCGGTGTAGATCAGCGATTCGCCCATATCGATGACGCGGCTGGCCAGTTTGGCCATGGCAGCGATCAGATTTGCGCGGGCATTCACGCTGCTTTGTCCACTCACCGCCCGGACCTCGACGCTGCGACCTTTCTTCGTGACCACCGAGACACGATCGCAACCGAGGAGTGAGCGGCTGTCACTGGCCACAGCATCGGCCACTTCCTGCTCGTTCAGGGATCGCTGCATGCGCAGTGTGAATTGTTCAAACTCTGTCCAGAACTGACTCTTCAGATCGGCCGACTCCGTCGGAGCGCGACGCCGGCCTTCAACAAACCTTGAGGCGTACCCGCACATCTGTTCCAGAAACTGCATGTAGCCGGATTGGGCTTTGACGGGCACGTCCGGGCGCTGAAACAACTCCACAACCCCGACGCATTTCTTTTCCTTGTGAATGGCCGACAGTACCAGCACGTGCTCGGTGGGCAGCTGTGTTTCACCGCCCTGAGTCAACGTGCGGGCTTCGCCGGTCTGCAGCACATCCACCAGCAGGCGTTCGTTAAGCGACATGGCCCCGGGACGCTCCCCCAGCCCGGTCTGCTCAAGATTGACCTGTGCCGCCAGCCCAAGACGCCCGCCATCATCCAGCAACCAGACGCCGCCGGCTCGGGCCCCGATCGCCGCGACCACACGCGTCAGGAACTCCTGAAAGAACTGCTGAGGCGGCAGTTCCTGCCCGGAGAGTTGCTCGATCTCACGAGCCAGCTGCATCACACGCTCGCGGACCTTGCGCAAATTTTCGTCAGACGGAACTGGTTCGCTCATGGATCTTTCCGATATGCTTTTGAGCCGCTCTCAGGGAATTCATCCAGTCAGGGTCACTCGGGCCGCACGATTGCCGACCCTGCAGGGGCGGCCACCAGAGGCTGTCAGGTCGTTCACATGACCACGGCCTGAATCCCATCAGGACATCCCGGGCTTGCCCCCCATTGTCACGCTCTTTGAAAAGTGGGTCAAGACTGCTGCACACAACACGGTGACTCGCCTGATGGACTCAGGATCCCGGGCGGACGATGAAATCCAGCAGCTGGACCACTCTGAATTCCAGCACCTGCTTGAACTCCCTGTCTCGCGTCCCACATCGCCAGTGCCGCGAGAAACTTTCAGGCCACTGAATACCAGGAAAATCCGCCGCCGGCCCCGCGGATTCTCAGCGGTGATGATTACTCATAAAAATGAGAAAACGCAATAAAATCCCGGTTTTTTATTGCCCGAGAACCACAGGGCAGCTCCGGATTGTCCTGGCCAATCCGTGCCAGTACCGACTCGGTCCTGGCTGGCTGCGGAATCAGGCAGACCAAACTGGTTAGCCCCTGTCGCCCCCCGGAATCGGGGTTGAAACAGAGCAATTCACCCGTATTCGCGATGACCCGCAAATCCCCTATTCGCCCCATTTCTCATTGAAATGCAATCATGATGGCAGGCAGGGCGACACGCGCAAAAGATCCCTGTTCACGCAAAAATGCAGATTCTCAGCGAGGGCTTAGCCATTGCCGACGGTCTGACATCGGAGATTTCCCAGGATTTGGGGACTTTCCCGGAGCAGATTCGTCCTGCGGAAACCACCTGATTGTTAGGTTGTGCCTCTGCCAGCGGCACGCAACAAGTCGACCTTGTGTGTCGATTGGCAGGTCGTGAACCAACCGAAGCGGCAGGGCTGCTCGGAGACATGATTCCTGACAGATTTCCGTTTCTATTGAGGCCCTGCAGTGACGACCTGGCAGCAGCAACTTCAGTTCTGGATCCATGCCGCGTGCCGCATGGAGGTTCTCAGCCCGAAGCCCGGCAACGTGAGTCCTGGTCGCGAGTTTGCGGGGGCTTCGGTGCGGGACTTTCTGCAGTCATCGGCAGCGATCGCGCCGATCATTGCGATGGCCCGGCAGTATTCACTGGGAGAGACCATTCTGCAGGCTGTGCGGGCCACGCGCAGCGTTGTGGATCACAACACCAATCTGGGCATTATTCTGCTGATCGCGCCGCTGGCTGCAGTGAATCCGGAGCGGTCACTGTTGGACGGCGTCGAGCAGGTGCTGGCCGGTACAACCTTGCGGGATAGCCAGTTGGTGTATGAGGCGATTCGACTGGCGAATCCGGGCGGCCTTGGCGATGCCGGAGAACAGGACGTAGTCAATGCCCCCAGTCTGACTCTGAGGGACTGCATGATTCTGGCCGCGGAACGAGACTTCATCGCAGCGCAGTACGCAAATGGTTTTCAGGAGCTGCTGGGAATTGGAATGCCATTGCTCCGTGAGTCCACCGAAATCACTCGGGCACAGCCAGAACAGATCACCTGCCTTGCATTGAATCTGCTGGCCCGGTTCGGCGACACTCTGATAGCAAGAAAGTGCGGACCGGCTGTGTCTGATCAGGTGCGGCGACAGGCGACAGAGGTGTTGGCGAGCGGCTGGCCACACGGTTCAGCCGGCCAGCAGCTTTTTTCTGAGCTGGATGCATTTCTGCGAGCTGACGGCAATCGCAGGAACCCCGGAACCACGGCGGACAGTGTTGCGGCCATACTGTTTGCGGCACAGCGTGAGGGCTGGTTCTGCATGCGGGAAGCCGAGTTTTCCGGCCAACAAAACTGACAGTGGCCAGGGGTCGCGCAGGACCGCGCACCGGAGAGTGCAGGCGGCGTGAATTGGGGCAGCCCCGAAGAGTTTTGAAATCGTGCTCGTGCTCGTGCTCGTGCTCGTGCTCGTGCTCGTGCTCGTGCTCGGAGTGTCAGCATCGTCCCTTCATCTCAGATTTGCAACCTCAATTCCCGGCCGAAAAATCTCCCCGACTGCGATTGAATTGCGAAGCAACGGCAGGCGTGCCGCAAATGCGTGAACACAACAATTCGGATCAACGTTGCAAGCACGAGCGTTCGGCCAACCAACGAGTTGAACCAGGCGACGGGCACTCCGGGCAGGTTGAATCGTGTCGCCCCGTTGGGGCTTGGGGGTGGTTAAAACACTGCTTTCCGTGGGCTGACGCCCACGGCTACATCCTATCGCCGCTCCGCGGCTGAATCGCAAACGACGCGGCTTGCCGGGCGGAAAACCCGGGGCAACAGGCCAATCCGCGGCCGTTGGTTGTCGATCCCGATTCGGAGGTTCACGCATGCCGTCGCGTTGCGACT
>CAIYBH010000216.1 GCA_903924405.1 uncultured Planctomycetaceae bacterium | reverse complement strand
CGTGAAACGGCGGCAGAAGTCGCTACGCAATTAACGCGGAACAGCCACAGTGTTTTTGTGTTGGTTCCCACCCACGGCGGGCACCTTGCGGCTCACTTGCACCTCCCGATGAATGATCGTATCCAGAGATCTACCGGCCAGAAAACGGGAAAAGTAGAATGTCCCAATACGTAGCTGTCCATTCTGCGCAGCATGGCGTGACCAGTTGGTTTCTGGAAGTGCAGGATTCCGAGCTTGAAACGGGGACTGTTGCCGCTGTGGTCACCGGGCTGGTGACTTGTTCAGTGGCACCAGCAGGTCCAGCGGCGAGGCGATCGTTTCCGGCAGGCTCAAAGCAGGAAGCTTCAGCTCCTTCACCAGTCGGCGAAAGCAACTGATGCCGGTTTTCTGCCAGCGTTCAAGTTCCTGCAGGACCGTCGTTAGAGTCAGTGTCGGTACATAACCGCGCAGCGAATCCAGTACGCTTGTAATCACCGTACGACGCCGGGCACCGCATTCTGTTTTGTTCGTGCGGCCGGTCACTCGATCCTGAGCAGGAGCGCGACGCTGTCGTTCGCTGATGTTGTTTGTGCCGTCCGCTTCCGGATCGATCACAAATGTAAACAGCTCGTCGTCAGACATCAGACGCACGATTTTATGAGTCAGATTCAGGAAGTCTTTTTCAGCGTCGTCAGCCGGTTTCGTTTCGTCAACAAAGCGAGTTCCTGTGCAATCGCACACAGCATCGACAAGCTGCTCCACGCGAGCACGACGACCGGCTTCGCTCAGACGCTTGTCTTCGGCGATCGCCTTGCCCTTGCGATAGATCTCCAGCAGAGAATCAACAAACGTCTCGTACTGTTTGCGTTCGGGCTTGAGCAGGGTCAGACGAATCGCCTTGCGAAGCAGATGAGCCCAGCACTTCTGAGCCCTGGAAAATCCCTGAGACACGGCCGCATCGTCGCTCACCACGATGTCCTGGAATCCGTCCTTCTTCAACAGCACCGCCAGAGTGTCGCCGTCCTTGTGACAGTCAAAGACCGTGATGCGGGAATGTTTCGACAGAAAGGCCTACACCGAATTGATGCTCCAGCTTGTCTCATCGGCATACACAACAGCCGAGACAGCAAGCAGCTGGCACTGCGCGTCGAACTCCGGCAGCCATTCCTTTGCAAGGCGCTTCAGAATGCTGTCGGTCTGAGACTTTCGCAGCGTCAGATTCCAGTAGAATGCAAATTCGCGAATGACTGTATCGAGCGGCAATCCGGCGATCGTGTGCTGCCAGGCCAGCGCGGTGATGATCTCCCTGCCAAACTCACCCCGCCCGGGCACGCCGGGGACCAGCGGAACGCATCCATCAGGGCCCGCATAAATGTGATCCGCAACAAGAACCGCCTGACCATTGATGATTCGCCACGCCACGCGGGAATATCGAAAGGTACATTCTTTAAGTGAGTACTCTGTCGGGCAGATACTATCTTCCTGAGTCGCCATCGCCAGTTTCTCTGCGGTGCTGATTCGCCCGCGTCATTTTCGATTTCTGCTTCTTCGCTTTTGGCTCCCCATTCTGCTGAATGTCTTCGCGATGCTTTTCTTCAGCCTTCACGGAATACGCATCATCCAATCGCTGCGTCGGATTCTTCTTTCGCAGCTCTTTCAGCTCCGATTCAAGCTCCTCAATCTGCTTCGCCTGCCGCGCAATCACCCGGGCCTGTTGCGCAAGCTGCTCCTGCAACTGAAGCACCAGCTTCAGCAGATCGCCATGCCACATCTTGTCTGATGGAGTCCTTTCAATCCCGGTACTCTAAAAACTCACGCTTTCCCTGTCAGCAGCAGTTCTTCAAAATGGACAGCTACCCGAAAAAGTCACCTGATCACTCCTCGCTTAATTAATTCACCGTGGCCGCTTCGTCCACCACTACGCGGCAGAGACGTGTTTGATAATTCTCAGAACCTATGTTGCCAGAACACTGCGACTCGGACGATGTCGTCACGCTCATGTGTCGCATCGTCCAATGTCATGGTGCTACGAGTTGAATCGACTCTTGTGGGCCGGACGAACAACAGTGAAGCCGTATTTCGAACAGCAAAAAAAAGCCCTCCTTGCGGAGGGCTGACGTTGCTGAGAGGGTGAGTCCGGGGATCAATTCCCGGGAGCACCGGGAAATCCCGGAATTGACAGCCCTGGTGGCAAGCCACCAGGCAATCCTGCACCGCTATCAGCACCTGGGGCTGGAGTTGCTGATTTGGGCTCAACAGCCCCGTCACGCGACAACTGGAACTTCTCGAAGCTCTCAGCAGTGATGACGTAATACCAACCCGAGAATCGAGTCGACAATTCCTTGACGCGTTTTTTGCCTTCCTTGACCTGATCTTCCCATGCTTTGACAGCAGACTCGTGTCCGGCCTTTGCCGCCTCGTATTCGGCGATTGCCTGATCGTACTGCTTTTGTGCCTCGGCCTTCGGATCAGTGGGAGGCTGAGCCGGAGTTGCCGGGTCAGCAGTAGGCGCCGTCTCACCTGCCGGTGTGGAAGCTGCGTCAGCGGGCTGCCCTTCCGCAGGGGGAGCCGCTACTGGAGCAGGAGTCGTTGCTGGTGGTTCGGCCGCTGCAGGAGCGGGCTCCTGCGGGGCTGGCGTGGCAGCATCGGTCTGAGCAGGAGCGGCAGCCGCTGGCTCGTCACATGAACCCGGCGCCGGAGTCTCAGTGGGAGGCGCCGTCGGTGCAGCATCAGGAACCGGGGTGTCAGGCGGAGTTTCCGGAGTTGCTTCGACAGGTTTGGCAGCATCCGGGGCTGGAGCGTCGGCTGGTACAGACTCGGCAGCTTTCTCTGTTCCAGCAGCATCCCCCGGGGCAGCCGCATCATTCAGAATGGCAGGCTGCTCGGGGGCGACAGGGGCTTCCGGCTTGGCGCCTAACAGAGCTTCGTCGTAATCCACCTTGACCAGCAGATAGCGTCGTGGGCCTTTTTCTGCTTCTGCATCGTCCGCTTTCGGCGGAGCGTCGGCGTCTGGTGCCGTTTCCTTCGTGGCGTCGTCAGCCTTTTTCTCTTCGCCTTCCGGCGTGGAATTCAGCCCGGTTTCGATGTCGCTGGCACTGCCGCGGGCAATCTCCCCGAAGTAGAGGGTGTAGCGGACACCATTGCTTGTTCCGGCGACAAGCTCACCTTCGTTGGAAACCAGTTTCACTGTATTGTCTGGTCCACGGGCGATGAAAAAGCCCTGCCTTGCCATATCAGCCTGCAGCACCTGTCGCATCAGAGGATTCTGCGCGACTTCGGAGGAGACCGTCAGGTCAGCGTTGAGCCCGGCGGGCTTGGGACGCACACCCACGATCTTCAGTTGATCCAGATTCCGTACAAGATCAGTGATGGCGGATTCTTTGACCTGTTCTGTTTCCGTGTTCAGTCCATCAAGGTTCCATGTGGTCGCATTGCGTTCCTTACTGAATGTCAGGATTTCGCCGGGAACAATCTCGCCCTGTTGTTCGTCCACTGAATAGCGGTTGACGACGACATTGTTCACATCCGGCTGATTGACCTTCAGCAGGTCAGGTTCGATCCAGTCCGCAAACTTCGTGGACAGATCCACATTCAGCTTTGCGATGAACACGGTGTTTTTTTCCGGTTGCCGCACGTAGTACTGTTGTTCCTGGCCCTCAACAGCGGGCCCCACGATCAAGTCGACAAGCGAGTTGCCGCTGCCGTCCTTCAGAATCAGACGCGTGCCGCGCGGATCGGCCGCCGCACCTTCATCGGTGCTGGCTGCCACAGTGGCCGCGACCTCTTCACTGGGATCAGCCACGCCATAGCGTGCCCAGTCGTCCTTGCTGCGGCTGCGAATGGCTACTTTGCGAATGCCGATCATGGACGCGGCCGTTCGCGCCAATCTCTCAGCCGCTTCTGCCGGGTAATCGTGATGCGACGGGATGGTCCACAGCCCCGCATCGTTTTTCCTGACGGAAAACGACTGAGACTCTTTCGCGTCGGCGTCATACTTCACAACGCTGAGTTCGGTCGCTTTGAGAGGGTCCTTGAAGTCGGGGAAAAAATCCTGCCCGACTTCCGAGTATCCTTCCACGGCCGGCGGGCGGCTGATGAAGTGGGCAGCTGTCGCCAGCAAGACAGACCCTAACGCGACACCCAGAAAAACCACTGTTCGGTTTGTTGAGTTCATGGGATGACCTGATGATTCAAAAAGTTTGCGAAGAAAAACTGAACGAATGATGTCACAACATCCCGCTGATTCAGCTCTTCCTTCGATTGGGGTTGATGGACTGTGCTTCGGCCACATTTCGCAGTCCCAGAAACAGCATGCCAAAGCAAATTGGCAGGATGGCGGGAAGAATGCAGGCCGCAATGCGAACCGTGTTTTCGACGCGGCGAACTTCGCGTTTCATCTCCAGGGCCGATTTGCGGACTCGTGAATTCACGTCACGTTCCAGCTGCTCCTTCTGCACTTCCAGTTGGCGATTCAGCTGCTGCTCTTTCTGGGTCAACTGCACCTCGCGACCGCGATCATCCAGAGTCTGATCTTCTTCGATCTTTTTGATCTCATCACGCAGTTCCTTCTCCGCGTCTGCCAGAACCTTATCCATCTGCTCCTGGGCTTCTTTTTCTTCCCGATTCAGATTCTTTCTCAGCGTACTGGTCCGGCTTTCCACGAACTGCAGTGTTCGCAGCTTTTCACGACGCGATCGCAGTGGAATGAAAGTGTCGTCACCAGCCAAAGCATCAACGGCATTCAGAACAAAGGTCACGTTGTCGAACTGAACGTCCAGCATCCCCCGATTTCGCTCGAGAAAGAACCAGTCGGTAATCATGTCGATATCCGCACAAAACACGACATTCAGCGGTGTTTCTTTGGATGTGTTGCGAATCATGGCCGCAATCACGTGGGATTCGTTATCGTCACGGCGGCGAGGATTGGGGTTGATTTCACGCGAGGGCGACATTGTGAACGGGCTGAAGGATTGGGACGTGTAGTCGTCCCACTCCAGCAATCCGGACTCTTTGCTGGTCCGGAGCAGCGGAATAAATTCCTGATCCTTGCGACCGGCCCGATCAACCACCGTTCCCGGATACAGCAGAACCATGTCCTGCAGTGCCGAGGTAACGCCGCTGTCCTCAGAAAACGGACTGCCCTGATTGCCTGTGCGAGAGATAAAGACATACTCCGGCGGCAAGGTTGCAAACTGGCTGTGGGGGTTGCTGCGATCGTAGGTGATCTGCCCGTTGTCCCACTTCGCGTTCAATAACGTCATCAGCGCCGTGAGTTCGCCGTTGTCGGCTTTTTGTTCCGGAGGTGCTCCACCACCAAACATGCCACCACCGCCACCTGGTTTTGGCATGCGAGGTGCCATCGCCAGCCCGGCCTGACTCTGAAACACATACGGGCAGGGGTCGTCAAAAATCAGGGTCGGCTTTCCGGCTTTGACGTATTCGAGCAGGTTGTCCATCTGTGGTTGTGTCAGTGCAGAAGGCATGATCGCCAGCAGCACATCGAAGCTACCGGTCTGTGAACCGTCTGCAGGTTTTTCACCCGCGTCTTGTTCCTCATCGGAAGACTTTTCATCAGGTGATGCTTCTTCCTTTGTTTCTGAGTCTGATGTTTCCGCTGCCGGAAGGATTCTCTGCGAGGGATTGACCGCCACGACTTTGTACTGCTTCTGCAGTTCGCGAATGATCTCCCATTTTCCGCCTCCAGCCCCTTCAGACATCGCCTGAGCATCGGTCACGAGCACACCGACTCGCAATCGCTTTTCCTGCGAGACAGTCCGCAGCGACCGCGTCAGTTCGTATTCAATCGGCAGCCCCTTACCGAAGAAGGGGATCACCAGTTCGTCAGACGCACTCTGAATGAACGCTCCAAGAAATACCTCGGCCTCTTCACGCTTGCCGTCTCGATCGTACTGCAGTCGCACAGGCTCGATACCCAGCGCCCGGGCCTGTTCCGCCTCTTCGCTGAACGGCTCGACAGAAATCTCCCGCAGTTCAATCGCACCACCACTGGATCGACGAAACTCACGCAGTAAGCCCACGAGTTGCCGCCGTGTTTCTACATAGTCACCCGGGACTTCCGGACTGATAAACGCCTGAATGGTGACGCGTTGCTGACCACGAATGCCAGCCAGCGTGTTACGCGTGGCGTCTGCCAGAGTGAACAGGTTCTCGGCTGACATATCTGCCCGCAGCGGCATCTTTGCGAGGACAAACAGCAGTGAACCGCAGGTGACAATCACAGCCAGGGTTCGCAGAGCAAACTGCAGCCCCATGGATCGTTCACGTCCCTCAGCCCAGCGACGTTTTGAAATGACGATCAGATTCAGGTACAGCATCACCGCCGAGAAGGACACAAACCAGACGATGCCTGTCAGAGGCAACACCCCGACGCTGAAATCCTGCAGTTGCTGCTGAAGGCTGAGCGATGACAGGGCATCACGCAGCTCGAACATGTCTCGGGCTGATCCCGATAACCCTGCCAGCCACTCCACAACATCGGTGACGTAATACAGCAGAATCGGCACGCAGCAGAAGACGACGCCGAGCACAAATCCGACCGTGGCACTGTTGGTCAATGCGGATGCCAGCATTCCGGCGGTCAGCAGAGCACCGCCCGCCAGCCAGTAACCCACATAGGATGCCACGATGGCCCCAAGGTCCGGAGAGCCCAGCCAGAACAGAACGAGCAGGTTGACGAGGGAAAACCCGAGCGCGACTGTGTAGACACCCAACACGGCGAGGTACTTTCCGGCGAGCACTTCCACTTCTGTGGCCGGCATCGTGAACAGCAGTTCGTCGGTTCCGAGCTTTCGCTCATCAGCCCATGCCGCCATCGTAATCGCGGGAATCACGAACAGCAGCAACCAGGGGAATCCCTGAGTCAGCTGATCGAGATTAGCCTGGTTGGCTGCAAAAAACGTCGTGGAGAACGTCATGGCCGCAGCAGCCACACAGAACACAAGGATAAACAGGTATCCAAGGATTCCGGAAAAGTAACTGCGGAAGTTTCTTCTGGCAACAGCCCGTATCACATGCCTGCGAATCATAAACTTTCCCTGGCAGTTTTCAGTCCACCCTTCGGAAGGGTGGTTATAAAAGAATAAGGTTGACTTTAAACAAGTTCAATTTGTGTGTCTGTCGCGGTCGTTGTTCAAGGACCGGTCTGCACTCAGTCCGCTACTGCTGGTCGGGCGGTTGATGAGAATGCAGGCTCTGCAAGCCTCTTTCACCAACCACCTTGCCACACTCGATGATCCAGCCACCGAAATCCGGGTTAACTCTCGTACGAACGGCAGATTTCCCGCAGACACTTAGCGAGATAGTCCATGACCGGTCGTCAGACGCCAGCCAGTGTTTTCCTGCGGAAATGGGACTCCATTTCCACTTCGTTATTCCCAAGATCCGCGGTAGGACCGTCGAACACGACCTTACCATTATTGATCAGCACCACACGACTGCAGACTGCTCGCACTTCCTGAAGAATATGCGTCGAAAGCAGGATCGTCTTGGTCTTTGACAATTCCAGAATCAGATTGCGAACCCCTTCTACCTGATTGGGATCCAAACCGCTGGTCGGTTCATCCAGAATCAGAACATCGGGATCGTGCAGCATGGCATGGGCCATACCGACTCGTTGACGAAAACCGCGAGAGAGTTTGGAGATGGGTTTCCTCCAGACCTCGGCGAGGCAGCACTTATCCGATACCCAGGCCATTCGCTGAGTCAACGCGCTGCCCGTCAGGCCTCGCACCTGCCCCATGTACTCCAGCAGACTCTCTGGCGTCATTTCGACGTACAACGGTCCGTTCTCCGGCAGGTAACCCAGGTGAGCACTGGCTGCCAGTCGATCCTCAGCCACGTTGTAGCCGGCCAGAAACGCTTCGCCAGCACTGGGGGCCAGGAATCCAGTCAGCATTTTCATCGTAGTGCTTTTGCCGGCTCCGTTGGGACCCAGAAAGGCACACACCTGACCGCGGGGAACTTTGAATGTGACGTCACGAGTTGCCGCGAAGTCGCCGTAGAATTTACTCAGGCCACGCGCTTCGATCATGATCTCAGTTGTGGGGTTTTTCGAGGAACTCATATGCTGGGGTCTCTGTCTTTCGCTTCGAAATTTCCACAGGGACGGCCGACACGACCGCACCGATTTTTCAATCCATCCAGTTGTTGACGATTCGGAAAAGTGGAGATTGTTCCGAGCCCGGTTCCGCCTGCAGCCAGAGAAACTTCGGCCCAGTTGCGGTGACCAGAAGAATTCGGCACCACCCGGAATCCCACTTGCACCCGACACTGCCTTGCCAGACCAGAGAAGGCCGGGCAAACGCTGTAATGAACAAACAAGTGATGACGATCGGAATGGGACAGAACCAAAACGGAGAAACAACCAGACGTCTGCAGAGCCGACCGGTTGATGCGACTGTTGCCAACCGCCACTTGTCTCGGAGAAAATTGTTCAAAAATCAGGTGCCCCGTTTCTCACAACGAGGCAACACCATCCTCTGAAAACCGTCTCAATTCAAATCCCGCTCAATCCGCAATAGTTGATATCATTTCAGAAATGACATGGTTTGCCAATTCAGTGGCACCGTACTGAACAAATCAGGAATCTGCCCATCGTTGCCAACCTTCGCAGTCTCATACGATTTGCACGTTTCTCCTGGACGGCCGACCCACACCACAGTCCTGGTCCTTGCAGAACTCTTAGTCCTGTCAGAACCGAATGCTGAGTTGCACAGCGGAAGACCGTGAGGCCCCCGCGGATTACGAGTCCGCAGGGATGTGTTATTGGGAACAGTCGTTTTCGGGACTTACACACCGTCAACCCACTGCCATAACGGCAGTGAACAAACTGCTGGTGCGACCGGTAAGCATGGAACATGCCGAATTTCTGAAAATTGGGCTGTCTTTTGGCCGGCGGGTGAAAAACTGCGTCTCGATCAACTCTGAAATGCCCGTGAGAAGACAGGTTTTGTTCATTTTAAGCTGATTTTGAGAAACCTGGTTTTGCTAGCAAAACGCTCAGGGTGATGAATTCGGGGGGGCTGATGGTATGAACGTTTCGCTTCGAAGATTCGTGGGAACAAGGGGAACTGCTGAGGATCAAACTTTGCAAGTTGTTCGCCGATAGACGACACTATGAGGCGAGCGAGACGCGTTTGGGTGCGGGAGATTGAGCGTGCAACGCCGTGGACTGTCGGATTTCAGTTTCTGTCTGCTGCCTTGGGGTGTGCTGGGTTTGTAGGCCGGGATATTCAAGCGATCAGGAGTGCCATTCGATGCCATTGCTGGGAGTGAACATTGATCACGTGGCGACCATTCGCCAGGCGCGTCGTGGGAATGAGCCGGATCCGGTACACGCCGCTGTACTGGCGGAACTGGGCGGGGCCGATGCCATCACAGTGCATTTGCGCGAGGATCGGCGACACATTCAGGACCGTGACATCAGGATTCTTCGCGACACGGTGCGAGTCCGTCTGAATCTGGAAATGGCTGTTTCCGACGAGATCACCAGATTTGCACTACAGACCCGGCCGGATCAGGCCACCCTCGTTCCGGAGCGTCGGGAAGAGGTGACCACCGAAGGCGGGCTCGACGTCATCACTCATGAGCAGCGTGTCCGTCAGTGTGTTGATCAGTTGCAGGGCGCCGGAATCCTGGTCAGCCTGTTCATCGATCCGGATGTGGCACAAGTGCAGAAGGCTCGGGAACTGGGAGTTGAAGCGGTGGAACTGCATACCGGTGCCTATGCCGACGCCCGTGGCAAACACAGCGTGGATCAGGAATTCGAACGGCTGCGTGAGGCGGGAATGTTCGCCTGTTCGCAAGGGCTCATTCTGAATCTCGGACACGGGCTCAACTACCAGAACGTCACCCGAGTTGCGCAGATTCACGGCGTGCACGAGCTCAATATTGGTCACTCCATCGTTTCGCAGGCCGTGCTGGTCGGATTTGAGCGTGCTGTGCGTGAGATGAAATTGCTGGTGGCCGGCTGACTGAGCATGGAGCAAGGCAGAAGTTGACCGTGGCGGTTCGTCGCCGGACCAGCGCAGTGGCGGCAGTCAGACGTCCGCTCGGCCGTGCAGTTGAAGTTTTCAGGGAATGTCAGGAGTCGCTGTGATGGCCGGGAATTCGTTTGGAAAGCTGTTTCGCATCACCACTGCCGGCGAGAGTCATGGCCCGGGGAATGTTGTGATTGTTGACGGTGTCCCTGCCGGACTGGAGTTGTCTGAGGACGATCTGCGACCAGACCTGCGGCGGCGGCGACCTGGTCAGAGTCTGCTGACGACCCAGCGTCAGGAAGAGGACGAGCCCGAGATACTTTCCGGCGTTTTCGATGGCCGGACAACGGGGACCAGTATCGCGGTGCTGATCAGAAATACAGATCAGCGCAGCGGTGACTACTCCGACATCCGGGATAAATATCGTCCGGGGCATGCGGACTACACGTTCGATGCTCGGTACGGCTTTCGGGACTATCGCGGTGGTGGTCGCAGCAGTGCTCGCGAGACGACAGCGCGGGTGGCTGCAGGAGCGATCGCCAAAAAACTGATTGCGGCTGAATTTGGTGGTCAGGTGCTGGGCTATGTGAAGCAGGTCGGAACCGTCTGTGCCTCGATTCCCCAGCCGGAATCCATCACTCTGCAAGACGTGGAGTTCCTGGCCGACGGCAGCCCCAATCTGATCCGCTGTCCGGATCACAGCGTGGTGCCGCAGATGATCGCGCTGATTGACGAAGTGCGCCGAGACACGGATTCCATCGGGGGCATCGCGGAAATCGTAGCCACTCAGATTCCCGCCGGATTGGGAGAGCCAGTCTTCGATAAGCTCAAGGCCGATCTGGGCAAAGCGCTCTTCAGCTTGCCGGCGGTGCTGGGGGTCGAATACGGGAATGGATTCGGTTGTGCCACTCTGCGGGGCAGTGAAAACAACGATCTGTTCACTTCAACCACAGCGGAAGACACCGGTCTGGCAACGATCACCACCCGCAGCAATCGTCACGGTGGCATGCTGGGAGGAATCAGTTCCGGACTGCCGATTGTGCTGCGCGCCGCGATTAAACCCACCAGCAGCCTTGCCCGTGAACAGGAGACGGTGACCAGGGATGGCCAGCCCACGACGATTCGGACAAAAGGTCGACACGATCCGTGCCTGCTGCCCCGTTTTGTGCCGATGGGCGAAGCGATGGTGGCCATCGTGCTGGCAGACCACTGGCTGAGATGGAAGTCCGCTCGACTCGGCCGACAGTCATAACAGAGACCGTTACTGGCACCAATTGGGCAGCCAATGGCGGCGACGTTTTTGAGGAGAGACGTCCGAGTGCCCCTGAATTGCCCCGGACGTGTGCCGCCGGGTTTGGCCTGGTCCGCCGCCCGCAATGCTGCCGCGGGACGCCGGGGTGTGAATTCAGGTGGTGTTTTTCCCCTGTAAATCCGGGACGTCAGGGTCTTGCGCTGGCCAGATGCTGTTGCGATCGGTCAAACTCCCGTTGATTGTGGACCACGGATCCTCAAAACAGCGCTTCTGCCGCTTGAATACCGCCGAAATCAGTGTCAGAATAGAGAAATCGAATCCTGAAACTCCCTTACCAGGGTCAGGGACAGCCTGCAGACGACGTTCTCGACTGAGGTCTGCGCAGGCAAGGGCACGGATGAGCCCTCCGAAAGTCGCTGGTTTTTCAGAAATCTGAGGATGAAATGAAGTTTCTTGAGGGAAATACCGTCGGCATCGACCTGGGCACCACATTCAGTGCAATCGCGATGCTCGATAAGGATGGCAATCCAACCGTGATCCCCAATGCGGACGGTCGTCCGATCACGCCGTCGGTGGTCCTTCTGGATGACGAACGCGTAGTGGTGGGGCCTTCCTTCGAACGGATTTCCGTGGCGGATCCCAAGTCCATCGTGGAAGCGGTCAAACGCGAGATGGGCAACAAGGATTTCTTTGTTGTCTACCAGAACAAGAAACTCAGTGCCGAATTCATTTCCGCCCTCATCCTGAAGAAAATGAAGCAGGATGCGGAAAAGGTCGTCGGCCCGATCGCCAATGCTGTGATCACGGTCCCCTATTATTTCAATGACGTCCGCCGCAAGGCCACTCAGGACGCCGGCAAGATTGCCGGGCTGAACGTCATCGACATTATTAACGAACCAACGGCAGCGACTCTGGCGTATGCCTGGAATCGCGGTGAATTCGGTCGCACAGACCTGAAGCTCGACGAAAAAACGATCATGGTCTACGACCTCGGGGGTGGTACGTTTGACGTGACCGTCGTGCGTTATACCCCGACCAACTTCCGCGTGCTGGCGACCGACGGGGACGTGATGCTCGGAGGGTTGGACTGGAGTAAGCGACTGTCCGATCACCTCGTTGAGCAGTTTAAACGCAAATTCGGAGTGGATCCAAGCCAGGATCCCGAAACAATGCTGACGTTCCAGCAGGAAGCTGAAGACGCCAAGCGGGATCTCAGTACAAAAACTCAGGTGCCGATCACAGTCTATTACAAGGGCAACACGCTGTCCGTTTCCGTATCCCGTACTGATTACGAGCGGATGACGGCGGACCTTCTTCAGCGTACCAAGGACACGACGGAACTGGTGCTTCAGCAAGCCGGCGTGGCTCCGGGATCACTGGACGAAATCGTGCTTGTCGGTGGATCAACCTACATGCCTGTGGTTGAACAGATGCTTCGGGAAGTTTGTCGCAAAGAACCGTCCCGCGCCCTGGCACCGGAACGTGCAGTCGCCGAAGGCGCCGCTATCCATGCCGCTATTCTGCAGGCCCGCCACGGCGTGAATTCGGGCGGCGTTATGGAAGCGCTGGAAAAGCGGCTCAAGGCTGTCCGCACCACCGACGTAAATTCGCACTCGCTGGGGATCAAGATCAGCGATCCCAAAGATCGCAGTCGCAAGATCAATCACATCATGATTCCGCGCAATACGCCCGTGCCACACAGCGTGCGACAGCGTTTTGGAACCAATAGCGATGGACAGCAGCGAATCCACGTGGAAATCCTCGAAGGTGACGCCATCGATCCCGCAGCCTGCGAAATGATCGGTGATTTTCGAGTGTTCAATCTGCCTTCCAGCCTGCCCAAGGGGTCTCCGATCGAAATCACCTACTCTTACGACTCGGCTGGACGCATCAGCGCCGAGGCGAAGGAGCTGACCGGAAACAACAAGGCCAGCACAGAAATCGTACGTTCCGGTGGCATGAATGAAACTCAAATCACCGACGCCCTCTCGACTCTGCAGACCCAGTACGAAGTGGAGTAGGTGCGGACCACCGCTCGTCAGACTGTTGGTGGTCTTCAAACGCTGAAGACGCCCTTCACAGGCGGTCGGCAGAATGGACGTCAAATCAGTGCTGGTTTCAGGGTGGTCTCTTCGCTGAAGGGACCACCCTTTTCTGTTGGCAGAAACCGCGTTCCGGCGTGCCAGTCCGGCGGGAAGCCCGCGGTCGTTAGGCGAATTGGCGTTCCGCTCGCGTATGGTCGTGTTTCACCTCGCTGCGACGCATGCAAAGTTGTCCACGGCAAAATTCAGAAAATCCACGCCTTCAGCCACTACGCTGACGCCGCACATGAATCCGGGACTTTTCGGCGTTTCGCCATGTGCTGTGAAGGTCGTGCAGGCCGCAACAGCAGAGCAGCATCGTTGCAATGAATTCGGGGTATTCCCGCTGTCAATCTGGTGCGTAGCATAGACTGGTCAGGCGTTTGCCCATCCGGACCTGGCACGCCGAGTGAGTCTACCGTTCACAGGTCAGGGGGATTGTTCCGGTTACAACGCCTCGTCGTGAAACGGTTCCGATGGCCCTGGCAGGAGACAGTGATGATCGGGAACCCGCGGGAACTGCGGACCAGTCAGGAGCCCGCGGCCTTCTCCAGTTGCAGCGTCATTCGAGCGATACGATCCGACAGCTTTTCGCTGCTCAGACGCTCTCGCAGACGCGCGACCACGAGTGGAAAGGCCAGCGGCGTCAGCCGTTGGGGGCGACGTCTGACAATTCTTGCAGCTTGCAGTGAACGCAGTGTGCTGACCAGTCGCGTATGTTCCAATTGCCGCTCCAGCACTTCGGTGCGCGACTGACGCAGCAGCAGGTTCTCCGGATCATAGTTGGAGAAAACGTCATACAGCAAACCGCTGCTGGCCTGTAATTGTCGAGCTGTTCGCTGTTGTCCGGGATAGCCCTGAAATACCAGCCCGGCCACGCGGGCGATTTCCCTGAACTGGCGTTTGCCCATCTCCGCTGCATTCAGGCACTTTTCCAGATCCACTGCAAGGTTTGTTTCTTCCAGCAGTCCGGCGTCCAGTGCGGCGTCCAGCGGAGCTTCCGTGGGAGACAGCAGTTCAAACCCATAGTCATTGACGGACATCGTGAAGGTGATCGGTTGCAGTTGAGCCATGCGCCAGGCGCACAGAGCCGCGAGGCCTTCATGGACGAGTCGACCGGCGAAGGGATAGATCAGCAGATGAAAACCCTCGCGGGAACGGATTTGTTCGACGAGCAGATCCTCAGGCAGTGGCAGAGCGGACCATTCCGCCTGCAACTCCAGCAGAGGCCGGACAGCCTGTAGTTCCGGGCCTCGGAATTCGCCGTTGTGAGCTTCGCGAAGGCGCTGCCGCACCGCATAGGCCAGTTCGCTGGAGAGCGGCATGCGACCTCCCATCCAGCGTGGGATCACGGCTCTCGCGGAGGCAGGCGCTTTTCGCACCCAGACCTTCATATCATGGATATGCACCAGCTCCACGGCTCGGCCGGAGAACAGAAAGCAGTCACCTGGGTTCAGTTTTGTCAGAAAGGATTCTTCAATTGTGCCGAGTGCTGGACCATTGAGGTACTGGACCACCAGCGAGGCATCACTGGTGATGGTTCCGATCGACATGCGATGCTGGCGAGCGATTTTTTCGGTGCTGACAAGGAATCGTCCCTGCTCTTCACGCAGGCGATGATAGTCCGGGTAGGCTTTGAGTGATTCGCCGCCGCGAGCTGCAAAATTCAGCGCCCAATCCCATTCAGAGCGCTGCAGGTCCGCATAGCTGAGAGTCCCGCGCACCTCGTCGAACAGCGCCGTTGATTCGAAGCCTTCGCCGCACGCGATGGTCACAAGGTGCTGGCAGAGGACATCGATGGGAGCCCTGTGCGGCTGACGTCCCTCCAGCTGACCGGCCTCCATCGCGTCTCGGGCTGCAGCAGCTTCGATCAGCTCAAATGCGTGCGTCGGAACGCAGGTGACGCGACTGACGGCTCCGGGTTGATGTCCACTGCGCCCGGCACGTTGCAGCAGACGTGCGACGCCCCGCGGTGAACCCACCTGCAGCACGCGATCGACCGGGCTGAAATCCACACCGAGATCCAGACTGCTGGTGCAGACGACACAACGCAGCTTTCCCTGTCGCAGACCTTCCTCCACCCAGGTTCTCGTCTGTGGCTCAAGAGAACCGTGATGCAGTGCGATGAGCCCTGCCCAGTCCCGGCGAGCCTGAAGTATGGCGTGATACCATGCCTCGGTCTGCGACCGCGTATTGGTGAAGACAAGTGTGGAGTTGGCTGATTCGATGCAGTTGAGGACGTCACTGAGTTGGCTCATTCCCATGTGCCCGGCCCAGGGGAAGCGTTCTATCCGCGCCGGGATTAGTGAATCCACCACGACGGTTTTTTTCACACCCGCCCGGACAATCAGGCCGGGCGGAACGCGTGCTGGCGGCGGGCCTGTGGAAGGCAACTCGTCACCGTCAGAGAGTATTGGCTGTCGCGTGGGTGAGCTGACAAGGTGAACACTGGAGCGTGTAACGACCGCCGACGAATCAACAGCAGAGGACGGACTCTGCACGGCTGCATTGACCGTGTCCGCGACCTCCGTGAGAGCGGCTTTGCTGGGTTCGCTGGGCGTATCGGGGCGAACCGATGCACCAAGCAGGACCTGCAGCGCTTCGTCAAGGTTGCCGAGTGTGGCGGAGAGGGCCCATGTTCGTAATTGCGGTTTCCACCGGCGAAGGCGGGCCAGTGCCAGTTCCACCTGCACACCGCGCTTGGTGGCCAGCAATTCGTGCCATTCGTCGCAGATGACTGTGCGGAGCTCGCGGAATTGTTCGACGGCATCTGAACGTGCCAGCAGCAGCGAGAGACTTTCCGGGGTGGTCACCAGCACGGTGGGGAGTCGGCGACGTTGACGTTGTCGGTCGGCTGCGGACGTGTCTCCTGTGCGGGATTCGATAGACCAGTTGAGGCCCAGTTCGGTTGCTGGTTGTTTCAGCGAATGCAGCGTGTCGATTGCGAGGGCACGCAGCGGAGTGATCCACAGGACTCGTGTGGGCCCATCACTGATCGCGGCAGGTTTGGACTCCGCTTCTGCCAGGGCCTCGATTACGGGACCGAGCCATGCGGCCAGCGTTTTGCCCGTCCCGGTCGTGGCATGGATCAGACCGCTGTGGCCATCCAGATAGGCGGACCATGTGTCTTTCTGAAACGGAAACACCTTCCATTTGCGGGTGGTGAACCACGCGGATACCTTTCGCCGGGCACGCTCTCTGGCCGCCGCAGAAATCGATTTCAAAGGGGTCTCACGCGACATTCTGCTGAATCCGGGAAAGGAGCCGAGGGATGGACGGCAACAACACTGGCAGCGGACATTCGCCGAGGTGGCACAGGTTACGTAGCCAACCACGTCGACGCTGGATCGCTGACTACACCGGACGACAAACCTTCTGTCTTCGCATTTTTCGGAACAGGACCTGATTTCGACGTCGATTGCAGGCTTAACTCTGTTGTGGCAATTCCTTCAGACGCTACACTCACCGCACGTCGGTCACGCCCGAAAACACGGGTTGAATCTGATCATAGACGCTGTCCCTGAAATTCGAATAGCCTTGCGTGTGGTGCGTTGGGGAATTCAGCAAACGGCGGTCGCGGCTGGTGACACACTCAGCAGTCGTTTGGAAGTCAGAAGTCTAAGGAACTGAGGTTCTTCCTCAGAAGGAACTGAAAAATGGCCCGGTTTTTCTTCACCAGCGAATCCGTCAGTCAGGGACATCCGGATAAAGTGTCTGACCAGGTCTCAGACGGAATTCTTGATGCTATTCTCGAACAGGATCCGATGTCTCGCGTGGCCTGCGAGACCCTGTGCACGACGGACCTCGTGGTACTCGCCGGAGAAATCACAACCAAGGCCAAAGTCGACTACGTCGGTGTAACTCGCAAGGTGATCCGCGATATCGGTTACACGTCCGACGACATCGGTTTCAATGCTGATACCTGCCGCGTGTTTGTTGCACTGCACAGTCAAAGCCCGGACATCGCACAGGGTGTGGACAAGGACGGAGCCGGCGACCAGGGCCTGATGTTTGGATACGCCTGCAACCAGACCGAAGAACTGATGCCGGTGCCAATCGCCTTCGCTCATCGCCTGATCAATCGTCTGACGGACGTCCGCAAGGAAGGCCTGGTCAACTGGCTGCGCCCGGACAGCAAGAGCCAGGTGACGGTTGAGTATGACGGTGCCACGCCCGTGCGCGTCGATGCCATCGTGATCTCCACTCAGCATGCAGAAAAAGTCACTCAGAAGGAAATCACGAACTTCGTGAAGAAGGAAGTCATCGGTAAGGTGATTCCCGCGGAATTGATCGACAGCAAAACCAAGTATCACATCAATCCGACCGGCCGCTTCGTGGTGGGCGGGCCACACGGCGATACAGGGTTGACCGGTCGCAAGATCATCGTTGACACCTATGGCGGCTGGGGCCGCCACGGTGGCGGCGCCTTCTCCGGAAAAGATTCCACCAAGGTCGACCGCTCTGCTGCCTACATGGGCCGCTACGTTGCCAAGAACATCGTTGCTGCCGGGCTCGCCGATCAGTGCGAAGTTCAGTTGGCGTATGCCATTGGCGTGGCGGACCCGGTCAGTATCCGCGTGGACACCTTCGGGACCGCAAAGATCGCCGAATCCCGCATCGAAGAACTGGTGCGTGAACACTTCCCGCTCACTCCCAAGGGCATCATCGAGCATCTGAAACTGCGTCGCCCCGTGTTCCTGAAGACAGCCGAGGGCGGACACTTCGGCCGCTCCGGTGCGACCTTCACCTGGGAAGCGACCGACAAGGCCAAGGTTCTGAAAAAGGCCGCGAAGTAATTCCGGATCTGCCTGCGATCAGTCGGACACTGAGGTCCGGCTGATCGCCTTGTGGCAGGTTGGCATTTCTTGTTCTTTCTCACGCACGGATGCACCCCATGACTGTTGCGACTTCGCAGTCCTCGGCCGAAAGCTCTCTCAGGCCCGAAATACGCAGGATCCTCGCGTCCGGTCGCGTGGAGTTGTCCCCGGGCACTGGTTCCATCCGCTCCGTGTTCCTCGTTGCACTTGCGTCCTCCATTCTGCTCTGGTTGGCTTTCACCCCCATCGAACTGGCGCCTGCGGCATGGCTGGCGCTCGTGCCTCTCCTGCAACTCTGCCGTCTGCAGTCACTGCCCCGATGGTCATTCGCTGCGATCTGGCTGGCTGGCTTCCTCTGGGGAATCGCCACACTGCAGTGGATGCGGCTGGGCCACCCCGCCATGTACCTTGCACTTGTCGCACTTGCTGCCTGGGTTGGTCTGTACTTCCCCGTGTTCGTATTGTTGACCCGCCGAGTCATCCGCGGGGGGCTGCCATTGTGGCTGGCCGGGCCCGTTGTCTGGACGGCTCTGGAATACGCGCGTGCTCATCTGCTCACCGGGTTCTCCTGGTACTACCTTGGCCACTCCCAGTATCGCTGGACCTCACTGATTCAGATCGCGGACATTACCGGGGCCTATGGCGTCAGCTTCCTCGTCGCACTGGTTGCTGCCACTCTCGCGATGCAGATTCCCCGCCGTTTACTGCAGAAACTTCAGCTGGACGTAGGTTCCACCTCTGGCTTCGCTGCCACGGTTCCATTGCTGGGGACTCCTGCTGTTCTGCTGGCCGTGCTGGTCTACGGTGCATGGCGTCAAACGCCTCCCGCAGACTTTCCAGCAGGTCCCGTGGTGTCCCTGATTCAGGGAAATTTTACTCCGGAACTGAAGCATGACAGCACTCTGACACTGACACGCTTTCGTGTTCACAATACGTTGATGCAGAACGCTATCCCCCTGCAGCCGGACTTTGTCGTGTGGCCCGAAACCATGTTTCCATGGCCGGAAAGAACGGCGGCTGACGGTGTGAGTGATGACGATATCCTGGCTCGTATTCCACTGGATGTTCTCAGAGAATATGGCAACGAAGCTTCTCTGCTGGTTGAGCCGTTTCGCAACGATGAAGTTCAGAAAAGTCTGTCAGGGCACGCGCAGGGAGTCGGTGCGGCACTCGTGATCGGGCTGGAGGCCATTGTGGCGGAAAAGACAGGCACGAAGATCTATAACTCGGCGTCCTTTGTGCGTCCTGATCTCGGGTATGTCGCCCGTTATGACAAGATTCATCGGGTGATTTTCGGGGAATATATTCCGCTGCGAGATCTCTTTCCGTGGCTCAGCGAACTCACCCCCTTTGGAGCCGGGTTTGGTATCAATGCGGGTTCCGAGGTTCAGTTGTTTCAGTATGGACGCTGGAATGCCGCCCCCCTGATCTGCTTTGAGGACACGGTGCCGCACCTTGTCCGCCGCATGGCAGCCCAGAAAAGTCCGGAAGGCGTGCCCACAGACCTGCTGATCAATCTGACCAATGACGCGTGGTTTCGCGGCAGTAGTGAACTGGACCAGCACCTGATTACCGCGGCCTTTCGATGCGTCGAGAATCGCATCCCGATGGTGCGCTCCGTCAATGGAGGCATCTCGGCCTTCATCGATGGCAATGGCAGGATCCGCGATCCGGATCGCATCCTCCGCATGGAAGAACCCCTGCAGTCGTCTCCAGTCTTCACGGAACTGAAATCCATGCGTGATCCGCAGACTGGACGCTGGCACAGACAGTTTTCCGGGATCATCTCCGGGCAGGTACCGCTTGACCCACGGACCTCTCTGTACACCAGAGTCGGTGATGTGTTCGCCGGACTGTGCCTGTTGCTGACACTGCTGTGCACAGCAATCGCCCGTTTCCGACGACTGCCGAGCAACGCGACTGCTGTCGCGGCATAAGCAACTGCATCCTCGGGGGATGTCCGCGGCGCACGTCAACCGTTTGTCTGACGCTCAGTACCCGTCGCGATTCAGAGTCGACCAGCGCAGGCGATTCAGCAGGACGGGCTCTCTGCTGAACTGGAGAGGTGTACGGCACTCAACCAACCAACGGTCTCGTTTTGCTTCAACGAAACGCATCTCGGCAATTCAACTCGGAAACCATCGCCCGAACAACAGTGAACGAGCAACTTTCAGTCGCCGTTTCGCTGACGCGTTGCACCCGTTTGGTCACCGGAGCAGTCTGCAGGAATGGCCAGCGCCCAGTTTGGTTGGCCGATCCAGCCTTTCAGTCTGAAGGAGTTCGCCGGCGTGCGCAAGCGACCGCACTATTTCAGGCTGGTCTGATTATCGACGCGACGCACACCCGGTTGGAGCCGCACCAGATTCTCGGCCAGCTTTTGATTTTCAGCCGAGGTCGTTTGGCCGGAAAGAACCGCGACACCATTCGGCTGCAGATCCACTGAGATTCCGGACAGGTCCGGGTAACGTGTCACGTACCGATCAAGTGAGGGAGCGTTGGAGGCGGCAAGTTTTCCCTGGGAGCGGGCCTGAGCCGTCGCAGGGAACGAGAAATTCACACGGAGGGCCGTCTTGACCTGACGAGGTGTGCCGGAAGACTGACTTCCGCCCTGCATGGAATTGTTCTGTGCGGCCTGAAACTGGAACTGCCGGTTCGTGTTCGCCCTGGTACCCTGTTGCTGCTGGTTGGCCCCCACAAAGTTCTCGGTCTGATTGCCGCCGACAAATCCACCACCACCGCCAAGTCCAACTCCACCACCGGTATTGTTGCTGCCACCCGTGGTTCCGGATGTTCCCGTACCGCTGGTTGATGTGCCTGTTGAGCTTGTGCCCGACGTTCCTGTGGTGCTGGTTCGGGAGGTGGAGGATGATCCCGTCAGTCCGGAAGTGCCTGTGAGCCCTGACAGACCCGATAACCCCGAGAGACCGGACAGCCCCGAAAGACCACTGAGCCCGGATGAGGAAAGGGCAGAAATGGCCGAGCTTTTCAGGGAGGAGATGTTGGATGCATTCAGACCGCTGAGCCCTGACCCGGACAAGCCGCTGCCGCTGAACCCACTGTTACCGCCACCCGACTGAGCAAATGCCGCAGCACCACTGACGCTGAGCACGCTTGCCGCGAAAAGAGCCACCAGCGTGGAACGGAAGACGGAAATCATACCTTGCAGCTCCCGTGAGTCACGCCTGCCGCCTTTTGACGGAACGCGTCACCCACTTTGATTGGAAGACCGGGAACAAAAAACAACGGACCAGAGACGCTGTCAGCTTTCAGCAGCACCCCATCACGGTTTCCGGAAGACCTGCAGGCGGTCCACCCCGGGGAAGTTTCAACGGGAAGTCCGTCGCACGACCGACTCCCGGTGCCCCGGTCTGCGGATTCTATCTGGAAGATCGTCGGAATCCATCCTGCCTTTTTCGGAAATCCAGCAGGAAAATTCGGAAAAGTCTTCAAAACGCGACTTCAGAACGAAAACTCACCCACGATCGGTGTCCACCCTCGCCTCGTTCTCAGGGGTGATGCAGACAGGACACGATCGGGATATTTTGTGCGTACCGCCCAGTTTATCCGGATTTCCCTGGATTTGCAGTTTTCACCTGGGCGCCGCCGAACTGTAAGCCTTCGCGACCGACGTTCCCGCCAGCCGTGCGTAAGTCAGACAATCGCCGGGTGACTGCCGTCTCTGTTCGACTCGACCGCGTATCTACTAATGAACGCGATTGTATCCATTCAATGCAGCGACGCGATACGCTTCTGCCATCGTCGGGTAGTTGAAGGTCGTATTGATAAAGTACAGCAGTGAATTATGGGGCGCGGGCTGCGTCATGATGGCCTGCCCGATATGGATAATCTCACTGGCGTTGACTCCGAAGCAATGCACACCAAGGATTTCCAGTGTGTCCCGATGGAACAGGATCTTCAGCATGCCGACAGGCCGTCCCATGATCTGGGCGCGGGCGAGGTTTTTGAACATGGAGTGTCCCACTTCGTAGGGCACACAGTCATCAGTCAGTTCTCGTTCTGTCTTGCCGATGCTGCTGATCTCAGGGCTGGTGTAGATGCCTGCCGGAATGTCACTGATCCGAATTGTATCAGCGCCACCTTCACCCAGATGCCTTGCCGCGTACCGCCCCTGGATGTAAGCAGCGCTGGCCAGTGCCGGAACGCCGATCACGTCACCAACAGCATAGATGTGCGGCTGACAGGTCTGCATGTTTTCATTGACGTCCAGTTGGCCACGGTGGTTCGGCTGCAGTCCGACATTTTCCAGCCCCAGTCCATCCGTATTTCCGGTGCGCCCGTTTGCCCAGAGCAGCACGTCGCTTTTCAGTTGCTTGCCGGATTTCAGGTGCAGCACCACGTGATCGTCAAAAGTCT
The DNA here is from genome assembly GCA_903924405.1 of uncultured Planctomycetaceae bacterium. Taxonomy (GTDB): domain Bacteria; phylum Planctomycetota; class Planctomycetia; order Planctomycetales; family Planctomycetaceae; genus SXXK01. The sequence goes on along the minus strand of CAIYBH010000216.1, from coordinate 4,370 downwards.
CCAGCCGGTCGAACGTTTCATTGTTTCGAATGCGTACACCGGTGTCGCGCATGTGATAGGCCAGCGCGTCGCAGATTTCATCGTCAAGGAATTCCAGCATCCTCGGTCGAGTGTTGACGAGATTCAGTTTGACCTGCAGGTTGCGAAACATCGAAGCATATTCGCAGCCGATCACCCCTGCCCCGTAAATCGTCATGCTGCGCGGGGTCTCGGGAAGATTGAGCACCGTGTCGCTGTCAAAAACTCGTGGATGATTGAAGTCGATGTCCGGCGGGCGGTACGGGCGAGAACCCGTGGCAATCACAAAATTCCGAGCGTGCGCGATCGTCGTGCTGCCATCTTCGTGCTCGACCAGAATCCGGTGTGGATCCAGAAATCTCGCCTGTCCAGCCAGCACTTCCGCATTGTTGCGATCGTAGAAGCTGCGACGCATACTGACCTGCTGATCAATAACGGACTGAGCACTGCGGCGCAGATCCCGAAAGCTGATCGTGAGGTTAATGCCCAGCTGCTTAAAGATGGCGGAGGAATTGACGTCCATCAGTCGGTAGATGGCCGCTCGCAGTGATTTACTGGGAATGGTTCCCAGGTGCGTGCAGGCCCCACCGATTGACGGCATGCGTTCCACGGCGCAAACGCGCTTCCCCTGTTTGGTGGCCTCCATGGAGGCCCCTTCACCGCCGGGGCCTGTGCCGATGACAATCACATCGAAGTGCTTTTCCGAAGGACTCTGCATCGATGCCTCCACCACTTTCTGCTCAATATCCCGTACCTGCCAAATTGCAGTTACCGGAAGACCTCTGAAGACTCTGCCGGGATTCCCACTCGCCTGTTCCTCCCCTGCACGTCCGAACTCAGATGACCCTTACTGCGACAGTCCGCTATGTTTCAGCAACGCAGTCGGATCCGGCTCACGACCGCGGAAGTCCCTGAAGATTTCCATGGGATGACGACTGCCTCCCTGAGCCAGGATGGAGTCACGGAATTGACGTCCGACACGCTGCATGGCGTGGTCATCGTCAAGCCCGGCGTCCTCAAAGGCCGCAAATGCGTCAGCACTCAGAACCTCCGCCCACTTGTAACTGTAGTACCCAGCTGAGTAGCCGCCAGCAAAAATGTGCTGGAACGAGCAGAGGAATCGATTTTCCGGTAACGGTGGCAGCAGGCTCGTTATGGACAGAATCCGTCGCTCCGCATCAAACGGGGTTTCATGCCCGTCGGGGTGATATCCGGAATGCAGGGACATGTCGGTCATTCCCAGCTGCAACTGACGCAGCATCTGCGTCGCCGCCCGATAAGTGCGCGCCTGCCGGAGCTTCTGATAAAGCTCCTCCGGCAGACTTTCCCCGGTCACGTAGTGCCGCGCCATCTTCATCAGCGTTGGCCGGTGCAGACACCAGTATTCCATGAACTGGCTCGGCAGCTCAACCGCGTCCCATTCCACGCCGTTGATCCCGGCCGCATCCCGCTCGTCCACCACCGTCAGCATGTGCTGCAGGCCGTGTCCAAATTCATGAAACAGTGTTTCCACCTCCCGAAACGTCATCAGCGAAGGCACATCGCCTGTCGGCGGAGTACTGTTGCAGACAAGGTGCGCCACCGGCAGCCGAATTCGCTCGCTGCTGACCGAACGCGTGACACAGTCATTCATCCACGCGCCGCCCCGCTTGTTCTGCGGACGCGAATACGGGTCCAGATAAAATCCGGCGATCTGTCGATTGGCCTCATCGAACACCTCATAGTACCGCACATCCGGGTTCCATAACGGCGCGACCCGATCACAACGCTGCACGCGAATTCCGAAGAGCCAGTGACAAACCTCGAACAGCCCGCTCAGCACACGATCCAGTGAGAAATAGGGACGCAGCTGTTCATCCGTAAATGCGAACCGCTGCTCCCGCAGTCGCTCGGCCCAGAACGGCACATCCCAGTGTGCCAGCGATCCTTCATGACCATGCGCCTGAGCCAGCGCGGTGATCTCCTCAAGCTCTTTTTTGGCTGGATCGAGGGACGCCTGCAACAGACGGTCAAACATCTGCTGAACCGCGGCCACATCTCCAGCCATCTTCCGGGAGAGACTCAGGTCCGCGTAGTTGTCGTAGCCGAGCAACTTCGCCTGCTCTCGTTTCAGACTCAGAATTCGCGTGATCAATGGAGAATTGTCGGTGTCGCCGGAACCAGCCCGCGTGATGTACGCCCGATAGACCTGTTCGCGCAGTGGACGGCTGCGGCTGTGCTCCATAAACGGCCCGAAGCAGGGCTGGTCCAGAGTGATTCGCCAGGGCCCCGACTCCGCTGTCGCTGGCGGCAAGTCATGATGCTCCAGCGCTCGTGACCACGCGGCGGCTGTGAGTCGCAGCAGACTGGCCGGAAGCCCATCCACCTCCTCGGGACGCGTCAGGTCCAGAAACCACGCCTTCGTCGCATCCAGCAGGTGATTTGAAAAATCGTTGGAGAGCTGCGACAGCTCCTGCTCAATCTTATTGAACCGTTCCCGATCCGCGCCAGACAGGCTGATCCCCGATTGCTCCGCACTCTGGATCATGCGATTGATGATTCGCTGCCGCGCACCACTGAATCCCATCCATTCTGCCGAAGAACGGATCGCCAGCAGCCGACGATACACGGCCTCACTCTGACGCAGCTCCAGTCCAAACTGAACCACCTCCGGCATGACTTCGTCATGAGCCGCACGCAGTGCCTCGGAATTGGCCACGCTGAGCAGATGACCCACGGGAGACCAGCCGTACTCAAACAGCAGATCAATCTCCTCCATGGGCCGCATCAGGCCGTCCCACGTCGCGTCGTCCAGTGACTCAATCCCCCTCAGGATTTCTCGACACCGAGGCAACCACTCACGAACCGCCGGCACAATCTGCTCAGCCTGAATCTGATCGTACGCCGGAAGTCCGCTGGATATCAGTAACGGGTTGGTGCTGTCGGCCATGGTACTTGACTGCCTGCTTTGCGGAAATCATGAAATCACTGATCAGGACACTCGCTGCCCCACATTCTGCGACCAGCTCAGCAACACAGGCAGATTACCCGCGCCGTGATGTGCCGTGCCTTGCCTTGCAAAGGCAGTGGGCAGTTTTCTACTCGACTGTGTTGTATCGCGTCGGACGCAGCGTGCGAAGTCCCTCCATCCAACAGGTGTGAAACTGAGAAAAACATTTTGGCAAAAAGAAAGTCAACGCACCGCTTTTTTTGTTGCCTGAAAAAAGGTCACACAACCTTGCGAAGAGTTGCGACCTGGAATTGATGAACCTGGAATTCAACTGTATAAAGACGGCTTCACATTTCACATCTCTGGGCGAACTTGACCAGTGAGCGGGCAGTGCTCACATCGGCGTTCTGCTGATCCTCTGCACCCGCCAAAGCTCGCTCAGAAGCATCTCGTCTTCACAATCTGTATCACATCCGCGGATCGTTCGATTCCGACATCTCAGTGGTCGATTGTGCTCCCTTCTCACAGGTGTTCAGCCCCATGCAACTTCATCAGATTGACCTCGTGCCCGGACAATCCGTTCTGGTTGGCAGCCTGACTGTGACCCTTGTGGCGATCGAAGGTGATCTGGTTCAATTGCATGTGCAGGATTCTGACAACAACGATTTCTGGAGCGATCCGTTCGTGTTCTCCACAGAGGACGTGCTCGAGCCCGCCCTCGCCTGATAAATCAAGCGTCAGAAAAGGGGAAGCTTCAGAAAAGGGGTCAGGAACCAATAGTGCGAAGCACCCTCCGGGCCATTTGGCTATTGGTTCCTGACCCCTTTTCTGACCAACCAATAGTGCGTAGCACCCCCCGGGCCGTTTGGCTATTGGCGCCTGACCACTGGTCTCAACCTTGCTCGCAGCACTTGCCGTGCCGGTTCAGATGAGCGTTACTCATTACACTGACCGCTCCTTCCGCCCGCACTCGCACGGTCGCACCCCGTATCGGGGCCGATTGGCGCATGTCAGTCTCGGGGAAACCCGCCAGTTTTCAGGCTGCCGCCATTTCTATCATTGTCTCGGGTGCCCCCCATCCGTTACAAAACCCGTAGCGTGAGCCCTTGCCGCGGTCGGCATTGTTCCTGATGACAACTGCTGATCGCCGAAATCCCACCAGAACCGACGCCGGGATCCCAACGTCCCCGCGACTGTTCGGCTCGCCACTTCCAGGTCTCCGACTGACAACCGCAACGTCGTTCCCACACTTCGTGCGCCCGGGCAATGGCTCCTTCGCGCCCTCAGAAAAGGGGTCAGGCAAGCTTCAGAAAAGGGGTCAGGAACCAATAGTGCGAAGCACCCTCCGGGCCATTGGGCTATTGGTTCCTGACCCCTTTTCTGAACACCCATAGTGCGAAGCACCCTCCGGGCCATTTTGGCT
>CAIYBH010000215.1 GCA_903924405.1 uncultured Planctomycetaceae bacterium | reverse complement strand
GTCCGGAACTTTGTGTTGTGCGAGCAAAATCAGGGTTCAGGACGATTTTGTTCTCAGTGTGTCCGTGATTTCGGGCTCCCGGGTTGGTTGCCAGGTGCTCGCGAGAGAATTTTTCGGGATCGGGGAAGGGGTTGCGCGTCGGGAATTCGTTCCATGGAATCAGGGGCCTCGCCGGGTGGGCGGTGGAATTCATTGAGTGGCAGGCATTTGCATAGGGTGTGGCGTACCAGAGCAGAGCACGGTGGTTCAGATTCTTTGTGCCGTGGGGCGTGTCCGGGTAAGATCCTGGCCCTGGTGAGATTCCCGCACATCAGATGTTGTAATGGGGGCCTGTTCGCGGGGTGAGCCGGGGCGAGGTGGAGTTGCGGGGGGATATTGGGAGAGCTTCGATCTCTCAGGGGAGTTGCGGAGCCATTGGCGTCAGTTCTTTTGGTTGAGGCGGAGTCGCGAATGGCAGATTCGGAAGCGGACAGCGAGTTGCTGGCGGGAGTAGTGCGTGGAGACCAGCGGGCTTTGGCGGAGTTGTTTTCGCAGCACCGAGACCGGCTCTGGCGAATGGTGACGTTCCGCATGGACCCTCGTCTGCATGGTCGTGTCGACGCGGATGATGTATTGCAGGAAGCGTGGTTGGCGGCGGTTCAGCGAATTGACAGTTTTCTGGTGGACGCCTCCCGGTCAATTTTTGTGTGGTTCCGGCTGATCACCTGCCAGACCCTGGTAGATATTCACAGGCGTCATATCGGGGCTCGGAAGAGGAGTGCTGGTCAGGAATTTTCAATCGATCAGGGTTGGTCGACCTCTTCGACGTCGTCGTCGCTGTCGTTTCATCTTCTGGACCAGGTGACAACTCCCAGTGAAGCGGCATTTCGCCAGGAGTTGACTCAGAAATTGCATGATGCCTTGCATGGGATGCGGGATCTGGACAGGGAAGTGCTGGCGTTACGGCACTTCGAGCAACTGTCGAATCGAGAGTCTGCGCAGGTTCTGGGGATCTCAGAGCAGGCTGCCAGCGATCGCTACGTGAGGGCTCTGACCCGCTTGCGAACAGTGATGAAACCGTCGACAGAAAACTGAGATCAGGTCACTGCAGTCGTGATGAGCGATATCCGGGGTGATTTGGATCGAAAAGTTCCTGTAACCATCGGGCGCCGATTCCGTGTCGTGCGGGCAGAGGGAGACTTCCGTGTGTCACTTCAATTCTCTGATCCACGAGGAGCGGATACAGAGTGGTGAGGTGGGCGCGAACGGTTTCCTGAAACGTGACGCCTGCGTTTGATGCGGTGACATGCATGCCTGCCAGCAGGGTGAACGGTCCGGTGCAATCGTGCATCAGCGTGGGGACGTTGTAAATCTGTGACAGCTCTGCGATGCGGCGGCTGGCTGAGATTCCGCCGACCCATGTGGGGTCAATCATGATGTAATCTGCGGCGTTTGCGTCGAGAGCCTGTTTGTAGCTGTCGATTGTGACCAGCATTTCACTGACCGCGACGGGTACGGAGATCTGCGAGCGAAACGCGGCCATTGCGTGGACCGAGTCCGGGCGGAGAATATCCTCCAGCCAGAGTGGCTTGATCGCCGTCATGGCACTGGCAATTCTTCTGGCAGCAGCGAGTGAGAAGAAGCCATGTCCGTCCAGCATCAGTTCGATGGAGTCACCGACGCGATTTCGAATTCGTTCGAAGGGTGCGAGTCCCTCGCGAAGATCAGCGGGCGACACAAACTGACCTCCGGATCTGCGGTAGACTGCATCAAAGGACCAGAGTTTCATGGCCTTGTAACCGAGTGCGATCAGTTCCTCGGCGAGTTCTTCCGGTTGATTCAGGCTGGCCCAGTTGTCTTCAAGGGGACCGGGTTGTCCCGGGTCACCGTGACCGGGCCATCCGGATGCTGAGGGGGTGCGACGGTTTGAGCGACCGTAGAAGGGGCCACCGCTGCTGTTGTAGACAGGGATTGTATCTCGAACGGGACCGCCGAGTAATTTCCAGACGGGCGCGTTCAGAAGTTGTCCGGAGATATCCCAGAGTGCCAGATCGACCGCTGAAAGTGCTCGTAATTCCGCACCAGTACCCCCAAATGCTGTCATGCGTTCGTAGAGAAACCGCCAGTGGCTTTCGATTGCCGTCGCGTCACTTCCAAGGAGTCGTGGGGCGAAGAAATCGTGAATGACTGCGGCAGCAGCGGTGGGGATGTAATAGGTTTCACCGTGACCGATCACCGGAACTCCGCCAACGGAGCCGGCATCGGTATGGATCCGCAGTGCCAGAAGCCCGGGCATGACATCGTGCGGAATCACGGTTTCCAGTTGAACGATTCGTGGTCCGCGCTGGTAAGCGTGTTCCTGTGTTGGTCCGGAAGCACGCTTCAGGAAGGAAGATTCGGAGTTTGTGGTCATAGGGAAGTACTTCTGGGGGTGTCCGGAACGGCTGAGCTGGCTGAGCTGGCTGAGCTGAGCTGGCTGCAGCAGGTCGTGTATTTCAGTGGTGAGTATTGGTCACCGAGGATGTGTTCTGCGTACTGGTTCGTTCGCGTACGCTGAAGTCGTCACCGGGTTTTTCGGTGTACGCCACGAGCAGTTCTGCCAGCAGTCCGAGTGAGAGGGCCTGACCGCCGAGCAGAATGGCGGCGATGGAGTAGGCCAGAAGCGGTCGATTGCCGATCGCCTCGAGGGGTAGCGCACCAGCTCTCATGAGAATCCAGAGACTGCTGAGGTAGCTGAGGCCGGCAAGCCCGAGGAAGAACAGCGTCATCCCGATACCGCCGAGGGCGTGGAGTGGACGACGACTGAAGCTGGTGAGAAATTTTACGGTGAACAGATCGAGAAGGCCGCGCAGGAAGCGTCTGACTCCGTATTTGGAGTGTCCATGCTGACGGGGGCGATGATGAACGGGGACTTCAGCCACGCGAAACCCGCGTGCATCAGCAAGTACGGGAATGAAGCGGTGAAGCTCTCCGTAGATACGAATCTCGGCCGCAACCGAAGAGCGGAAGAGTTTCAGGCCACAGTTGTGGTCATGCAGACGGACTCCGGTCATCGCTCCGACCAGCCAGTTGAAGACCTTGCTGGGGTACACTTTGTGCCACGGGTCCAGCCGGCGTTGTTTCCAGCCGTTGATCACATCGTAACCCTCATTCAGTTTGCCCAGCATGGTCTGGAATTCTGCGGGATCATCCTGCAGATCTGCATCCAGCATCAGAATGAGTTCGCCCGTGGCCTCCAGCATCCCCGCTGTCAGGGCGGCGGCTTTGCCGAAGTTACGTCGTAGTCGAATGCCGCCGACACAGGGAAACTTTTCGGAGAGGCGGAGGATGACATTCCAGGAGTTGTCCGTGGATCCGTCATCGATCATCAGAATCTGCAGAGAGCCGGCGACTGTGCCGACTCCGGCCATGAGTTCATCCACGAGTTGTGGCAGACTGGCCTGTTCGTTGAAGACCGGTACGATGACAGAAACGGAGGGGCCCTGTGACGACTCAGTGGTGTGATTCGGTGGATTGGTCATAGTCCGGTCACCGTCTTTCGTTCCCGGGCTTCAGGTGAATCGGAGCCGCTACTGGTTGGGACGATGATCGCTCGGTCACGGAGTGCTTCGGCCGAGATCAGATTGACCAATTCCTGCCCAAGGCGGTCCATTTCCATGACAATCGAATCGACGCGTCCGGCAAGATAAAGCCATGCTGTCATAGCGGGAATTGCGATCAGCAGGCCGACGGCTGTGGTCAGCAGTGCGAGTGCAATGCCGTTGGCGAGTGTTTCTGTCTGCCCCATGGCACCAGCCGTGGCGATGTCATTGAACGAACGAATCATGCCGACTACGGTTCCCAGCAATCCAATCAGCGGGCTCAGCGTGGACACGCCGTTCAGGACTCGGAGTCCTTTCCGCAGTTGACTGACCTGCCGCTCACCACCATCAAGGACAGCCTGTTCCACTTCCACACTGGGACGTCCCCATTTGCGAATGCCGTGCATGAAGACATCCGCCATCGGACTGTCATTCTGTTGACAGATGGAGATGGCTTCAGTTTTGTCCATTCTTCCTGCGCGCAGATGCATCAGGAATCGATCTACAAACGCGCGGGGGATGACGCGTCGTCGACGGAGCATGACCAGTCGTTCGATAACAGACCAGACTCCGATAATGGAAGCGAGGGCAAAGGCGACGGTGAACGGACGCCCCATGGCGTCGGCAATTCCGAGAGGATCGGTTGGAATCCCACCGGGACTTTTCGGAGTCTGAGTGGGGGCAGTTTGTGTCGTCGGTGAGTCAGGTGCGGCGGATGTTGCGGGCTGATCCTGAGCGAGGGTTTGGCAGGTGAGGAGAATGGCCACAGCAAGAACGGCAGTCAGGGTCGCGCGCAGCCGAGTTGTCCGAAACTCGCGATTCTGCATGATGTGGCTGCGTGGCATCGGAGCTGTTCCGAAGGATTCTGAGGACAGGGCTTTTGCGAGAAGATCGCGGCGGCGCTGGCCGGGAAGTGGGGCTGTTACGGCAATTGTGGCACGTTGACCGATTCGGGAAAAGACAGATCAGAAAAGTTACGCACGGGACGTGTGTCGGGGCAGGGGGGGCGGTCATGGAGGCGGCCAGGCGATTCAGGGGTTGCTGACACCCAGTTTCAGCAGTTCTTCTCTGGCCTGTGGAGCAAGCGGGGATTCGGGAAACGTGGACAGCAGGTCACGAAAATCACGAATCGCGGCCTCTTTTCTGCTCAGCCGAACCTCACAGGCGGCTGCCTGAAACAACGCCTGAGCTCGCAGGGCTTCGTGCTGATGATTCAGGTAGACTCGAAAGTATTCCTTGACAGCGTCTTCCAGTTGATTCTGCATCACGTAGGTATCTGCGATCAGCGCCTGGCAGCGAGCCGCGGTGACGGTTCCCCGGGCATTCGGGTCTGCAGTGACTCGTCTGAGATACTCTCTGGATTTTTCCAGATCTGGTACGGGTTGTTGTTTCCAGCGTCGTCCCTGCACATCCAGAATCTGAAAGAGGAATTTTGATTCCGGGCGTCGGGCTTGCAGTTCATTCTGCAGGGTATCGATTTGCTCATAGTCTGCTGCGGCGAGTGAAGTTTCTGCAAGGACAACCCAGAGTCGATCGGTCCAGTCTGCGTCGGGGACCCTGCCACTGTTCAGATCTTCTTTCAGCTGCAGGAGTGTCGCCCGTGCGGCGGGGAGTTGTTTCAGCTGCAGTTGAGCATCACCGAGAAAGAGTCGAATTTGTGGAGCGAGCGGGCTTTGGGGCCACCCGGCAAGGAATTGTTCTGCCGACTGCAGCATGGCCGTCCATTGTTCTGTGGAGGCATGAATTTCGACAATGTGGAAGAGGGCGCGTTCTTTTTCCTGTGTGCCGTAGCGGGAGTCGGTGACGAGTGCCTGCATTTCGGCGAGTGCCGTTTCGAGTGTGCCTGCCTGGAGAGCACTCTCTGCGAGTGACAGGCGGGCCTGTCCCGCATAGGGACTATCCGGGAACTGTTCCAGCAGTTTTCTGTAGATGGCATCTGCCTGTTCGAATTGTTCGGCGGACGCATACATCCAGGCCCATTCTTCGAGAATTCGGTCCGCTTCTTCGGCGTTGGGGAAGCGGGTGAGCAGCATGTCTCTGATGGCGGCTGATTCCGTGAACTGGCGATTGGCTTCGAGAAATCTGGCGGCCTGCTGGCCAGCATCAAAAACATAAATCATGGGCGGTCGCTTCTCTTCTCCCCTGGCAGGTACGGGGAGGTTTGGTGATAGCGTGTTCCATGCACTCACCCATGCATCGGCCGTGCGTTTTGAATCGCTCTGTTCTTCAATGGCCCGCGCCTGCATAAACACGTTACGGGCATAATCTTCAGAGACGGGATATTCTTTAACCAGCAGTGCAAACGATTGTTCGGCCGCAGCAAATTGTCCGGACTTGTACTGGCTCCACGCCAGCCCGGCACGTCCTGCTTCACAGACGGCAGCATCTGACGTGTGGTTCGCGGCCAGTGTGAAAAAGGGTTCAGCCTGACCGGGTGTTTCTGTTTTCAGGGCCAGTTCGGCGGCTGACAGAATTGCTTTCCAGAGTTGTGGCGAGGCGGGCTGAGTGCGGACCAGTTCTGTCAGCGCGTTGAGTGAATCCTGGTATTTCTGCAGGCCGGCGAGGGCGATTGCCTGCGTGGCCCGCATGTCGGACTGCTGCTGTGCATCCGTTGTGGTCCTCAGAAAGGTATCCGCAAAAGTGACTGCCGTGTTGTAATCGGGCACTTCGAGGGCTGCCATAGAGCCCAGGGCAAACGCTGCCGAGAAGTCTTTAAGTTGTTCCGGGGAAGTCGTCTGCATAAGTAGCTGGCACTGCTGAACGGCGTCGGCGTACTGCAGGGCTTCGTAGTGTGCGCGAACAAGGTAGTAGCGGGCCAGCGGCAGGAGCTCAGGTTTGTCGACACTGCCGCTGTCCACCACGTTGCTGAGAGTCTGAACGGCGCCGGCGATGTCGGTTTTGCCCAGCTGAATACGTCCATGCAGGATCAGGAAACGTGATTCGCGTGAGGTGGCCGGAAAATCGGTGGTTGCCCGGTTCCAGATGCGGTCGGCCGTCGTGGCATCTCCGGTGTCCAGACTGAGTTCTGCGGCGTTGAACAGGCAATCGGCAACGTGTGGATCACTCGGCCAGCGGTCAGCGATGTCCAGATACAGTTGAATGGCGGTGGCGTGTTCACCGGCGGTTTGTTCAAGTTGAGCACGCTGGAAGGAAACTTCGGCGGCGAGGGGCGTTTTTCCGGCGGCCGTGAGTGCCTGATCGAAAGCGGTACGAGCTTCGGGAAGTTTTCCCTGTTCTCTGAGCACCATTGCGGTCAGATAGCGTGCCTGAGCTGTTGAGCTGGTCTTGTCCGGAACGGCCTGCAGTCGCTGCAGCGCTTTTTCGTATTCTTTCAGTTGAAACAGGGCCATCCCTGAGCCCAGCAATGCATTGACGCTGGAATTCGGGGTTGTTGATTCCTGCAGAATGGTTTCCCAGGCTTCGGCCGACTGTGCAAAGTTGCGACGGGAATATTCCACAGCGCCGATGCGGCCAAGTGCCCGTGCCCGGACGGGTGTATTCGGCAGGGCGGCGACTGCGCGATACTGCGTGAGTGCTGGTTCGAGCTGATTGAGGGCTTCGAGGGCGCGTCCGAGGCTGAGTCCGGCTTCGGGAGCCACTGGGGAATCAGGTTTTTCCGGGAACAGGGGGGTGAGTACGGTACGGGCCTTTTCGGGCTGGTTCATTCCTAACCAGGAGTTCCCCAGCAGTAAGCTGGCCCAGTCGCTGAGAGTATGTTTCGGGTTTCGATTGAGAAAGTCGGTGAGCTGTTCGGTGGCGTTCAGATAGTCTCTCAGGTAATAGCTGCATTCACCGAGACGATAACGCGCTTCTGCAGAGTAACGTCCATCCGGGTCTGCCTTCAGAAACTGTGTGAAATGAGTTCGTGCGGATTCGTACTGTTCGAGAGAGTTTTGGGAGAGTGCCAGGTAAAGTGTGGCGAGGTTGCGACGGGAATCCTGCGGGTAATCGGCGAGGAATTTTTCGAAGGTCTGTGCCGACGCTTCGTAACGTTGGGTGCGATACAGATTTACACCGAGGTTGAAGTCGTCGGTAGGATCATCGCCGGAGGCCGTGATCGGCGTCAGGAGCAGGAGACAGACGGTCAACAGCAGGAATCGCACGGTACCCGACATGGTGGTGAATCCTGTGGGTTTTCGGGGAACGAGGGAGCAGGAAAACGTTTTGGAAGGCGCGTGACCGCGGGGGCTGCTGATACTGCAGCCACGCGGATGCTGTTGAGGAGATGACTGCGATCGCCGTAACGCAGGTCCGGAATTTTACCAGACGCCTCGGGCCATCGCAGGTTTTTTGTCGGCAAATCCGCGATTCTTTCGCGAGAAGTCCGGGAAAACGACGGGGCGAATGGGAATCTGGTGAGTCAACGGGATTCACGGAATGGGCTCTGTTTTCCGGAAGGAATTTGACGATGGAATCCTCGGTAGGGTATGCTGGAGGCAGTAAAAAGCGCGGCTGGGGCAGAGAGGGATGGTTTTTCTGCCCGGCTGTGGGTACCGGCAGCGCAGCGACCGGTACATGGATCTGAACCATGCCACTTCGGTGCGTCTGGGGAAAAGGTCTTGTGCGAAAACCATCTGCCACCCGCCCTGATTCTGCGTTCTGCCGCCTGTAAATTTCCCGCCGTTTTCTGTTGTCCTGAAGGTGTCGCATGTTACGTATCGCCTGTGGTCCGCGATCCCGCTACTGTGATGGATATTCGCGGCGGAGCTTTGTGCAGATTGGTGCGACGGGGTTGTTCACCGCGGGTCTGGCGAACATTCTGGCCGCACGATCGGCGGGTGCGGAGCAGCAGTTATCTCCCCGGGACACCTCCGTGATTCTGCTCTGGCTGGACGGTGGCCCCGGCCATATGGACACCTACGACCTGAAGCCGGAGGCACCGGCGGAGTACCGGGGGATCTGGAAACCGATTGCGACGAACGTCCCCGGGATGGAAGTGACGGAGTTATTTCCGTTACAGGCAAAGATCGCGGATCGTTTTTCGGTGATCAGGTCAATGCACCACGACAGTGGAGACCACTTCACTGGTGGTCACTGGATGCTGACGGGACGCGGTGAAGGGGTGAGTGGAGCGAATACGCGCAGCAAGTATCCGTTTATCGGAGCGGTTGCTACAAAGCTGGCCGGGGCACGGCGTCCCGGGATGCCGGCGAATGTCGCGATTCCCTATGGCATGAGCATTGGTTTGCGGCCGGGGTATTTTGGCGGTCATTATCTGGGGGTGCATCACAATCCGTTTGAAACGGATGGGGATCCGAACGCGGACAACTTCCAGGTGCGAAACATTGGCTTATCGCCGGAGCTGACTGTTGATCGATTGAACGATCGTCGGTCCCTGCTGACCAGTTTCGACCGCATGCAGCGTGCGGCTGACGTCACTGGGGCGTTTAAATCACTGGAGCGTTTTGATCGTACGGCGTTTGAAATGGTGACGGGTGCGGGAACGCGGGAAGCTTTTGATCTGACGCGGGAAACACCGGAAACCCGGGAGCGGTACGGACGAAATTCGTGGGGTCAGAGCACGTTGTTGGCGCGTCGCCTGGTGGAAGCGGGAGCGACTTTCGTCACCTGCCACTTCGGCGGCTGGGACCATCACTGGGACCTGAAGTCGGGGATGGAAAATTATCTCCCGAAAATCGATCAGCTGGTGTACGGACTGCTGACGGATCTCAGTGATCGCGGGATCCTCGATCGGACTCTGGTGGTGCTGTGTGGCGAGTTCAGCAGGACGCCTCGGATGAACGACGGCGGCAATGGTGGACCGCCATTAAGCAAAGGCACCCCGGGACGCGATCATTGGGGTGGGGCCATGTCCTGTTTCGTGGCCGGTGGCGGCATTCGGGGAGGACAATTGATTGGTTCCACGGATCGACTGGGCGAAGCGCCGAAAGAGCGTCCGTTGCGTCCCGGCGATCTGCATCACACGATGTTCCGCGTCCTGGGGATTGACTCGCACGCCCATTTTCCGGATCACTCCGGTCGCCCGATCGTGGCCATTGATCATGGTGCGGTGATTGACGAGTTATTCTGAGTCGGGTGGAGCTGTGTTCCTGCGACGGTGGGCGGTGCGCGGTAGAAATCGGACCGCGGGGCTGATTGCTTTGAATCTGCTACTGCCTGTTTGTCATCAGTGTGGAGCCGTCGGGTTTGTCTCTGCCCAGGCGGTATTAAGCCTGAACGTGATAACGGCCGGGTTTGACTTCCCGGCCGTATCGTTGTGCCCCTGCCATTTCCATCAACAGCGCTGGTTCAGCGAACCCGCGGCACCTCGATGATTTCCGGTGTTCCGTCGAAGACCCACGAATCCTGAGGCAGCTGTCCGGGTTTTGTGATGCGTGGAATTGAGAAGGATTCACCAACGAGCACATCTTCACCGGTGCGGGGATTGCGGGTTGGCTTGCCACAGAACTGATTGATCAAGGGGCGAATGCGGGGGTCATCACGACTATCGAATGAACCTACGGTCACGACGGACTTGTAGCGATCGTGCAGCACCCAGGCTTCGATGTCTGCATCGTAGCCATACTTTGTGGCCGTTCGCATTTTCTCTGTCAGGTCCATGGCGCGTTGAGCACACTCATCCAGACTTTTTCCGAAGTGCCGTTCAAAGAATCCGAGGGCGCGTGAGGAATCTGTGCCGTTCACCTGCACAACACTGCCACCATGAAATGTAGCGACGACCAGTGAGTAGCGCTTCTTGTTCTGCAGAAGTGAGTATTTCTGACCGGCATTCAGTTCGACCATGAACGAATCTTTTTCTTCGTCGCGGATTTCGCCTTCGTAAAGTGGATTGGCGGTCATGAAGGCGCGACTGAGGGGCGCTGGTCGGCCAGGAGTCTTCGGCAGAATTCCGCCGTTTTTCGCGTCGGACAGAAAAGCTGGTTTGAACTTCGTCTTGATGTACTGCAGCACGCGTTTGGCTTCCGGGGCGTTGTTGGACGGGAAGTTGCCGGCGAGTACGGAGATGTAGCCATGCTGGGCGACGTAACGGCGGGAATTGTTCTGCTGTGGTGATGAGATCTGTTCCATCTTTTCATCGATGGAATAGGTATAAGCGGGAATGCCCTGTTTGCGAAGTTCGTAGACCAGTTCATCGGCCGCTTCCGACGCGGTCAGGCCATCACTGATTCGACGTTCTTCTTCCACATCGCGAATCGCCGCGACCATCACCATCCATGGGCCATGTTTTCGGGTCAGTGAGTACTTTTTTCCTTTGACGGCTTCGACGTCACCGAAGGCGTTCATGGAAATGAGCAGCATCAGGATGCTGGTGGTGAGTAGTGTCTGCAGGGATTTCATGTTGCGGTCCTCTGGCGATAAAAGATCCGGAGCAGTGCTTCTGCGTCGTCCGAAAGTATGGCATTCGAGGGCAGAAGACTGTCGATCTGTGGCACAGTGCCGGCGACAGTATGATTGGCGGGACTGATTTCGTTCAGGTTTTTTTGGCGAAACCGGGGGAATGCAATCCGGAGGGTTCGTTGCTTTTGGGGAATTTCGGCATCAATTGCTGATTCAGGACTGATTCGCAAAAAACTGCAGATCTTCAGGAATGCGGGTGGGTGGTCAGGGGCGTATGATGGGGGTCGTCGTTGCGGGATACTGGCCGGAACGGAAGCCACTGTGGAAAGTCCGGAAGACTGTCCGGGCGCTTGATCATTGGGCCGCGATTCGCGAGGATTCCGAACGGCAGGCGTATGGGCAATTGATCAGGCTGTGTGAAAAGTCGGAAGGCGGCAGTCTCTGACTGGCGGGGTCGTGAGCGATTCTGCGTCAGGGAATCGTCGACCAGCTTTGCCAGCGGTGGAATGGCTCACCAGACCCGAGGCTGCCGCGGTGTCCTGCCATCTCTTCGGATGGTTGTGTCTCTCAATTATCGCGGGCTCTGATGCCTGCAGCAGGCCTGTGACGTCACGGGTCAGGAGGAAGGTTCGTGTTTCCGAGATTTCTGCGTTCCGCATTACTGACAGCACTTCTGCTGCAGTTTGTTCGTGTTGTTTGTGCGTCTGATGGACCATTTGAGGGCGCTCAGTCGGCACCGGCGGAGTACCAGCAGGGGCTGGCAGCGGTCACGGAACAGCAGTCCCGAGAGTTGCTGACCACGCTGGTGGAAGGTGACATGGTCGGGCGGGGAACGGGACAGGAAGGTTATCTCGCGGCCGCTCGATGGTTTGCCAGCCAGCTGGAATCCTGCGGATTTCAGCCGGCCGGCGACAATGGGACATGGTTTCAGAATATGCCATTCATCCGGATGAATACGGTTCCGGACGAATGTCGACTGCAGGTCGGCGACCGTGAGGGAGTTACTGGGGCACAATTGGGGATTAGCACATGGAGTGGACGGTATACGGGGACGATACCGGTTACCTTTGCGGTGCTGGGTGAGAAGGCTCCGGAGATTGCTGAGGGAGCGTTTGCGGGGCAGTTGCTGGTGGTACAGGGGCGAGGCCGATTCGCACCGGACGACGCGTGGATTCTGCGAGGCAAGCCGGCCTGTCTGTTGCTGGTGCAGGCAGACGCACGTGTGCGGAACGAGTCGGTGAATCAGAGTGAAACGGCGCCAGGCGCCATTCCGGCCGCAACGGTCCTTCGCAGTGCCGCCAATGTGCTGGCCGGACTGTGTGGGGCGTCGTCGGAGTTGTTTCCTGAAGGGGACAGTGCGGAGAGCCTGCTGATTTCCTCGACACGAGCGGTGACCTGCCAGTTGACCCTGGAGCGGGAAGCGATTGATGTTCCGAACGTTGTGGGCTGGTATCCCGGGGCTGACGAGGCGGTTCGTCATGAACACATTTGTGTGGGAGCGCACCTGGATCATCTGGGTGTGCAGCGTGGTGAGGTATATCCGGGTGCGGACGACAACGGGTCCGGTTCGGCAGCGATTCTGCAGATTGCCCGCGCCCTGCATGCAAATCCGGTCAAACCACGTCGCAGTGTTCTGCTGATGGCCTTCTGTGCAGAAGAGCGTGGTTTGCTTGGATCCAAGTATTATGTCGCCAATCCTCTGAAGCCGCTGGCAGACATGATCTGCATGCTGAATATCGACATGATTGGTCGAGACGAAGAAAAGGACAACGAGCCGGCTGCGGAAAACCGCAACACGATTCATCTGGTCGGCAGTCGACTGGAGTCCAATGAGCTGCATGGAATGATTGAAAAAGCCAATCAGCATGTCGGGTTTGTGTTTGAGTACGATGAAGAGACGACGGTTGCTTATCGCAGTGACCAGGCATCATTTGCAGAAAAGGGGATTCCGGTTTCGTTTCTGTTTGGCGGATTCAATCCATTTTACCACAAGACCACGGACACTCTGGAAGGGATCAACTTTTCCAAGATTGCCAATGCGGCCCGACTGAACTATCTCGTGCTGATGATGGCCGCCGAGCATGGCCGATTTGCGAAGGACGTGAAGCCGGAAGCACCGAAGCCCTGAGTCTCCGTGGATCGGAGCTGAAAATGCGGGGTTATTCTGCGGTGGCCAGTCCAGCGTGGACGAGATTGCCCCATGCCGGGCTATGCTGCGGGTATGGCATCGGACAGTGGTCTTCGAAACACGGCGGGTGGCGGGATTGGTTTAAGGACAGAGGACATGTCGTTTCCCCGGGTCTCGTCGTTGAAAACGGCGGAGTTGTTTCGTCGGCGTCTGGATGAACTGGGACTGGCGCTGCCCTTTGACGAGACTGTTCAGACGGGCCCGGCAGCGCCACTGTCGCAGCCTTTATCCTCAGTGTGCGGGCGCATCGGCAATCGCTGGTGCATTCTGCCGATGGAGGGTTGGGATGGAACTGAAGACGGTCGACCGACCGACCTGACGCGTCGTCGCTGGAAGAATTTCGGGTTGAGTGGTGCGAAGCTGATGTGGGGTTGCGAGGCGGTTGCAGTTCGTGCCGACGGCCGAGCCAATCCCAACCAACTGGTGCTGCATGAAGGCAATCTCGGAGACTTTGTCGAGCTCCGGGAACTGCTGGAGGGGGCTCATCAGCAGCAATTCGGCACAGTGGACGATCTGCTGGTGGGATTGCAGCTGACGCATTCGGGACGGTTTGCCCGTCCGTATGACAAGCGTCGTATGGAGCCGGCGGCGGCATATCGACATCCGATTCTGGACAGTCGTTTTGGTGTGACGACGGACGACAACCTGTTGAGTGATGAGGCGTTGCTGCGGCTGATTGAGGACTTTGTTGCGGCCGCCCGAAGGGCTCAGCGGGCAGGATTCCGCTGGGTCGACATCAAGCATTGTCACGGCTATCTGGGCCACGAACTGCTGTCGGCTTATGACCGCCCCGGCATCTTTGGTGGCACTTTTGAGAATCGAACGCGATTTCTGCGGAATATTGTGGCAGGAATTCGTTCCGAGGCGCCTGGACTTGGCATCGGCGTGCGGCTCAGTGTGTTTGATTTCGCGCCCTTTCAGCCAGGTACAGAGGGAACTGGTATTCCTTCTGTGACAGGTCAGTATGCGCTGGCTTTTGGGGGAGATGGGACGGGGTTGGGAATTGATCTGGCTGAGCCTGTCCGGTTCCTGCAACTGCTGCAGACCCTGGGGATTGATCTGTTGTGTTCGACGTGTGGTAGTCCTTATTACAACCCGCATATTCAGCGACCGGCGCTCTTTCCGCCTTCGGACGGATATCAGCCGCCCGAGGATCCTCTGGTCGGAGTATTTCGTCAGATCCAGGCGACGGCCGCCTTGAAGGCTCGTTGCCCGGGCGTGCTGATTGTGGGTTCGGGGTACTCATATCTGCAGGAATGGCTGCCGGCCGTGGGGCAGGCCGTGGTGCGGCTGGGAATGGCTGATGCCATTGGTCTGGGACGCATGGTGCTCTCGTACCCTGAATTGCCGGCAGACAGTCTGGCGGGTGTGGAGTTGCGTCGAAAGAAGATCTGTCGGACATTCAGTGATTGCACAACCGGTCCTCGAAATGGTTTGATTTCCGGATGTTTTCCACTGGATCCTTTTTACAGGGATCGCCCTGAACGTCAGACACTCCTGGCATTGAAATCGCCATCACGCTCTGCCGATTGACGGGACTGGGAAGTGCTGTGAATGCCCCTCGCGGTAGGCAGGTCGGTAGAAGTTTCCTGCCGGCTGTTTCTGGATTATCCGTGTTTGTTACCTGTGGTCATCGGTCTCGGGCGAAATGGGAGTGGAGCAATGACGGGGCGGGAATCAGACTGGAATGATCGCGTTCAGGCATGGTTCGGTACCCTGCTGATGTTGCTGGCGTCGGTTTTTGCTGTGCTGATCTTCTGTGATCGCACGGGGGCGTCCATGCCGTCCATGCCCTCCATCTGGTACTCCAGCCGCGGGGTGCATCTGGTGTCGTGTGGTTGTTTGTTTCTGATGGCGGCCGTGCTGCTGATGTCGCCGGGTGCGTCACAGGGGGCTGAGTCCTCCGGGCGTGCATTGTTTCAGACCTGTCGATTGCTGACCCGTCGGGACTGTCATTTGTGTGACCAGGCCATGGAAGTGCTGCTGGATTTTCAGGACGCATTGCCGCCGATTGAAGTGGTGGACATTGATGAGGATCCGGAATTGGTGCGTCAGTTTGGCGAGTCGATCCCGGTGGTGGAAATCGATGGGCGTGTACGATTTCGTGGAGTCGTTTCGGCGGAGTTGCTGGGGCGACTGATTGAAGCGGCAGAGCTGGAGAGTCGCAGTCGTTCGGATGAGTTACCCGAAGACGAGCGTTGAGCGCACGGATCTCCGGCATGGTGCTGGGCGTGAGGGGACGTGGTAGAACCGGGGTTGCAATCCTGTCGCTCGTTTTATTCTTTCAGCGGAGGCGTCTCTGCCGGTGAGGAGGAGCCTGAAGGTTCTTTCGATGCGGAAGACTCAGGGGAAGTTGCCGGGGTTTCGGATGACTTCGGGGTGGGGCGAACCCATGTGCCTTTGAGGATGTCCTGAATTGTCGTTTGCAGTTCTTCTGCGGATCCCGGGCGATATCCCACATGGACATCTTCAACGACGTTTCCGGGGCCGATCACAACGGTGTGTGGAATTCCGGAGACGCGGTATTTCTGCCCGGCGCCGCCATCGGTATCCAGAGTGACATTTGCAGTGAGTTGTCTGGTTGCCAGAAAGTTACGAATCTGATCCGCGGATTCCTGTTGATTGACTGCGATGAACAGCACTTTTGACGAATCAAACTTACTGACGGCGCTGAGGTATTCGGGAAGCGCGGCTACGCAGGGACCGCACCAGGTGGCCCAGAAATCGAGGATGACGACCTTGTCCTGATGGTCGCTGAGTCGGAATGTGCCGCCATCCAGTTGGGTAAGTTGGAAGTCCGGGGCGGTCGAGCCGATCAGCGACGCGGCTTCAGAGTTGCCGCCGTCTGACTCCGGAATATCCCAATCCGGTTCTTTGGCGGGTTGAGCGATCCATTTCTGGAAGGCGATGGCGACCGGGGTGTCTTCAGGATTGCCGATGCGAATTTCCCGGATGGTGGCAGGAGGCAGACGCAACTGTCCAAGTTCGGCTGAGGAGCAGGTCAGAAAATCGGAATCAAGTCCAGCCGGGGCCGCCGTGATTCGGTATCCGTCGGCCAGCGTGAGCTGGATTGGCAGCTCGCTGGTTTCTTCCGGCCCGGTGATAAATCCATCGGAATCTTCGGTTGTTTCCCCTGCTGAAGCTGGCTGGGGGGATTCCAGTCGAATAATGGCGGCCAGTCGACTGCGACTGATCCGCAGCGGTTCCAGTCGTGATTCAAACTGGACGTCTTCTGCGGTCAGAGACAGGAGGTTTCCGCGGAGGACGTCTCCATTGGTTGCGATGAGCGCATGTGTGGGCGGGTTATTTCGACGAAAGCGTGGGATCGTCAGTGTTGTCTGTCGGACTTCCTCTTCGATGAACTGGCGGATGGAGCCCCCGGCAAGATTGTCAATTTCAAAGCCGGAGACCTCGATGCCTGCACCTTCCTGAACACGGCCATCGACCACTGTCTGTCCGGCAGCGCTGACATTGCTGTGAAATCCGACGCTGCGTTTCTGAGCCCCTGCGGGATTCAGGCGAATGGAACAGACTTCCCGATCGTTGACAGAGACGAAGACTTTTCCATCCCGAATAACCATCTGGACGCTGGCTTTTCGCTGCGGGACCCGGACGACGTCTTTCTGGTTCTGCATATTGAACCCGAAGAATCCCTGTTGCTGGCGGGGTGAAATTGGCTGATCATGAACCTGCAGCGAATTCTCCATGATAGTGAAGACCACGGGGGTGGCCGTACTTTCTGAGCGGCCGGAGCCACCGTAGAGAGAGATCATCAGGTGTCCGTAGCACTGGGGCGGCCACTGCATCTGAAATCGCACGGTATCTCCGGTGAGGATCGAGGGATGCACATAGCTGACATTGCCGCGGAATCGGAGAGACTTTTTATCTTCTGATCGGGCGACGCGGCCTTTCCATTCCGGTGAGGAAAAATCCCGCTGATGAATCCGATCTGCAACACCCAGTTCAACAGCCCGGAGGGACGTGGCTGGCAGAGAGGTCGCGCTGGCCAGTGGGGATGTGAAACGGACGCCCTGTTCATCCCATGCGTCGATACGGCAGGGCAGGACGTCATTGCTGGTGAGATACAGGACATCCGGATAGCCCTGCAGAAGCGCGGGCGTTTCAGAAAAGTGCACGACCGTGGTGCCTCGCAGAATCCGGGAGCTGCTGCCTGGCTGGAAGGCCACCGACTGACTGGCTCCTGTCGCGAGCCAGCGGAGTGGTGCTGCAGCGGGGCCATCAAACGAAATCTGACCCTGCAGAACGCCATGGGCATGCAACAGTCGATCGCTGGCTGGTGCAGGAGCGTCGGAACGGGGAAAGGTCATTGCAGAAAGAGCGTCGACGCGGCAGAGCACAGGAGTTGTGGCCCACGAGGTCTGCAGTTCGGCCAGACCATCGCGGACGGAAATCAGGTTTCCTGAGATTGCAGCTCCGTCAGCCCAGCTGAGCTGGATCTTTCCGGGTGTGGTTGTCTGCTGGTCCGCCGGAAAAACGAGTGCACTAATTTCACGGAGATTCAGATCACGGGATTTGTCACCGGCCTGAACGGTCAGAAGATCGGCTTGAGTGGAGTGTGGACGCAGGTCTCCGAACAGGACCTCCCCGTTGAGGGTTTCGATGCGAGTCCCGGAGCCGGTGATTTCCTGAGGCGATTGTCCATTCCATTCGCTGATGCGGAGTCGGCGAATGGTCAGACTTGACGAGCCGTTGCGGAACAGCAGTCCATAACGGCCCTGCTGGCTGGCTTCGACAATTTCCGGAGTCTGCTGCGATTCGTCGAAGCCCCCCGGAGTGATGGAGTTCTGATCTTCGAGGACCAGGTCACCCAGTTTTTCTCCACTGGCGAGATGGACGCTGGCTTTTCGGGAGGGAATGTCGACGAACCACTGCAGGTGCAGAGTCTGCTCTTTGTCGTCCAGCGTCATGAGTGGTGTGAAGCGTTCGGCGTGTGCCAGCACCAGTGAGTCGCTCCAGGATTCGAGTCGTAGTCCGCGTCTGCCATCGCGTCCGAGAGACATCAGAAAATCGGGACGATTTCGGAAGGACAGCTGCACTTCAATCTGAATTTTCTGAGGCAGGACGAGGGGCAGAAACAGGCCGGCATCCTGTCGCGATGTACTGACGGCTCCGTCCGGGTTGGCTGTCCAGCGATCCAGCCCGGCGATCGCAGTGCGACTGGCGGCGTCCAGCTGGTTCTGGTCCGCCTCATTCTGCATGCGGGCCTGTCGCATCTGCTGCAGTTGGCGTTCTTCGTCGCTGGATCGACGCATCGCCCCTTGCCAGCCGCGCAGACCGAGGGGGCCATTGAAGACAACGCCATTGGAAAGCTGCAGACGCTGCAGCATGCGCACTTCGCTGCGTTGAATCTGAGTTTGTCCGGTGCGGGCACTCTGAAGAGTGAGTGTGCTATCCGTCATCGCGGCAAGGGAGCCGTAGAACATGTCGCCATTTCGCAGCAGGACACGAAACACGTCTGTGTTGGCGTTGGATTCTTCGGGAACGGTGGGGAAAGTGATTGAGGACAGAGCATTCTGTTGCAAGTGGAGGGGTTCGCTGAAAAGCGGCGCGTTGAACGTCAGTGTCTGCGCGTCTGCTGAGACAAGCTGACCGACCAGGCGGTCACCTGTCTGCCATTGAAGAGTGGTTTGGCTGGACGTGGCGACACCGGGCGCCGCTTCTGATGATGTGGACTGGCCAGACGCTGCCGTGAGCGGAAGCATGAGCAGTCCGAGGAGCGAAAACAGGAACATTCTGGAAATTCTGGAATGCATGCCTGCCAGCCATTTTTAAATGGGAACGTTTTGCCGTGGCGAGCAGCCTGAGTTCCCGGTCATCAAAGGATACAGAAGAAATCGGCGATTCTGTGCCGCTGGAAATTCAACGGTTGGGCGGACCACAGAACACGACACAGGGTACCCGACAACCACGCAGAACAATACGTGCGAACGGCAAATTTTGTGTTCGGACGCAGAGAAACCGGTGGAAGAGAATTGTTTACCGAGAGGCAACTGCAGAGAATTCGAAGACATAGCGGCCCGTCCACCCGGGGGGGCTGATGCAGTTTGGCGGTGACGACGGCTGTGGGGGTTGACCGTGGTTTAGGCCCTGGTTGTTTGTGCTCACCGGCAGAAACGTGCTGAGCGGCTCGGCCAGGTGAAGTCAGAAAAGTGGAGAGAGCACGTGATGATGCGAATTGGAATGACGGCGGCTCGGGCTTTTGTCGGCCTGTCGATAGCCGGCCTCGCGTTACTGTGGATGGTGGGGCAGGGCCGTGTCGCTGCTGCGGACGAGGCTACGGCAGGAACAGCGACGACCGCCCTGTTTGATGGAAAAACACTGAACGGGTGGGACGGAGACCGGGAATGGTTTCGGGTCGAAGACGGAGCCATTGTCGGTGGCAAACTGACTCAGAAGATCCCACACAATTTCTTTCTGTCCACGCAGAAGTCCTATTCGGACTTTGAGCTGACGCTGGAGTTTCGCCTGACTGGTGGGGGGACAAATGCTGGTGTGCAGATTCGCAGTCAGCGTATTCCTGATCATCATGAGATGATTGGTTACCAGGCGGATCTTGGAGAGAATTACTGGGGGGCTTTATATGATGAATCTCGTCGCAACCGGGTCCTTGCGTCACCTTCCCGAGAGGCTCTTGCAAAAGTGCTGAAGCTGGAAGACTGGAACACCTATCGCATTCGCTGTGAAGGTCGCAGAATTCAGTTGTGGATCAACGATCTGCAGACGGTCGACTATATGGAGACGGAGGAGTCACTGGAGCAGCGTGGACTGATTGCGGTGCAGATTCACGGGGGGCCTCCGGGAGAGGCTCGTTATCGCAAATTGCAGATCCGATCGCTGGGGAACAAGTAGTGTTCAGAGAAGGGGGCAGGAACCAATAGTGCGAAGCACCCTCCGGGCCATTTGGCTATTGGTTCCTGACCCCTTTTTCTGATCTCCTGTACTAATCCGAAGCGTCAGCGAGGAAGTTCGCGAGTCACATTGGGATAGGTTCCTCGCTAGCGCTTCGGGTTAGTATTCAATCGCTGGCCAGGAAACGCGAAGTACCCTGCGGGCCATTTGGCTAAAGGTTCCTGACCCCTTTTCCGGACCGCGTGTGAAATGGTCTGAATGTTGGCTTCAGTTGTGAGCACAGTTTGTCATGAGTTCTTTTTCCGGTGAGTCTGGTGGTTTTCCATGGACCCGTATGCGTCGTAATCGGCAGACGGACTGGTCGCGACGACTTGTGCGTGAGCACCGTTTGTCGGTCAATGATCTGATCTGGCCGGTGTTTGTGGTGGAAGGTGCTGGGCAGCAGATTCCGGTGGCATCGATGCCGGGAGTCGTTCGCTATTCTGTGGACGTGTTTGTGGAGGAGGCCGCGAGGGCGCAGGAACTCGGGATTCCGGCAATTGCGATTTTTCCGGTGACGCCGAGTGATCGGAAGTCGCCGGACGGGGAGGAATCCTGCAATCCGGAGAATCTGATGTGTCGAGCCCTGCGGGCCATTCGACAGGCGGGACTGACCATTGGTCTGATCGCAGATGTGGCGCTCGACCCCTACACGACTCATGGACAGGATGGGCTGGTTCGCAACAACTATGTGGTGAATGACGAGACGTTGCAGGCGCTGTGTCGTCAGGCGATCAATCAGGCGAATGCGGGTTGCGATATTATTGCCCCGTCAGACATGATGGATGGCCGGGTGCGAGTGATTCGCGAGGCTCTGGATGCTGCCGGTCACAGCATGGTGCAGATCATGTCCTATTCCGCCAAGTATGCCTCGGCGTTTTACGGTCCCTTTCGGGATGCTGTCGGGTCGGCAAAGAATCTTGGTGGAGGAGACAAGAAGACGTACCAGATGGACCCGGCGAATACGGACGAGGCCATTCGTGAGACGGCACTGGATATCCGGGAAGGTGCTGATATGGTGATGGTGAAGCCGGGCATGCCGTATCTGGACATTGTGCGTCGCGTCAAACAGGAACTGCAAGTGCCTACGTTTGCCTATCAGGTCAGCGGCGAGTACGCGATGATTGCCGCAGCGGCTGCCAATGGCTGGCTGAATCGGGAAGCGGCGATGCTGGAAAGCCTGATGTGCTTTCGCAGAGCCGGGGCTGATGGCGTGCTGACCTATTTCGCAAGAGAAGCCGCGGCCATACTGAAATCCGAAAACTGAAAACCGGTAGCTGCTCAGGTTGTACCACAGTACGGCGTCACACGTCCTGCGTTGTGGAAGCCGCTTGACGGCCGGTGACGGCGCGTTCGTGATCTTTTCCCGTGTGCAACTCGTTGCCGAATTATGCAGGCACCGTGGTGATTTGTCCGGGGTTGAGCGCTGCGATGTGCTCAATGTGCACAGTCGGAGCATTCGCTATCTCAGGCTCAACAGGCGCTGCAGGTCTTCACGGGAAGGACAGGCACCGGATGGAATGTTCCGGTTCCGCTTCAGGAAAAAGTCCTGAGCGCTTTGGGGGGAACTTTCGATACTCCGGGTGTTCGCAGTTTGGAAATACTGCCGCAGAGAAGTGCCTGCGTCTTTGTATCTGTCATGGATGCGGTCTTTAAAGCCTGCTGCTGAGTCCTGCTGTTGACGGACTGGTCTGAGTCAGTCAGCCGGGTTCAGGTTCGGTAATTTGTCAGGGTTACCCGATGTCCATTGAAGAACTGCTTGAACAGATGGAGCAGTATCGATTACGCAGGGAGCAGCGAGATTATCGACCAGGCTGGCTCAGGCAGTTTGTCGAGCTGGCTGCTGGTCTGTTTGAGCCACTGACCAATGTGGGTCGGGTGGGTTACGACTGCCAGGTGGATGAACGCGGGTGGACGATCTGCCTGTATCTTGGAACGACAGAGATCATCGGGGGACCGCGGGATGGTCAGATCGACCACGCCAGCTTCTGCATCGATGTTCTGCAACTGCAGAAGTTGTTTGAAAATATAGATCGATTGGAATGGTTCTCGATCTCCTCCAGCGTTGCAGATTCAGGGCCCGCGCCCATCCGATCACTGCTTTCGGTGCATGGTAAGGTACCAGGTGGTGGACTTGTGCGGCTTGAGTTGCTGGGTATGCCCCCGAATGTGGTGAAGCCGGGGCTGCATCTGCGTACCGATGGTGTGTTGTACGAGACATTGTGACGGAAGGCTGGAACAGCGGTCCGGTCCTGCGAAGAAAGGACTGGGCGGGCGTGTCTTCCTTCCTGGGAATGGATTTTTTCCCGGCGGGCTGTTTTGCCCGGGGCGATGAAGAATCGGGTGTGGCTCCGGCACTCCGGCGGAACTTCTCAACTCCGCCGGAGTGCCGTACCTGTCTTGCCAGGGACCATCGCGAAGCATTCTGCAGCAGGGCGAAGTTTCCCTTGAGCCGCGTGCGTATTTTGGGAGGGCGAAGTTCCACCTGAGCCGCGTGCGTTTTGGGAGGGCGAAGTTCCACCTGAGCCGCGTGCGTTTTGGGAGGGCGAAGTTCCACCTGAGCCGAAGACAGGCTTGCGGCTTGGCAGGAGCCGCGCCCACCCGATGGCAGCCGTATCTTGCGGTCAGAGCGAATGAGGTGAAACGGTGGTGAGCGAGATTCCGGCGTCCATACTGACCCGAAAAGGGGCCCGAACAACGGCTCAGGTGCCGCCGCTTGTCCGTCAACTGCTCGACGGTGGTCGGATTGAAACGAAGAATCTTTGTGAGTGGCTGATTGTTGATCACTATTCGCTGGCGCAAGCTGTTTTTTTGGGTTCGGAGTGGGTGGCGCTGCGGAGCAAACTGCAGCGAAGTGGTGCCCAGAGCGGAGGAAAGACGGCCCTGGGGCGGATTCAGGACATCGGGGGCTTACTGGCGGACTTTGAGTGCGAAGAGCAAACGGGCCGGATCCTGACGCTTGTGGGTGAGCATCCTTCGGATTGTGTTCGAGCGTGGGGTTGTTATGTGGCGGTCCGGTGTGGTTCACCGGAATTCGCCGGGATTCTGGAGCGGATTCACCGATTTGCTGCGGACGAGCACAGCAGTGTTCGGGAGATCGCGTGGCTGGCGGTGCGTCCTCTGGTGGTGGAATCACCGGAGCTGGCGGTGCAGGATCTGCTGAGCTGGGTGTGTTCTCCGGACGAACGGATCCGTCGTTTTGCCAGCGAACTGACGAGGCCGCGGGGTGTCTGGTGTCGCAGGATTCCCGTGTTGTGTGATCGGCCAGTGCTGGGGTTGCCGCTGCTGACTCCGCTGCGATCGGACGAGTCGGCCTATGTTCGTATTTCCGTGGGGAACTGGCTGAATGATGCATCGAAGTCCGCTCCTGAATTTGTGCAGGAGGTTGTTCGTCGCTGGCAGGACGAGTCGGATACGAGTGAGACGCGGGACATCGTCCGGCGAGCCCTGCGGACGTTGAAAAAACGCGTAAACTCTTAGACCTGACGTGGAACGGCGGGTTGGACGGCGGCTGCGAAAGTTCGGCGGCTCGCCGGGCCTCTGCTGCGTGGTCATGAGGCTGGGGACGGGGCGACAGCCTGAGAGGCGTTGAAGTTCTGTTTCTGCAGAATCTGCGATTCGGAGCCGTGAACGGCCGGCGTTGAGCGGTGCGAGTGATTCTTTCTGCCGACTGTTCTTCGTGGGTTCGGTGAAAAATGCCGAACCCATTGATTCGGCTTCGAAACTGCGGAAAACAGGGTTTCATCTGTATGGACATTGCGATCGGGGCTTCGGTATCAACCCGACCGCATCGAAGCCGGCACCTGAACCTGACGGGGAAGAGGTCGCGACAATCGATGACGTGGAGACATGGGCGTCAGGGAAGACTCCGATGACTCTGCGGCAACCAATGGGCTCTGTCTGAACCCTGAAAGCGGCGGTCAAACACCGTTGATGATGGGGGAGGTTGTTCGTGAGAGTCGTGCATCCGCGGGATTCGGCAGTAATTGCTGAAAGGATGTGCATCAGGAGCGGGCAGGCTCTGGTCAGAGCAGGCGTAAGAAGCAGTAAAGGAAGAACCGAACAACACTGCGGTGTGCGTATTCGAATGGAAGTCTTCGGTGACTAAGGCGTGAAGTGGCCTGCTGGAAAGACCACCGCGGCAAGCGGAGGTTCGGGTAAAGACGGCCGGGACTTTGCGTATTGTGCTGATTGTACTGATGTTCGGAGCGGACTGTGCCGATACTGGCTGATACGAGTCTTTATCGCTGCAGTCGCACTTGCTGTTCGTCATGGAGGATTGAATGGCTACAAAGGTCAGTGAAGATGTTTCTGAAGTCTGGATTGAATACAAAAAAGACCAGACGAATCAGGAACTGCGGAACCGCCTGATGGAGCGGTATCTGCCGCTGGTCAGATACAACGCGGAAAGGGTGTGGTCAAAACTCCCTGAAGGCGTTGACCTGAACGATTTGATGTCAGCCGGAGTTTTCGGGCTGATGGACGCGATCGAAGCGTTCGACATGGATCGAGGCGTGAAATTCGAGACCTACTGTGTTCCTCGAATTCGCGGTGCGATGCTTGACGAACTTCGAACGATGGACTGGGTGCCGCGACTTGTTCGCAGCAAGGCCAGCAAGGTCGAAGCTGCCCGCAAGGCGGTTGAGGCACGAGTTGGGCGTCCACCAACCGAATCGGAAATCGCTGAGCAGATGAGTCTTTCGATCCAGGAATTTGAAAGACTGCGTTCTGAGGCCAGCGCCGTAAATCTGGTGAGTCTCGAGAAGAAATGGTACGAGACAGACAGTTACAAGGATGTTCGCGAGGTGGACGTTGTCGAAGACGTGCGCTGCGAGGATCCGACGGATGGTATTCAGAAAACGGATCTGATGAAGCTCGTCACCAAAGGGCTGAACAGAAACGAACGACTGATCATCATTCTGTACTATTATGAAGAGCTGACGATGAAGGAAATCGGCAACACGCTTGGCTTGTCAGAGTCACGCGTCAGCCAGATGCATTCCAGCATCGTTGCTCGACTGAAGGAGCAACTGGATCGCCGCCGGCCCGAGTTTGGCTAGTCGGCACGGTCAAAGTTACATTCCGAAAAGACCTCTGCCCCTGGCAGAGGTTTTTTTATGCCCTGACAGCAGCAGGGCGTGACCTGAGGATCCGTCTCTGGTGAAAATAGCCTGTGGAATCTGAGTTCGGCAGTCGACGAATCGTGCGCATGAAGCCGGGCAGCGTGAGGCATTGCCGGCTGCAGGGGCCGACTTTCGGACTCCGTTGTTGATACGGCCCGCCGGATTTGAGATACTGCGGGGCCGCCTTCTCTTCTGCAAAGTGCCTGATTGGCAGATTTGCGTCCGGCCCCGCCATTCCGGAGTTTGTCATGCTGGTTGTCCCTGCCGTTTCCACGCCCCTGTGTACCGGATCCAGTCGTCGGGAAGCTCTGCGTGTTGGTGGGTTATCTGCACTGGGACTGTCGCTTTCCGGCTTGATGGACTCGGTCGCCAGGGCCCAGCCAAATCGGGCGTTGCCATCTGACCAGTCTCCGGGATTTGGTCGTGCGAAGTCGGTTATTCTGGTCTGGTTACTGGGGGGGCCTCCGCAGCACGAGACGTGGGACCCCAAGCCCGGGGCACCTCGGGAAATCCGCGGAGAATTCGGCCGGATCGAATCGGTCGTGCCCGGGATTCATGTGGGTGAGCTGATGCCCAGAACGGCTCTGCACACTGACAAGCTGTCTGTCCTGCGGGCCGTTGTCACCAAAGACCAGGCGCATTCTTCCAGCGGATATCAGATGCTGACAGGAGTTCCCCATCAACCGCTGAGTCAGGAAAACGTGACCAGCAAGGCTCCGAATCTTTCGCCTTCGCATGCGGCCATGATGCGGATGCTGCGACCGGATCTGGATGGATTGCCGTCGTCCATTGTGCTGCCGTACCACATCGCGAATGATGGTGAAATACTCTGGCCAGGCCAAAATGCCGGTATTCTCGGGCGTCAGTTTGATCCATGGCTGATCCCCTGCGATCCCTCCAGAGCTGATTTTCGGATCCCCGATCTGTCCCTCCCGGATGAGATCAGTCGACAGCGGCTGACATCGCGCCGGCACCTGCTGTCGGCGCTGGATGCGGCAGGGCAGCCTGTGGCCAGGACACCTGGCATCGGAAGTTTCGGGCATCACAGTCAGAAGGCCTTCGAACTTCTATCAGGGCAGTCAGCGCGGCGGGCCTTCGAGCTGTCTGAGGAATCGGACGCTGTTCGTGATCGCTACGGGCGCAACCGTTTCGGGCAGTCGATGCTGCTGGCCCGGCGATTGACTGAAGCCGGTGTGTCGCTCGTGCAGGTCAACTGGACGAAGGTGGAAGAGGTGAAGAACAACGGTTCCTGGGATACGCACAAGAACCATTTCTCCGACCTCCGGGATCACCTGATGCCCCGGATGGATCTGGCCTACTCCGCACTTCTGGACGATCTTGAACAGCGCAGTCTGCTCGACGAGACGCTGGTGGTCTGGCTGGGTGAATTCGGGCATACTCCGCGAGTAAATGGCGAGGCTGGTCGCGATCACTGGGGCAACTGTTTTTCCATTGCCCTCGCAGGTGCCGGAATCAAACGCGGGTTTGTCCACGGAGAATCTGACGCTCATGCAGCCTTTCCTTTGTCGGGGATGGTTTCACCTGCGGATGTGACAGCAACGATCTTTCATTGTCTGGGCTACGAGCCCGAGACATTGCTGCATGATCAGACTGGTCGTCCATTTCCGTTGACTCGCGGGGAAGTCATCCGCGAGATTCTGGCCTGATGCCGGTCTGTTGGTCCCTTGCGATGAATGCAGAGGAATGGAATCGAAACGCCCCGAGCCTCGTCGCCGAAAGTCCGGCAGCAAACCACAACTCCAGCGAATTGTCTGGACTGTTGTTCTCAGTTCAGTAGCGGTGCTCGGGATCAATCACCTGCTGGGGCAGCCCCTGTACTGTCGATGCGGTTCACTGGATCTCTGGTCTGTTCGAGTGTTCTCCAGCCATAATTCGCAGCATCTGCTGGATCCCTACTCGCTGACTCACGTCATGCATGGAGTTCTGCTGTCAGCGTTTCTGGCGTTGATTCCCATCGCTCGACTGCAGTCCTGGAGATTTGAGTTGGTAGTTGCCCTCGAATCGCTCTGGGAGGTGCTGGAAAACTCGCCGCTGATTATCAATCGTTACCGCACAGCGACCGTCTCACTGGACTACCTTGGTGATTCGCTCGGGAATTCGCTGGGGGATCTGCTGTCGTGTTGTCTGGGCTACCTGCTGATCCAGCTTCTGGGATTTCGAAAATCCGCAGCGAT
>CAIYBH010000214.1 GCA_903924405.1 uncultured Planctomycetaceae bacterium | reverse complement strand
GCAATTCGAGCAATCGCTTCTGCATCCGCCCACATGTAGGCATTGAAACTGGGCCGGTACCCCGGCGCTCCCCGCAGGATGTCTTTCGTCTGCCGACTGTTGATGTTGAACTCCATCCCATCATCGTGACCAGTCTGCCAGAATAGCCCAACCTCCGGAGAAAACTGTCGCGCCTCCCAACCCTCGTAGTTCCTGATCAGATCAGGAAGCAGATCTCGAGTGAAATGATTGTCCGGGTGCACTTCATGCACCGCCCAGACCGAATCCGCCAACCATGTGCTGTAGTTTCGCGGTTGAGCACCCGGCGTGCGAAACCAGTATCGGGAATAATCGTTGGCAATCTCCGGACTACGCAACCATCGCGCCTCGTACAACTGGTGCCCGGCAGGACAACTGATTGCCCCGTAGGCTCCGGACCAGAACGGGCGATCAATGAATTCCGTAAATGAATACCCGCTGTCAGGCGAACCATATGTCAGATGGCGAGTCAGCAGCTCCCAGCGGTAGTACCATGTCGTGGTAATCTCCTCATCCGGACATTCAAAAAACGGAATGTTGTCAGCATACCAGGCCCAGTCTCGATTCTCCCAAAACGTCTGCTGCTGTAGCTGACGCTGTTTGTCAAGCACCTGAGCACTGGCAGGCAGAGCTTCACACAGCAGGAGACCCAAAATGACCAGAATCCAACGCGTACGCATCGACTTGCTCCGTTCTTCCGGAATAGAAACGACAGGGAAGCCGCGTTCCACTGCGGACACTGCACCGCACCAGCACACATCCGGCAAACCTGCAACCGAACCACCCCTTCGCTCGGTAACAAACTAACGCCACGCCCGCCCGGAGGGAAGCGGTCCCCCAACGATTTCAGCGACAGTCAAAATCACCAATGGCGACAACCGCCCTGACTACACTTGTGTCTCTGTCCCCTTGTCTGAACAATGCACCCAACGCATGCGTCCCTGTCACTGCGACGGCGTGCCGTGAATACCGTGCAGAACCTGTTCTTCAGGAATCTCGTAATGTCCCAGCCTTCCGTCATCATCAGTGCCTTCGCCGACGAGGCCGCTAATCGTCGCACTGCTCTCGAGCAAATGACGGCTCTCGCCGCTATCGGCATCCGCCATTACAGCCCTCGCTTCATCGACGTCACCGGGGAAGGGCGCGTGGAACACGTGACTGAACTGAGTGACGAAAAACTTGAGCTGCTTAACCGCATGCACGCCGAATATGGCGTCAGCGTCACCAGCATTGGTTCCCGCCTTGGAAAAGTAAAACTACTCAACATCGAGGACGGCTCGCACAACCGATTTGTGCCTTTTGCCGAGTACCTCTCAGGTGAGGTGGCCAGAACCATCCACGCCGCGAAGACACTCAACACCAAATTGATTCGCGGATTCTCGTTCTACCACCCGCGAGGCACAGCGCCCGAACAGCACCTTGACAAGGCTGCCGATCAGATCCGCGAAATCACCCGCATCTGCGCGGACGAAGGACTGGTCTATGGGGTCGAAATTGAGCCGAACCTGATTGGCGAGACCGGCCCTCTGCTGGCAGAACTCGCGAAACGAGTGAATCATCCCTCAATGGTGCTGATTTACGATGCCGGCAACGTTGCTGCCCAGAACAAAAATGCCATACAGGTCTTCGCTGAATACAAGGCCACTCTTCCATGGCTCGGCTGGATGCATGTCAAAGACTACCGAATTGACCCCTCACTGGTCTGGGAAGGTGCCGTCGACGAAGAACGCCTGAAGAACTTTGTGCCGTGCGATGAGGGTGACTCCGGGCACGAAATGATCTTCCGGGATCTTCGAGAACAGATTCCGCTGATGGAGCCTCGACTGCGACAACTCGGGCTCCCTGGATTCTACCTTGAAACAGAACCGCATCTGAAAGGTGGTGGGCAGTTTGGAGGTTTCAGCGGTCCCGATGGAATGGGAGTCGCCGTTCGATCACTCTGCTCAGCACTCCAATATGCTGGCATCGGCTACAACCTCAGGACATTTCGAGATATCCGGGAACTTCGTGGTTTCTGATCCACTTCCGGAAACCTTCTCCTTCAATCTGCCAGCAGGACTGCTCCCTTCGTAGTCGCACTGGTGACCTTACAGCTCTGTTTTCAGATTGCTTTGATCTATGCCGTTCCTTATCGAAAAAACTCGGGGAGCACTCGTCTGTCCGCGGTGTCACGCAAAATTGGTCCAGGATGGCGACTCACTGATCTGTACCGATCCCGATACCCGACTTCGCTATCCTGTGCTTGACGGAATTCCAAGACTCCTGGCAGATGAAGCTGAAATTCTGTCTCCAGAAGCCTGGCAGGAAGCCATGACACGGGCCAGCCAGCCATGATCATGTTTCCATTTTCTCCAATCGCCGATGCGGCGTTGTGTCGGCAGGTATTTTTCAGCGGGAGTTCGGAACAACGCTGTTCCCCGGCGACACACCATGTGTCCGGACACGCTTCACCCCCGCGCAGTGCTGTTTTCAGGATCTTCTAAAATGACCGATATTCATGATCTGACTCGCCGGCTCCAGAAGCCAGCTGATTCGAAAATTGTTCTTTACGTAGCCGATGGTCTCGGAGGACTTCCCCTTCAGCCCGGTGGGAAAACGGAACTGGAAACAGCGAATACACCCCACCTCGACGCACTCGCACAACGCGGCGTCCTTGGCATGAGTATTCCTGTGCTGCCGGGAATCGCCCCGGGAAGCGGACCCGGACATCTCGGACTCTTCGGTTACGATCCGCTCAAATACGACATCGGCCGCGGTGTTCTGGAGGCCCTCGGGATTGACTTTGCGCTGACCGATCGCGATGTCGCTGTTCGGGGCAACTTTGTCACGGTGGACGCTGACGGAAACATCAGTGATCGTCGCGCCGGCCGTGTCTCCTCCGAAATTGCTGCCAGGCTTTGCGAAAAACTGGACTCCATCAACATCCCGGGAGTTGAAGTCTTCGTTCGACATGTCAAGGAGTATCGCTTCGTTATCGTAATCCGTGGCGAAGGCCTCGGTGGCAACGTCAACGACACGGATCCACAACGTACTGGTGTGCCACCGCTGAAGCCTCAGGGCAACGATCCGGCGTCTCAAAAAACTGCCGCCATTCTGGCTGAGTTCACTCGACAGGCCGGCGAACTGCTGAAGCATGACCAGCCCGCAAACCTGCTGACCATGCGAGGTATCGCCAGAATGCCTCCAATCCCAAAGTTCCAGGATGTCTACGGAACGCGGGCTGCCGCTATCGCCGTTTACCCGATGTACCGAGGACTTGCTCGTCTGGTCGATATGGACATCCTCGATGCTGGTCACTCTCTCGAAGATCAGATGAATTGCCTCAGAGACAACTGGGATAAGTACGACTTTTTCTTCATCCACTTCAAATATACGGATAGCACTGGTGAAGATGGAAACTTCGATGCCAAGGTCCGGCGCACCGAAGAGTATGACTCCGGGATTCCTCATATCATGGCACTCAAACCAGACGTGCTGATCGTCACCGGCGATCACAGCACGCCCGCCAAAATGAAGTCGCACAGCGGTCACCCTGTCCCAACGATGCTCGTCGCAGAAAACTGCCGCTTCGATGGCTCACGACAGTTCGGTGAATCCGCCTGCCGTGTGGGTGAACTTGGTATGTTCGAGGCCAAATATCTGATGCTGCAGGCACTCGCTCATGCCGGTCGACTCGAAAAATACGGAGCCTGACGTTCAACAGGCGACTCGCCGGCCACGACAATCGTCGTGGTCGGCGAACTCCCCGAGCCAATGAAATTCCTGCCTGCTTTTCAGCGGACCTCAACCTCTTTGAAATAACTATTCGCCGTCATGCTTCTTGGTCTGGGTACTGATATCGTTGAGATTGACCGGATTCGCAGCATGATGCAGCGTCACGGATCTCATTTTATCGATCGATGCTTCACGCCCGGTGAAATTGAGTATTCGCAGAAGCACCGCGATGCCGCCGTCCGCTTCGCCGGACGGTGGGCCGCCAAAGAAGCCGTCGTCAAAGTCCTTGGAACCGGTTTTGTTCAGGGGATCACGTTCCATGACATCGAAATCATCTCTCTGCATACCGGCCAGCCAACCGTAAGGCTTTCCGGCGAAGCCTGTCGTATCGCCGAATCCATGGGTATTGATTCGATTCGAATTACGATCTCACACGCCAGAGAATACGCAACAGCCACTGCAATTGGCCTCGCAGCAACAGCGAACGCGCCTCTCCAGTCGGGACAGGGCTGACAATAGGGTCCTCATCGCGAAAGTTGTCTGCCGCCACGTGCAGACAACGTAGTTCCTGAAGCAGCGATTGCTCCTGTCGCACTTGTCATGCATCGAACAGACTGCCGCATCAAACCGGTCACTCAGTCCACAAACAGAAACTCATTGGAACAGAACAAAACCTGAACCAGTTGCTCCAGCGGCGTCAACTCCGGATTGGGTGGAACTGGAAAGTCTTTTGTCGAGTTCCATCGCTGTGCGGACTCACTTCCCGGCTGAGTGATTTCGATTTCCCAGTCAAATTGATCACTGTTCAGTTCTCGGTCGATATCGACAATGAAATCGAGCGTTTCACCGGCCTGAACGTCTATCGGTTCGTGAGCCACTTCCATTCGCTGCTGGTGTAGCCGAACACTGGTCAAAACCCCGCGACGAGAACTCACAACAAAGGCGCGAATACCGTCACCAGGCGCTGGATCATGCTGCAGGACACCGCTGATCTGAACAGACATGGCAGCCGGCGCTGTCCACCGACGAATCACCGCATGCTCACGATCGTTCCCGGGATGACCGCCCTTCGCTGACAACTGCACCCAGCCAATCGCCGGATCCGGAAATGCCGGGCCACCTTGCCACGCCGTACCCGTAAAGTGTGGCAGTAGCGTAAATTTCGTCGTCTTTCCCAACTCTTCATCCAGAACACCATAACCGTAACTCCAGTCCCTTTCTCCTTTCGCTGGAACTTCGGGTGCCGGGAAGGGTCCAGCCAGTAATTCCATAGCGCCAGCTAGCTGCGATTCCGATGGCTCTCGCTGCAATGTGCTTCGAAAAAGCGCCCGCACTTGTTGCCCTGCGCTGCCCTCGCTTGAAACCCGAGCCGCCATCTTATGAACCTGTTCCAGAACAATCGGGTGATTCATCAGAAACAACGATTGCTGGGGTACCGTCGTCTCGCTTCGCTGTGGGATGTGCAGATCCGGATTCGCAAAGTCAAAAATTCGCAATGCGCCTGGCAGAAACTGACGGTCCACCAAACCATACAGCGTCCGGCGTACCGGGTAGGGCGACTGAAAGAGCTCAGCAGGCTTGCCGCCCATAGCCAGATCCAGCTGCCCTGAAGCAAAAAGCATGGAATCCCGCATTTCCTCAAATGTCAGCCGCTGGGCATTCATCCGCCAGAGCATCCTGTTCGCCGGATCTCTGATGTGAGCCTCCTGCAGCAATTGATCATCCAATGGTCCGGTAGAGGACTGACGAAACGCAGCCGACAGCAGAATAAGTCGATGTAATGCCTTGATACTCCAACCACTCTCAACAAATCGGACTGTCAACCAGTCCAGTAACTCGGGGTGGGACGGAGGATCCGCTCGCAGCCCGAAGTCTCCTGGTGTGGACACAAGGCCTGTTCCAAAATGGTGCGCCCATACTCGATTAACAAGCACTCGTGCAGTGAGCGGATTACGGGGATCAATAATTGCCTTTGCCAACTCCAGTCGCCCACTTCCCTGTTGAAATGGCTGACGGTCTGCGCCACTCAGCAGCGATAGAAACTGTCGCGGGACATCTTCTCCCTTGTTGGCTGGATTCCCCCGCCGAAAAATACGCGGCGTCACAGGTGTCACCCGATCCCGAAGAATAACCGCAAATCGTGGCTGCGAAGGCGCATTCAGAATCAAACGATCCAGCTCGACCTGCTGTTTCCAGAGCTCATTGCAGGTACCGGAATCAAAATCATATTCTGTACTGACCACAGGTTCATCAGGCACGTAACACGGTCCACCCGGTGCATAGAGCACGTCACGTAACTGTTCTGCGGCATTGTCTGCCAGCGACACGGGCAATGGTCGCCCCTCGGCCAACGCATTGGACGAAAGTGATTGCCATGCAACATCCACAGGGCGAAAAACTTCTGAGTACCTCTCAATCACAACATCAAAAGATGCCGGCACCGTACTAAAGGCTGCGGATATCAGAGGATTGATTTGTTCCGCAGGAAGCGACTGCAATTGCTTCGTTACCGCCTCGGCATGCTGCGAAAACTCACCTGGCGGTATTGTCCGAAACGCATGCCATGCACGAAAAACCGGATCTCCTGTTCGCTCGGCCTCCCGCAGATAGTCTCGCCAGCGACGCACAAACGACGGCAGAAGATCACTCGGTGCAATAATCTGATCAAAGCCTTCCTCGGGGTAACGACCCGGGTCCAGTTGGGCCCGCAGATAATCACCAGTTCTTTCACGAACTCTGGCCGCTGTGGTCTGCCTGTGCCGTTGCAGCAGAGCATCCATCGCGGACGACTTTTCCTCGAATGCCTTATCAAAGGCTTCGTCGTTACTACCTCCCGGCAACTGCGCCAAAGCCTCTCGCGAACTATCAAAAACACCGTACAGGGAATAGTAATCCGCTGTTGGAATAGGGTCGTACTTGTGGTCATGACACCGCGCACAGCCAACCGTCAGAGACATCGTTCCCCTGCACAGCACATCGATCTGGTCATCGATGATATCGCGACGAACCCCCAGAAAACGACGGCCCAGGGTCAGAAATCCCATCGCTGCAAGGTCCTCAGCAGACCTGTCTGCGACCTGATCCGCGGCAATTTGCAACAGCAGAAACCGATCGTACGGCATGTCGCTGTTTAGTGCCCGAACAACCCAGTCGCGATAGTTCCAGGCATGAACCCAGAAACGCTCTTCCCGAGCATAGACATATCCCTTTGTGTCAGAATAGCGAGCGATATCGAGCCAATGACGGGCCCAGTGCTCCCCGTAGGCCGGTGACTCCAGAAACTTCTCCACCAGCTTTTCGTAAACCTGAGGGTCGCTGCTCGCAACAAACTGCTCCACAGACTCAGGAGAAGGTGGTAGCCCGGTCAGGGTATAACTGAGACGACGAATCAGCGTGCGGCGATCCGCCTCGGGCGACATCGACAAGCCCGCCTGCTGAAGCTTCTGCTGAAGAAAAGAATCCACAGCTGTGCCGATGCGCTCCGATTCCACCGAAGGCACCTGCGGATCAGACACTGGCTGAAATGCCCAGTGTGTTTTCGCCGCATCCACACGAACGGATCTCAGCGGGACCGATTGTTCCGGCCACGGCAATCCCTCTGAAATCCAGTGGTTCAACGCTGCCTGCTGAGCAGCCGTCAATGACTTCTCAGGAGGCATCTGAAGTTTTCCGTCGTACCGGATCGCCTCTGAAATCCGGCTGACATCCACCTTGCCCGGAATGGCCGCCGGTCCGCTGTCACCACCTTTCAGAATTGCATCTCTCGAATCGAGACGCAACCCGCCGGATTGCTCCTGCTCCCCATGGCAGGAGATGCACTGCTCGATCAGCAGCGGTCGAATCTCCTGCTCAAAAAACTGTACCCCGTCGTCCGCGGAAAGTTTCCCGGTTGTTCCCAGCAGCAAACACAGACACGGCAGTAATCGCCCACGAATAACGGCCATCCAATAAAGAACCGAACACCGTGAACGGACGGCTGAAGTGTGATGAAAAGAGCGATTTTGCATGTGGTCACCTCGACGACATCTCGGCGGAAAGTCTTCTGACTTTGGATTCTCCCGTTCCACACACTGCTTCACAAGTCCCGACTTCCTGAAAAAAGGCCCTCAGGATAAACGTCTCACAGCCTCCATAACGGCCAGTTCTCACCAAAGCCTCAATACCGGCACATCCATGCAATCGAATTTGCCAGCCGACCACCCCCGCCAGTTTCACCCAGGGGACACAGCAGCTTTGATACGGGGACACAGCACTTGAGGGCTTCGACAATTCATCGAAAACCTCTCAGAAGTCGCATTTCAAAACTTACTCCGGGGGACACAGCTTATTTGGAATACGTTGATTTTTGACGAAACTCCTGATCGCTGATCAAAAGTCGTCTCGCCATTAATACTCGTCAGCGAGCTATGGTGCTCATTGAAGGGACGTGCGACGTGAGTGTACAGGGGCTTGGTTGTTCCACGGGCACCTCACGCGATGGCCATCGCGTTGCCTTCGCGGGGTTGCTGTATTTGCCGAGGCTCATCCAGTGAAAAGGTCCCAACCAATAGCGTCAAATCACTGCAGTTCGGAGCGAAGTTCCCGCATTTATCGGCGATGATCCATTAGTGGATCGGACGCAACCGAGGTACAGACGCGCGGCCACCAGACCGCTGAGTGGGCTGAAGCAGCAGGGAAGGGGGCCTTGGGCATAAGGAGACGGCGAATAAAGTCGCGGGTCTCAACTGTTTATCAGCAATTCACGCACTCGCGGACGCGGGCGGAAGCTCTGCGATTTCGTTGGCGATCGATAGGCGTCGATCACATGAGGTTTGCCAGCGACAGAACTGAACAGGCGG
>CAIYBH010000213.1 GCA_903924405.1 uncultured Planctomycetaceae bacterium | reverse complement strand
TCCCACTGCCGAATGTCGATCAGCCACGGACCGTGCTCGTCATCGATCTGGCCAAAACGCTGCTGAAACTCAGCCAGACGGCCCAGCTTGCGGGCGACTTCCAGCTCACCGGGGTGCTGGCTTCGCGGGCCTCTCCCCCAGAGAATTTTTGAACCGCCACGTGTTCGCAATTCGAACTGCAGGTCGTCCGCGGATTCCATATTTTTCTTTGCAGTGGGGACCTCGATTGCTGCCAGTTGTAGCCGCTCCCACCACGTGGGTTGTCCTTCCTGCTGCTCCAGAAGCACTTCCGCCAGCAACGCCGCCTCTGCCACAGCCGGATCTCCCCAATGCTCGCCCAGTCGGCCTTCCGGTACAGTAACGACATTGTCCAGAACGGGGTATCGTTCCACATCCGCTGCTGTAAAATCCCGACTGGGAAGCAACGTTCCTGAGGTGTCGATGGGGTAATAACCATCGTTACCTCGAACCATCGCCACCGGTCGACGATACAACACGTCCACGTAAACGCGAGCCGGCCATGCCTTGCGAACGCTGATGACCTTCTCGATCCACGGGTGCGTGTGAAAGGCCGCAGCAATCCGTTCGCTGAGCGTTGGATCCTGGAGCGACAGCGGCTCATCCAGCCCGGACTGCTCAAAGACCTGCTGAATAATATCCGCCGGGATCCAGCGCGGTGGTGGTGTCAAAGCAATCCTGCCCTCGGAAATCCGATACTCCGGCCGTGTGGCAAGATCCGGCAACCATCTGCGCACAACAGGTTGCAGCACGAATCCGCCGGCAAGCAGGGCCAGCAGACACAGCGTTCCCGGCCGAAACAGTCGCTGGCGCAGCGATCGCACCTGAGTCGGCCGGGCCGGAACCGGACCGGCCGATGCAGAACTCGCCGGAAGCGGCTTCGGACTCTTCTTTGTTGCTGACGGCGACTTGCCCATGGCATTCCTGCCTTCCCAGGGTATTCAACAGATCCCGGAACTCCAACACGTCTCCACCATGGTCTCGCGAGTTCCAGCGGCCCAGTCGACGGAATCAGTACAGTCGCGCAAAGGTGTCTTCCACACTGGTGGCAACTCACTTTTTGCCACGGGCACCCGGACTACCATCGCACTGCACACTGAACTATGACATACAGCGGCAGCAGCTATCCCTTTCAGAATGCAAAACCGGGAAATTCCGGGGCATCTTCCGGTCCGATTGCAGGGCGCGGGGTCGGTGCACAATCCGTAGGGATTCTGCAGATCAGATCAGTCGCTCAGTCGCAGATCACGGCTTCAGAGAGCGAGTCGGCAGTATTGCCGCCATAATCCGACCTCGCAGGGTATTTCCCTGCCGGGCCTGCTCGTCAGAGGCGGCAGGATCGCGAGGCCCGGAATTGCCGGTGAATCTGACAGCTTACTCATGTTGCACATGGTGAGGCAGAAAACATACCACGGCGGCGCGAAAATGCGTGCACACAAAAAATCAGCTGCCGATGTCCTGACTGCGAGTTGGCATATTTGGCTGTCCAACCGGGGCGGCGTGCGGCAATTGACTCTGTCGCACGTTGAGGCATCGGCCCGGCAGGAGTTTTCTGATTGTGCTGATCCCGCGGTGTGTCTCATTCATCGGCCGGTTGTCACAAGCACCTCGCCCGTTCCACGCTTTCGGCACGTACACTTGCCTGCCAGGCAACTGACGTCCTGCAGTACGGATGGCAACGGCGAGTTTCCAGTTTGAGGCCACCGTACACCACACCATCGATATAAGTTTTCAGAGTCGGAACACCCCATCGCCCCCGATCGGGTTGTTCAGTTCGCGTTGTGATGGAGTTTCAACGCATTCGCAGAAGGGATTTCTGATGCGATTTCAGAAGTTGGGTGTGGCAATTGCTGCTGTCATTTTCGTCTCCGGCTGCACTGCCGGTCGGCGAGCCTCCGTCCGCATGACGGAGGACGTCAACGTGCCGCCCACTCACCGTTCGCAGTATGCCCCCGAATACCCGGCTCGAGCGACTGACGATTACGACACAGATCCTGAAACAATCCCGCCACGACCACTCCCGAGTAATCTGCGGGGACCAGTAAAAAGTGTCAGTCGACCGCGGTCCGTTGATGCGCAGGACTCCAGAACCTCCCCTGGCCCTTCCCACAACCGATCAGGGAACAGCAGTCCCGAGTTACCAATTCGGGAAGTCGGGCTGACTCGCCGGCACGTGTCGCGACATTCCACAGAGACCTGTTCGAGCGAGCGGTTTGGCTTCTCTGAAGGCTGCCAGGGACAGCCCGCGGGAACGTCTTTCTGTCACCGGCTGCATCTCCTGTTGCACCCCGACTGCCCCTGCCGTGCCTATGACCCCTGGGCTTTCTGCGGAACAATGACCTTCGAAGAATCCCAGGCCGCCGGGAGATTCGGTCAGCCATGGTCCGTCCCGACTCCGGAACCCACGTTTGCACCGGATCTATTTCAACCACGCCGTGCTCCTGGCATCCCGGAGTCAGGGGCTGGCGGCCGTCGCCCCGATGTGCCGGAGGTTCCGCCGATTCCTGACCAGGAACCAGCGCCGGAAATGCAGCCCGACGAAAGCCTGTTCCCGGCACCGATGCCCGACAACAATCAGACACCGAATCCTGCAGACGTCCTTGTCCCGAAACAACCTCCGGGAGATGACGAGCAGAAGGTCACTCCGGGGGATCCAAAGCCTGCCATTCCTGAAACGACTCCGCCCAAAGAGGGTGAGTTCGTGGAACCTCCACCGTGGTTCAGAAAGAAGAAACAACCAGCCGACTCCAGCCGAACATCAACTGAGTCGGAGGATGTGCCGACCAACAGCAAGACGCTGAACGCAGAAAAGCCCGGTGCACCGGACGCTTCATCAACGATTGAGAGTCTGGATTTACCTGAGACACAGGAACCGCA
Organism: uncultured Planctomycetaceae bacterium; assembly: GCA_903924405.1. GTDB lineage: Bacteria > Planctomycetota > Planctomycetia > Planctomycetales > Planctomycetaceae > SXXK01. The sequence goes on along the minus strand of CAIYBH010000213.1, from coordinate 10,087 downwards.
GGACGCTCCGCCCGGAAAACTGACACCGATCGGTCCAACAGCTCTGCCTACCCCGCTGAAGCGGGCTCCCCGACCGGGAGTCGCCCGCTATCCGTCACTGTGAATCTGAAGGCACGGCAAACAGGCCAGTGCCGCGTGCTGATGCACATTTTGAGAGTCCCGCGCACCGCCACACCATCTATGTGGTGGTTGGGCGGGAACGTCAGCGGCCGGAGGCAGCTTTATTTTTCTCACGCGGCGGACGGAAGTAGCGTTTGGATTCGTTCACAGCAGTCCGCCGCGTTGCCAGTCGAACAAGCAGTGTCATCAGATAATTTCCCCAGCCGGGCACGACGTACTGTCGCCGTTTTTCAAGTGACTTCAGGGCCACTTTGACGACACGGGCCGGGGTCTGAGAACTGTGTTTTTCCAGCCATCCCGGCGCCCCCGCGTGGTCAAAGAAATCTGTTCGTGTCACACCTGGACACAGAGCCATCACGGTGACACCACGACTGCGCGCCTCAGCCCACAACGCTTCACTGAAGTGCAGGATGAAGGACTTACTGGCCGCGTAGGCCCCCATGAAAGCGACCGGCTGAAATGCAGCCTGTGAGGAAACGTTGACGATCGCACCATGTCCACGACTGAGCATTTCCGGCAGAAAGCGATATGTGAGGTCTGTCAGAGTCAGCAGATTCAGATTCAGCATTTTGCGGACATCTTCAGGTGACGTCGTTTCCAGCTGCCCGATCAGGCCGACCCCAGCGTTGTTCACCAGCAGTTCCACGTCAACGCCCAGCCGCCGAATCTCTTCATGCAGCACCTGCCCGGATTCCGGTTCCGCCAGATCAATTGTCACCACATGGCATCTTGTGCCGTGACGCGTGTTCAGATCCGTCGCCAGTTCCGTCATTCGGTCCCGGCGTCTCGCGGCAAGAATCAAATGCATACCCCGCCCCGCAAGCTGCGAGGCGAACTCTGCACCAATTCCTGAAGAGGCTCCGGTAATCAGTGCCCAGCGATCATTGAAAGTGTCCAGCACGTTCCCGATTCCGACTTGTCTTCTGGTCTCAGTGATTGAACATGAATTCGCGAGTATTCATCAGGGCCCAGATCAGATCCTGCAGCGATTCACGAGTCGCCTGCGCGGGATCGATGGGTTGACCTTCCGGCGTGGTGACTGGTGCCGAAAGGTATTCCACCGCCGTCTGCAGTTCACCCGGTTGCGGATACCGGGAAAACGCCAGCAGATAGAGATCGGTGACGCGTTCAGCCAGCGGTTGCTGCGAAGACGACAACGAGGCTGCCCGACCATTTGCAGACGTCAGCTTTCCACGAATATCTCCGGCATTCATCAGATGCAGGCTCTGCGCCAGACTGGAGGATTGCCCTCGCTCACACTCACACACACTCTCGTTTTCAGGGCGTCCAAAGACTCGCAGAAAGGGCGAGGCTGTATTGTAGCTGTTGTCCGGAAGCGCGATCGCACGGGTCCCGGGAGGCAGATTGGGAAAATCTGTTTTTACGCCTGTCAGATCATCAATCGCATCCAGCAGAACTTCGGCCTGAAGTCGCCGCGGATAGTACCGTGAATAATTCTGCTGATCCGCCAGATTCGCCTGGTTAGGCACAGAACTCAGCTGGTACGCCGTCGAACGCGTCATCAGGCGAATCAGGCCCTTCAGATCAAAGCCGCTGTCAATAAAGTGCTTTTCAAGCGCGGCCAGCAGCTCCGGATTGGTGGGAGGATTGCTGTCCCGAATATCATCTTCCGGCTCAATCAGGCCGCGCCGAAAGAAATGCTTCCAGTAACGGTTTACCAGCGCCTTCGCGAAGAACGGATTCTCCGGTGAACTCATCCAGTCAGCCAGCTTCAGACGCGGATCCTGATCCGGTCCGATGGCAGGGATCGCGGTGCCCAGGGCTGCCGGCTTCAGAACAGCACCACTTCGAGTATTGGTCGCCCCCGCAAGGCCGCGTCGATGAAAGATCATGTCCTCACCACGCGTCGAGGTCGGCTTACGCCCGACCTGGCTGAAAAAGGCCGTCAGGCCATAATAGTCGTCCTGACTCCAGCGTTCAAAGGGATGATGATGACACTGTGCACACTGCATTCGCACACCCAGAAACAGCTGCGCCACATCTTCCTGCTGCTGCTTAGGTTCACGCACTCGCTTGTACCAGGCCACCGGTGGGTTGGCGATAACCGTTCCCGTCGCCGCCAGTAACTCCCGCACAAACTGATCATAAGGTTTATTGCTGAGCAGACTGTCACGGACCCACGCATGGAACGCAAAATTGGAGGTGATATCGCTGGCATCATCGCGGCGATTTTTCAGTAGTGCCGTCCATTTGCCGGCAAAGAAATCGGCATACTCCGGGCTTGCCAGCAGACGATCAATCACCTCGTCCCGCTTCGTTGACGCGGTATTCTCCAGAAACTCTCGTGATTCTTCAGCCGTCGGAAGCCGCCCCGCAATATCCAGCGTCACACGACGCAGAAATGTGGCATCGTCCGCCGAAGCTGACGGCGGTATCCCAAGGTCTTTCAGGTTGGCAAATACAAGATCATCCACAAAACCAGACGCCGGCGGCAGTGGTCCTGTTTCGGTTCCCAGAGGTATCGATGCGTTGAATACCGAAACTTGTCCCTGGTAACGCACCATGACTGACACTTTTCCCGGAATATCAGAAGCCGTCATCAATCCGGTCTCTGAAACCTCCGCCATCGCCCGATCGTTGGATTCGTACAGCGCCCTGGCGGTCACATCACGCTGCTGGCCATCCGCAAAGTGTGCGACGACTTTCAGTTGCTGTGTCGCATGTCTGGGGACCAGCCCGCGACCGGGCTCGACACTCAATGCCGTCATCTGCGGCGCTGTGTCGCCATCCCAGGCGGCTCCCTGTGCAATCCAGTCCCGCAGAATTTTCCAGGCCTCTGAATCTTCCGTGATCCTGCGACCACCACCGTGCGGTACCGCACCAGTCGCCTTCTGAAGCAGTAAACTTTTTTCAGGTGCCGCGGGAAAAAGTCGCCGGCCGCGTGCCTCTTTCACCAGATGCTCATAGTCTTCAGCCGCTTCAAACCCCAGCAGCGAAAGCTGAAAGCCGTTCTGGCCGTTTCCCGCTTTGGCATGACAAACTCCGGCATTACAGCCATGACGCGTCAACATCGGCAACACGTCATTCACAAAGCTGACGGCCGGTCCCTGGTCCGCCCGTACCGACACCACAGTCGGGCAAGTCAGCAACCCCGAAACAAGGAGATACCCAACCAGTTGAAACCGTCGTGTACAACTCATGAAATCCACCACGCATCAGCAAGGAACACCGCAAACGGAAGACCACTCCCGATCAACCACTCCACAGTTCGAAGGTGCTCGCAGTGATTATCAGGCGAGCCCACAGATTCCACGAACCCCAGTCTACCCGAGAACATCCCCCCCGGTCCACTACGAATCGTCGAGACTCCCGCCGTCCCGGAAAGTCACGGAAACTTCCCGTCCCATTCGACGACATCATAAGTCATGCTTTGCCGTTTCAATCCCGTTCAAGGATGGAAGGGCTCTTGTCCCCCGAGCTTCCAGCTGAAGCCCGAGGAATCCACTAACTGAACACAGAGTCCGTTCCGACAGCCTCTGAGTCCGTTCCACGGTCCGGTATACAGGCCGTTCGAGACTGCTCCAGCAGGCGCACCACTTCTGTATCGCTGGTGGCAGCAAAGTCGCGGTAAAAGTCACCAACAGCGGCGAAGATTTCCGGTTCCAGCAGGCAGACAAACTCCGCAACCTCCACACGCAGACGGCGGCAAACATCCTCAGGAGCCACAGGCACAGCAACAGACACCTGCCTCGCGTGCTGCATTCGCAAGGCAGCAATCGCCGCCTGCATCGTGGCCCCCGTCGCCAGCCCATCATCCACCAGCAGCACTGAACGCCCGGCAACGGATTGCGCCGGTCGCTGGCCGCGGAATCTGGCCTCTCGCCTTCGCAATTCTTCACGTTCCCGCTGCAGAATCCCGGCCAGATCTCGCTCTGCCACACCAGCCTGCCGGTGCAGAATCAGAATTCCCCCTCCCGCAATGGCACCGATCGCGTATTCCGGATTGTCGGGATGTCCAAGCTTTCTGACGACCAGCACGTCCAGAGGTACCCCCAGTGCCGCAGCGATCTCAGCCGCTACAGGAACACCTCCTCGCGGTATCCCCAGAACCAGATCAGGCAGGGGACGCACTTGCGATTTCACCGCAGCAGCCAACTGCTGCCCGGCATCAACTCGGTCACGAAACATCCGCGAGTCTCCCCGAATTTTCCATGTGTCGGCCATCGAATGTTTGTGAGACGCCCCCCGTCCAAGCCCGTTCGCCACCGCGGCGCCATCGTCCGCGTAGCAGCCTGTGGCACAACAGGCAGAAGTGCCTGCCTTCGCAGGCACACACACTTGCCCGTGAGCCTTCCGCAGCGCGGGCCGGCCGCTGACCTCAGGATTCCGACTCCGTTCGAAAGAGATCAAGAAAGCGATTTTCGTACTTTGCAAAGACCCCCAGACGATCCAGTTCATTCTTCAGCTGGTAGGCATGGGAACGATCCGTCTGACACTCACCGAAGAGCTGCTCGATCTTCCGCTCCTCGTCGGGTTCCAGTTCTGCAACGTCCGTCGCCGTCGATTGTTCCGGATGGCCGGATTCATCCGACTCATCGTCTCCGAGCGACTCCTTTTCCATCTGCTGCTGCAGTCGCAGCAGTAATTTTGCAAGCTGTGCCTTCAGCGCCTCTGACTGCTTCTGCAGCTCGCTGAAATCCAGTGGAAAATCAGCCATCGTCCTGAACACACGCAGTACAGCAAGTGACGCCGCAGGAAAGGGGAACTGCGAAAAAACACTTGGAATTTCTCCAAGCAGCCCGGTGCCTTCAAGGCCGCGTTCCATCGCAGCCGCCAGCAGCAATCCGTTTAACCCCGAAATCTGTCCGTCCTCCAGAGCCGGAACATTCAAATGCTCCAGTTCCGCCAGTCCTGTGCTGGTTGTGGTGATCCCAAACACCCGCGGCACACTCTCCGGATTCATACCTGTGGCCATCGCAGCCAGCGTAAACACCCGACTCACCCCCAGACTGACAGCAAGATCCATCACCTGACCGCAAAAGCGATCTTTGCCCGTCTGAGGCTGGGCCTCGTTGAGCAGTACCAGCACGTCATTCTGCCCCTCCGGAGCGCGCCATACAAACAGACGACTCCGAGGTACATGGCCCGGCTGGATCACACCACCCTGAACGTCCACATGATCGGCTTCAAAAAATGGTCGAACATTCAATTCCGTCAACAGAGACATTCGCATGCGGGCAATCAGGTAATACCCGGCTGCCACAGCCACATGCCCCATGCCCGGCCACACTGCCAGCAACCACGGCGAACGCAGATCCGGTCGGTGATCTTCCACCACTGGTCTCTCTCCCTTCACGTCTTACACTGACAAATTCGCACTCCAGTCACCTTCACGCATTCCCCGTGCCGTTTGCGGCGATCGACCGGTGCGTCACCTGACTCTCCGCTCGGGAAATTCCCGTCTCCACACACTTCCGCCCGCCATCATCGGGAATCAGAGTTTCGGCCGGAACAGGGGAGGGCCGCCGCGGGCATCGAACAGGGCAGAGATCGCCAGAGCATCGAAAACCGGCTACTCTCACCGGGAATTCCCGCGTCAGAATGTTGTCCCGACGTCCGACCGGCTATGATCTGAACACGTAGTTGTCATCCCGACAACTCCGGCTCTTTTGATGTGCTCTATTATTGATGTGAGGTAGGAATGAAGAGGGCATTGCTGGTACTGAGTGCAATGTTGCTGCTGGCCCCGATGCTGGCCGTGGCAGATGAAGGTATGTGGCTGTTCAACGGCCTGCCACGTGAGTTACTGAAACAGCGCTATGGCTTTGAACCATCTGACGAATGGGCCAGCCATCTGATGAAGTCCAGCGTGCGCTTCAATGTGGGGGGATCCGGTTCCTTTATCTCCAGTACAGGACTGGTGCTGACCAATCACCACGTCGGTTCTGACACACTGGCCAAGCTGTCAACGCCAGAGCGTAATATCATGGAAGCCGGCTACCTCGCCAGAACACCGGCCGAGGAACTGAAAGCGCCGGACATGGAACTGAACCAGCTGGTGCAGATTCAGGACGTCACCGATCAGGTCAAGGCCGCCGTGACCTCCGAAATGACGCCGGAGCAGGCGGTGGCTGCGCGACGAGCCGTCATCGCAAAAATCGAAAAATCCGCACTCGATACCACAGGGCTGAAAAGCACCGTGACAACTCTGTATGGTGGCGGTCGCTATCACTTGTATCAGTATCGCAAGTACACCGATGTGCGACTGGTCTGGGCACCGGAAACCGCCATCGCTTTCTTCGGCGGTGACGCCGATAACTTCGAATATCCACGGTTCTGCCTCGACGCCTGCATCTTTCGGGTTTACGAAAATGACAAGCCGGCAAACATCGAACATTTCCTCCGCTGGTCCGCCAGCGGTCCCGCAGAGAAAGATGTGGTTTTCGTGTCCGGTCATCCCGGACGGACCAGTCGCATTCTGACGATGGATGCGCTGAAATATCAGCGGGATGTCGCTCAACCAGCCGGCCTGACCAATCTGCGACGCATGGAAATTGTCCTGCAGCAGTACGGTTTGCGAGGCAAGGAAAACGCTCGACGGGCACGCGAAGATCTGTTCGGCGTCCAGAATTCCCGGAAAGCTCGTCTCGGTATGCTTGCCGGCCTGCAGGACCCTCAGGTCATGGCAGAAAAGCAGGCAGCCGAAACAGAATTGCTCAAGGCCATTGCAGCCAACCCGGAGCTGCAGCCACTGGCCCAGGCATGGAAGTCCATCGCTGCCACCACAACCAAACGCACAGAACTTCTGAAGAAGGGTGTGTCGGTCAATTCGCAGCTGTACGGCATCGCCCTGCAACTGGTTCAGATGGCTGAAGAAGATCGCAAGCCTTCTGAAGAACGGTTGCCCGAGTTTGCTGACGCCGGCCGCGAATCGCTGCTGCAGCAACTGTATTCCGAAGCCCCGATCTATGCCGACCTTGACCAGGTGCTGCTGGCCGATTCCATCTCGAAAACGCTTGAGCAGCGTGGTGGAGATGATGAACTCTGCCTGCAGATTCTGAACAACAAAGGCCCTGCCGAACGTGCGGCCGAGTTGATTCGAGGAACAAAGCTGGCCGACGTGGCCTTCCGGAAGGAACTCGCTGCCGGTGGTTTGCAGGCCATCGAGAAATCTGACGATCCGTTGATTCAACTCGCACGCATCATCAACCCGGAATCCCGGCGCATTCGTGCCATCACTGAAGAACTGGACGAACAGGATCGACAGGCCTACGCCAGCGTCGCCGAAGCTCGTTTCGCGGTCCTCGGTACCTCTGTGTATCCAGATGCCACCTTCACACTCCGACTCGCCTTTGGCCCGGTCGTTGGCTACGAACAGGATGGAGCACAGATACCGGCCTGGACGACACTGGGTGGTGCCTTTGAACATGAAAAACAGCATGTGGGCCAGACCGACTACACATTGCCCAAATCATGGAAAGCGGCCCAGTCACGCCTGAATGGATCCACGCCGTTCAACTTCGTTTCCACAGCCGACATCATTGGTGGCAACTCAGGCAGCCCTGTGGTCAACCGCAACGGTGAACTCGTCGGACTGATTTTCGACGGCAACATCCAGTCGTTGTCCGGGAACTATGTTTACACGGAAAAACAGTCCCGATCCGTGTCGGTTCACTCCAGTGCACTGCGAGAAGCTTTGCAGGTCGTCTACGGAGCAGACCAGCTGGTACGAGAGCTGGGCAAGTAAAATGGTCACCCCAAACCCTTCTCCCCAGCGGGGAGAAGGGGTCTTGTCGAATACTGTGTTTCAGACGGTGCCTTTCATACCAACCCGAAGCGCCAGCGAGGCCCCCGCGCATCTCTCGCCTCACTCCCACTTTGCGTTAGTATTCCGAACCCGAAAAGAGACCTGACCCCTTTTTCGTTCACCGAATACTGTGTTTGAGGCGGTGCCTTTCATACCAACCCGAAGCGCCAGCGAGGCCCCCCCGCATCTCTCGCCTCACTCCCACTTTGCGTTAGTATTCCGAACCCGAAAAGAGACCTGACCCCTTTTTCGTTCACACCTGATGCTGCCAGCCGCTGGCTGCCACGGTGGCAATGTCACCGGACAGGGTCCTGATTCGCAAGCCCGGTTCCTCAACGACCCTGCCAACACAGTGAAATCGCAGCGGGAGCGGTGCTTCTGCAAGGGCCGTCGCCCGGTCTTCCGGAACCGTAAACAGAAGCTCAAAGTCTTCCCCGTCACCAAGCGCAGCCGTGAGTCGAGCCTCAGGAGACAGCTGTCCCGGGACATCCTCATGGATCGGGATTGCAGCGGCCTCCAGCAACGCGCCCGTGCCGCTGGCCAGCATCATTCGTGACAGATCCATGGAGAGTCCGTCAGAAATATCCATCATGGCTGTCAGTTTCGTGTGACTTACCAGCCATTCTGCAGCATCGAATCGCGGTGAAAACAGCAAATGCCGTTGATGATGCAGACTGCCGCCCAACGGGCCGGAAACATACAGCAGATCGCCTGGCTGAGCCCCGGAACGCAGCGGGATCGTGTCTGATACTGGCACCCCCAACAGGCAGACGTTGACCGCAAACGACCCCTCCCATGAATTGGTATCGCCACCGGCCAGAGAGAAATTGTACTGTCTGGTCAGTTCCTCGAACCCATCGTACAGGCGGTCCAGGAAATTTGCAGGCAGTCGGGATCGATTTACGGGTACCGCCAGGGAGACAAAGGCGGCCGTCGGGCGCGCAGCCATCGCTGCGAGGTCGCTCAGATTGACCGCCATAGCCTTGCGCCCTGCCAGCCGCGGATCAATCTCGGAAAGATGAAAATGTGTTCCATCCAGCAGCATGTCGGTCACGACAATGACAGGCCTCTGACCAGTCACCTGCACAGCAGCGCCGTCATCACCAATTCCAACCAGAACGGGTGGCTGCTTCGGAAAACGGCGACTGATTCCGGCAATAAAGTCATTTTCAGTCATGAATCAGGCTCCTCGCTGAAATCACCGAACATCGGCAGGGCAGGGCACCTGCGGTGCGGCACTGTCGGCGAGACAGTTGTGGGAATTGAACAGGTTTGTGGGAATGATGGCAGCGAATGCCGACCAGGGAAATGCTAAACTCCCCGATCGGTAATTCTCCGGCAGGTCACACTGCTCAGGATCCCGGGATTTTGCAGTCAAAGAGAAACAATATGCAGGTGCTGATTACGGAACAGCAGATTCACGACCGAGTGCGGGAACTTGGGCAGCAGATCTCAGAAGACTATGCGGGGCGCTCACTGACAGTGGTCGGTGTTCTGACCGGTAGCCTCGTACTGCTGGCCGACTTAATCCGAGCCATCAGCCTGCCCCTTCGTGTGTCCTTCGTCTCCGCGTCCAGTTACGGCGGCACCCGCACAACGGCTGGCGAACTTTCCACCGACCGCTCTCTGCTTGCCGACCTCAGCGGTCGAGACGTCCTGCTGATCGACGATATCTTTGACACAGGACGCACCATTTCAAGGCTGCTCAGCGAACTCCAGGCGACTCAGCAACCAGCCAGCCTGAAAACCGCAGTGCTGTTGTGGAAAACGGAAAGAACCGAGGTGCCATTTCAGCCGGACTATGTGGGATTTCAGATTCCGGATCACTTCGTCGTCGGCTACGGCCTGGATTATAACGAACAGTACCGCCAGCTTCCTTACATCGGAATTCCGGATCCGGAAGACCTTGCCAGAGCCATGTGAATGGATCAGTTCGCCTTTGGAACGACCGATGCCTTCACACTCGCTGCGACAACCGCGAGCACTGTCACGCAACGCAACACACGGGAGTACTTTGCCAGAGGCCCCGCAGATGCTGGTTTGGATACCACAGTGAATATTCCCATTCACAGTGTCGATTCGCGCCAGAGTTCACGTCACAAACGCACCACCGCTCCGCGGTCGGCCATGTACCGTTTGGTTTCCTGAATCGTGTATGTTCCGTAATGAAAAATACTGGCGGCCAGTGCGGCACTGGCG